>CALXSH010000008.1 GCA_944391065.1 uncultured Kiritimatiellota bacterium | reverse complement strand
AGTGTATCAAACCCTAAATGGGTGTCTTTTCACAACTAAAAACCAGCCGTGCGCGGCTCAAAACCAAGTGTATCAAACCCTAAATGGGTGTCTTTTCACAACTCCGCGAGCAGCCGCCGATTGACCGCGTTGAGTGTATCAAACCCTAAATGGGTGTCTTTTCACAACCCTATCTATCCTATCATGGACAACGTCTATAGTGTATCAAACCCTAAATGGGTGTCTTTTCACAACAGCAGGCGCTTGTTTCCGCCGAAGACGAAGAGTGTATCAAACCCTAAATGGGTGTCTTTTCACAACTACTGCATGGTAAACGTTTTGCGGGATAAAGTGTATCAAACCCTAAATGGGTGTCTTTTCACAACCACTTCGCCCTCACCGCCGCGCATTGGTGGAGTGTATCAAACCCTAAATGGGTGTCTTTTCACAACTGCGCCTGCGCTGGAACGAGGTCGGACGGTAGTGTATCAAACCCTAAATGGGTGTCTTTTCACAACAACGACTCAGCGAACTTCACCGCAATCGGCAGTGTATCAAACCCTAAATGGGTGTCTTTTCACAACCAGACGCTCTTCACTATCCACGGCGTTTTAGTGTATCAAACCCTAAATGGGTGTCTTTTCACAACTGGCTCTTTGCCTTTTTATGGCACTGATAGAGTGTATCAAACCCTAAATGGGTGTCTTTTCACAACTCGATCTCGTTTATCGCACCGGCAAAGTTGAGTGTATCAAACCCTAAATGGGTGTCTTTTCACAACAGGATGTCAGGGATGATGATGGGCATAGTGAGTGTATCAAACCCTAAATGGGTGTCTTTTCACAACTCCCAAGTGGCCCCCGTACGAGAGATTTCTAGTGTATCAAACCCTAAATGGGTGTCTTTTCACAACGACCTCGTTCGTCGCTTTCTCCGCCCCCTCAGTGTATCAAACCCTAAATGGGTGTCTTTTCACAACACGCTGGTCGAGCGCGCGATGCCGGTGACGAGTGTATCAAACCCTAAATGGGTGTCTTTTCACAACCGCCGTCCAGATCGCCCTCCTCCACCGCCAAGTGTATCAAACCCTAAATGGGTGTCTTTTCACAACCAGCGCCGTCAAAACCAACGCCATCATCGAAGTGTATCAAACCCTAAATGGGTGTCTTTTCACAACGGTCGGGATAGATGCCGCGCGCGTAGTTGGAGTGTATCAAACCCTAAATGGGTGTCTTTTCACAACGCGTCCACCGCGAACTTCTCCAGGTAAAAAGTGTATCAAACCCTAAATGGGTGTCTTTTCACAACCCGAAATCAATAGGATTTTTAATCTGATCAAGTGTATCAAACCCTAAATGGGTGTCTTTTCACAACGAGGCGGCTCTGGTGCCTTCGGATGCCGAAAGTGTATCAAACCCTAAATGGGTGTCTTTTCACAACGCGGGGAATGCCGATGACCCGCTTGAACTTAGTGTATCAAACCCTAAATGGGTGTCTTTTCACAACTGTGCAATTTCTCGATTGTTGCGCTAAGAAGTGTATCAAACCCTAAATGGGTGTCTTTTCACAACATTCTAACCACGCTTTCCGATCTAGTCTTCAGTGTATCAAACCCTAAATGGGTGTCTTTTCACAACCTGCGGTTGGTGGCGGGGTACTCTGTTGCGAGTGTATCAAACCCTAAATGGGTGTCTTTTCACAACGGTTATGCCGACAAGCCGACGCCCTACTTGAGTGTATCAAACCCTAAATGGGTGTCTTTTCACAACGGGATGGCGTTGTCGGTGCGGAAGACGTAGAGTGTATCAAACCCTAAATGGGTGTCTTTTCACAACTCCGCCGTCGCAGAGATGACAACCAAGAAGAGTGTATCAAACCCTAAATGGGTGTCTTTTCACAACCGTCGTTGTTTAGGGCAAGACCGAGCGCCCAGTGTATCAAACCCTAAATGGGTGTCTTTTCACAACCCTCCGTGCGTGCGGACCTGTCGTATCAGCAGTGTATCAAACCCTAAATGGGTGTCTTTTCACAACTATCCGAGGCCGTCGCCCTCGTAATCGTCAAGTGTATCAAACCCTAAATGGGTGTCTTTTCACAACATGTGGCCGTCAAACGGGTCGTAGCGGCGAGTGTATCAAACCCTAAATGGGTGTCTTTTCACAACTGATTATGAGGATTAGTATGTCCGTTTATGAGTGTATCAAACCCTAAATGGGTGTCTTTTCACAACTGATTATGAGGATTAGTATGTCCGTTTATGAGTGTATCAAACCCTAAATGGGTGTCTTTTCACAACTGTAAGTCCGAGGGGATGGTTTTGGGTCGAGTGTATCAAACCCTAAATGGGTGTCTTTTCACAACTAGGATAGCCGAGGGGCGGGCTTCTGCGTGAGTGTATCAAACCCTAAATGGGTGTCTTTTCACAACTGGTCAGGGCGACCGAGACGAGGCGTTCCAGTGTATCAAACCCTAAATGGGTGTCTTTTCACAACTGTCCGGTGGCTAAACTCCGTCGGGAAACTAGTGTATCAAACCCTATTGCTCTGGCAGTTAAATATCTGGAAGCCGCGAAGGTCGCGTGAAAAGCTGCTGGAAAAAGCCGAATCTCATATGCAGATGCTCAAATCCACCCCAGAGCGTGTAAAAGGCTACTTCAAGGACAGGCACGTCCAGTATGCCGCTCATGCTGATATTTAACTGCCGGAGCAATAGGCTTCGGTGCACTTTCTATTTGACGAATAGCGGCACTTACGCCTCGTTCGGTGCACTTTTCATTTGACACATTACGGCGCGCGACGCCCTGCGGCCCCATGCCGCACAGACACAAAAAAGAGGCCCCCGAAAGGACCTCAGACTTTGCTTCGTCATTTATGGTGGACCAAACGGACGGTGAATCTAACATCTGTCGCGGGCTGATCCAGGTGATGGAGCGGCTTGGGAGGTTACTCGGCTGCGTGGCGTGAGTCGGGAGTGTGGACGGCAAGGCTTTTGTGTGTCATGCGAATCAGGCGAAGAGCGGCGTGACTGCACCTTCGTCGATCGAGAGCATCGATGTGATGTAGATGACCAGGGAGAGGTTGCCGATGGCGACGCGGTCAGGCGAGGTTGGGACGAAGCTGCGGATCGCCGCATTGCGGAAGGTGCCGACGAAGTCTTCGGGGAGGGAGAGGGAAAAGAGTATCTGCCGAGACGGTGGGACGGGGACGTCCATGACGATGTCAGAGGAGATCTCCGTCTCTCCGTAGGCGTCGAGCGGGAGTCTGAGCGGCGTTTCGAGGGGGACGCTCAGACTCCTGTGCGAAGCGTATTGGCCGAAGTCTGCGAGGCCGCCGGTCCACTCTCCCGATCCGCTCAGGATGTGCATTTCGAGCGAGGAGAGTGTCGGGAGTTCGCCGGAGAAGGACGCGTCAGCCTGGCCGACGGAATTGGTGATCGTGACGCGGAGGCGGTTGCGGATTCTCACGGACATTCCCGCGCGCCATGCAAGCGGGAAGAGGAGCGCGGAGAGTCTTGCGCGGTCGGAAGCTGCCACCGACAGATTCATTCGCCAAGAATTGTCAGAAGAGACGCCGTAAGGCGCAACGGCGTCTACCGAGAGTGATGTCGAGAGCGCGAGGACGCCGGAGCCCCCGACTCCGGAGGGGGAGGCGAAGAATGGGCACTGGGCGGGACCGGGCCCCCATCTCATGGGGCCAGGCTCAGCAAGCGCTGCCGGAGTCATTGCCACGAGGGATGCGGGAGGCCTTAGGAGGATATCTGCGTCATAGCCGCCAAGAATCGTCTCCACCATCGCGGCAGCGGCGTCCAGCGCGGAGCGCGCCGGTCCAGCGGGCATCGTGTCATAATGGCCGACGGAGAGTGACGCGTCAAGGGTGACGAGTCCGCCAGCGCCTGTTCCGGCCGAGAGTCTGTCATTGTAATGCGAGGGGTCGAAGGGCCACTCGCCGAAGCCGGTGAGGTTGCGCCTTGCGGTCATCCGCTCATGCGTCACGCTTCCGGGGTAGAGATACATCCAGCCGACGTGCGGGTCAGGCTTGTTAGACGGTCCTGCTGCTCCTATAGGCGGGTGTCCGCTTTCCATGACTACAGGTTCGCCGCCGGCGGCGCACAGGTGCACCGCGCGTGCGCCTCCGGATGCGCCAACCAAGGCGGGGAGTTCGTCTTCGAGAATCTTCGTCATGGTCAAGCCTCCGTTTGGGCCAGTTCGTCCGGAAGGGTTTTGGCCGGCTGCTCAAAGGCGAGGTCGGCAGACTCGACAAGGCCGTCAGGGCCAAACGAACTCCGGTAGAATCGCTGCATCCATTGGCCTGCGCCTTGGTCGAACTCGAATCTCGGAGGCCCGAGGAACTCTGAGATCCCCCCCGCCATGGAGAGCGCAGAGAAGACGCGCTGCGCGACGGTGGCTTTTGCGGAGGATGGAACGAAGGAGACCGACGCGACGGCTGCCGAGAAGACCGGTGTCTCCGGGTCTCCCTCCAAAGCAAACCGCACTTTCAGCGCGCCGTCGCCGGACGCGAAGAATCTGGCCACGACCGGAGCGGCTGTGACCGCTCCGTCGGAGGCTGCGCCGAGCGATCCGGAGGGAACGACGAACCAGCTGTCAGATGTTGGCCACTCGGACTTCGTCAGATCGGTCGTGTCGAGGGCGTAGCCGACGAATGCGCCTTCTGGAATGTAAACCACGAAGGCGCCATCCGTGACGGACCTACGGACCTTCCAGGGGTGGAGTCCTCCGGAAGCGGCGAAGCGCCTGCTCGGGATGCGGCGGACGGATCGCTGAGCTGCCGCGAGAAGGCCGAGGAGACGGGCGGCGGTGATGTTGGCCACGAGCTTAGCCATGATCACTCCGTCATCATGAGATAGTTGAATGTGTCGACCGGAATGACGACGACGGGGACGGGGTAGACGCGGACGGGGGTCTGCCCGTCGGCCTGGTCCATTGTGGTGCGGCCGGTGACGGTGGCGCCGTCTGGGTACCAGGCGCCGCCGTCAAGGATAGGCGCTGCCGGTGAGATCTCGGTATGCGCGACGCAGCCGGAAGAGGCGGCGGCGAGCATCAGCAATGGCGGCAAGATTCTGAGCATGGATCGCATCTGAGAGGGCCTTTCGCTGGAGTTTAATCTGCTCGCTGATCGCGTCCGCGGCTGCGATGCGCCGGTCCTCCTCCTGGATGTCGCGCCATAGTCTGACGGCCAGGAGGAGGACGACGAAGCTGCCGAAGACGGCGGCGGCGATGACGGCGACGGCGGTGAGCATTTAGTCGGCCTTTTCGGCTTCTGCCGCGTCCTCGATGAGGCCCTTGGCGCGGTCGGCAAGGCGCTGGGCGTCGGCGGTGACGCGGAGGCGCTCCTCCTCGGTGATCGCCCCATCTTCGAGAGCGCCGGCGAAGGAGGTGAGGAAGGCGGCGGTGTCGCGGGCCCAAGCGGCGACGAAGGCGACCCAGGCTTTGCCCTGCAACTTGCCGTTGATGTGGTCGAGCGTCCAGGCCGCCGCGGCTCCGGCGTAACCGAGAGCCCAAGAGGCGGCGGCTTTGGCGATTTTGACGAGCATTTTTTTCATTGTGTTCCTTTCTGTTGTGGTGTGTCAGATAAAGCCGGAGATTTTCACGCCGGCGAGAAGGAGATTGCCGGCGACGGAGAGAAAAAGGAGCTTCCACAGCTTCCCCTCGAACCGCTGAATGCGGCTGTCCACATCCTGAAGTCTTGCCTGCTGGAGGGCGAAGCAGTTGGCCATCTCGCCGATGAGCATGACGCGGTCAGTTTCGGAGGCCTTGCCGCTTCGCACCCGGTCAATGAGATCTCGCGTGGTCTGGTCGTTCATACGTTTGTCCTCTCCTTTCGGTCATCGTGACGGATGCGGCGACGCAGCTCCTTGAATGCACCGAGGTAACGGTCGTAATTGGCTGCCACTTTCGGCACGGAGGCGATTGCATTCGTCTGGCGCCTGGGCGTCTGGCTGCGGAACTGCTGCAGGTCGGCGCGGATGATTGTCTCGGCGCGTGCGTGCTCGAGACGCGCACGCCGCTCATAGATCACTCTGATCTCTGCCGCGGGGATGTCCGTAACGCGCGCCATCTTAGACACGAGCTTTTCGTAGACCGCGCTCACGGCGTGACCTCCGAAGCGGACAAGACGCCATCATCCGTGACAGAGATGCGCCACCTGGTGCCATTGGGCGAGGTCAGGATGATGCCGCCTGTGACTTCGAGGTCCCCGGAGACCTTGACGGTGGCGGAGGTGACGCCGCCGTCGGCGCGGAGCTGGTAAAAGTGATCGGTGCCAGGCTGTCGAGGGAGCGCGAAGGCGTAGGAGTCGCCGCCGAGGGAGGTGACCGTCGAGCCCGTGCCGACGAAGTCATCCGACAAGGACGAAGCCTCATAGACGGTCACGGCCGAGGGCTGGAGGCCCCCGCCGAGAGTCGCGGTCAGCGTGACGGCGGAGGTCCCGACCTCGACGTCGGTGACGTCGATGGAGCCGGTGGCCGGCGCGCTGCCTGCCAGCGCCTCGACGGTGATGACGTTGGTGCCGAGGACGCCGACGGAGAGACCGCCGGGCCTCGGAATGAGCGACGCGGAAGAGTCCGCGCCGAAGTAGATTGGGTTGCCGGCCGTGCGGATCTGACGGCGAGCGGGGTAGTCAGACCAGTCCTCGCCGCGATTGCCGTTGTGGTAGTTGATGAGCTGACTGCGGAGGTTTGACAATTGATAGACGCCGAGGGAGTCTCGCACGGTAAAGTCGCTGACGGTGGTGTCGTTGACGCGGCTTGCCTCAGGCGGGTAGACGCTGATGCCGTAGATGTAGCCGCCGTTGTCCGTGAGCAGGGAGAGCGTGGCGACGGAGCCGTCGACGGTCGTTGCGACGTGCACGATGCCCGGCGTCATGGCGGAGCCGCCGCCCAACAGATATCCGACCTTTCCGATCATCGAGCCGTCGAGCATGGTGACGGTCATGGTGACGGGCGTATTTTTCGACGCGGAGGCGTAGGTCTTGCCGGATGCGCCGGTGCCGACGACGGCGTCGCCCGGGTCCACGTCGAAGGAGCCGGCAGGGTATGGCGCGACGATGACGGAGCGCAGCGCGGCGGGGTCAGCGACGGGCGCGGCTTTGCCGTCAGCGCCGACGTAGAGGGTTGCAGATGTGCCGTCCTCGGAAATGGCATAGGCGAGTTTGCCGGCGGCGGGCGGGTTGACGCGGTTTTGCGCCTCGGAGGTCATGGGGACGGTGTCAGCCGCGCAGGCGGTGAGGACCGATGCGATGAGCGTGGCGATGCAGGACGTGAGCTTCATTCGTTGACCTCCGAAGGGATTGTGATGCGTTTGAGTGATTCGGCGCCGCCGCTTGCCTGTCGGATGTAGGCATCGAGGATGTCGGCGCCGGTGACGAGGGAGGAGCCTGCCATGACGGTCCAGAAGAGCGAGGTGACGACGGGCTTGCCTTCGTAGACGAAGAAGACGGGCATCCCGGAATCACCGCCGTAGATCTGCGCGGCGTAGGACGGCGCGAGGAGCAAGGCGATGTCGCGGCGGCAGGGGAGATTGGAGAGGCCAAGCGAAGAGGGCGTGAGCAGTCCAGGGGCAGCCCAACTGCTCCCGACGTCGGAAAGGTAGTAGCTATAGGTCAGATAGCCATTCTGAGCGACGGCGTAGCAGTTGATGCCGCGCAGCGAGCCGCCGAAGATGGCGTCAATGGCGGGGCGATCGATGACGTAGGGGATGCAGGCATCGGGGATGGCGTTGTCGGTGCGGAAGACGTAGATGTCCGAGACGGCGGAGGCCTCCTCAGTCGTGTAACCGTTTGCGATGGCCCAGTCGCGGAGGCGTACGCCGCCGGTGGTCGTGGTGGTGGCGACGGTGCCGTCCGGGGTCAGCCAGCGGCCGGTGCGGCCGACGCCGCCGGGCCACCAATGCGCGGCGGTGAGAGCGAAGTGAGGCGCTATGGCAAAGTGACGCTGCCCGTATTGGCTGACCTTTGTGTCGACCATACAGCAGAGAGACGGGTCGAGCGGGAGGGTCGGCGAGAAGGCGGTCGGCGCGGTGCCATTCGTCGCGTAGAGGTAGTCACAGGCGGCGACGGCGGGGGTGACGCCGGAGGGAACGGTGACAGAGGTGTCGCGGGCCTGAAGGACGGCGAGGAAGGCGTCGTTGACGCCTGCGCGTACGGTCCCGTCGGCATCGCCGAGATAGGTGATGACGTCGTCGTAGTCGGTGACATCCTGGCGGAAGGAGGTCATGACGGTACGGGTGACGGTGCCATCCGTGGCGGAGACGCGGGCGAGGCCGTCGCCGGTGGCGGTGAGGGTGGCGGCGTTGCCGTCCGTGGAGAGGGTTGCGGGGCCGGAGATGAGGGTGTAGGTGAGGGCCTCCGGGGCAGTGCCGGTGGGGAGCTGATCGAGAGGCTGAGGCGAGACGCTGACGGTGTTGCCCTGGGTGACGGTGAGGGATCTGGTGCCGACGATCTGGCCGAGGACGTTTGTCGACACGTTCGTCGCGCTGTCCTCGACGACGGTGTCATCGAGGGGGCGCACGGCGAGTGTCCAGTCGCCGGGGTGAACCCAGACTGGCCCGCTGATGTCCTTGGGGATGTCGGAGACCATGGCGACGGTGCCGGTTCGCTTGGCAAAGTAGGCCGTAGTGCCGTCGGGGAACTGTATCTGAAGGCCTTCGCCTTCGGCGTTAGGAACGATGGCGATATCGTGACCTGCGTCTGCGTCGGCTGCAATTCTCGGATTCTCCAGACGGAGGATGCCGTGAACAGTCCCACCGTCTTCCCCGATATAGTCGCCGGCAGGCTGAGCGCCGACCTCGGCGGCGGTGTAGGCCGGCTTTTCGGTGGCCTTAGCCCAGGCGGGGACGGTAGGGTCGGCTTCTGCCGTGAGGTAGTCGCCGGCAGGGGCTGCGCCGACCTCGGCGGCGGTGTAGGCGGGCTTTTCGGGGGCCTTTGCCCAGGCGGGGACGGTGGGGTCAGTCTCGGCAACAATTCCGACATCCAGGTCGGCGAGGGCGTCGTCGAGATCATCGCGCGTGACCAGTCTGTCGCGATCTGCCCCCTCGAAGTGGACGAACCATCCAGGGTCATCCGTCGACACGTGACCTGTGACGGTGAGGCGCGGAGTCCCGCTCACATTCCCCAGCGAAGACGGCGTGCAGGCCGAACCGCCGTAGGCTGTCCATGATCTCTGATCAGCTAAGATGTAGACAGAATCGACAAGTGTCTGCGAATCGTCTGAGCCTGCCCAATCTGTCGGCTGGATCCGGAATCTGACGGCCGTGTATCCCGCGAGAGGCGGATCGAAGTCAATAATCTGCTGATTGACCGGCTCATCAACGGCGACCGTCTTGACGAGCACCTCCTCGGCGCTCCCGTCAGTCCTGCCGTAGACCATCCACGAGCAATCCTTTGCAGACACTCCGTCACCGTAGACCAGCGTGACCCCGGTGAGGGCTACGGATGTGACGGCCGTGAAGGGCCTTTGGAGCGCGTCATTTCCTGTTACCGAAAAAGGATTTATTGAGAATGAACGGATCCTGGACAGATAGCCGACAACGGAGGCAGGGCCAAAGGTGTCCCGGGTGTCAATTTGCGCGAAGAGTGGCGTGCTTTCTCCGACAAGTCTGGGATAGGCCCTCTCCTCGATCTCCGAATAGACGTTGATGACATCGCTTGCCGCCGCAACGGCGGCGTCTGCTGCCTCAACGGCAGCTGCGATATCGGCGACGGCTGCGGATGCAGCTGCTGAGGCGTCGGAGGCGGCGCCGATGGCTTCGGCGGCGGCTTCTGCGGACTTGATGGCCTGGTTCCTGGCGTCGGCTTCGGCGGCTTGGGCGCGGGCTGATTCTGCCTGGAGCTGGGATTGCGTGACGGCTGCGGAGGCGACGGTGTGGGCGGCGTCGGCCTTGGTCTTCGCGGATGCTGCGGCGGTCTGGGCGGCCTGTGCGGCGGAGAGGGCCGACGCAGCAGCGGCGGCGGCGTCTGCTTCGGCGGCTTGGGCGCGGGCCGATTCGGCGGAGAGGTCGGCCTTGGTGGCGGCGTTGGAGGCGGCGGTGTGAGCGGCGTTGGCGCGGACGGCGGCGGCATCGGCGGCGGTTTTGGCTTCGGCGGCGGCGCCGAGTGCGGCGGATGCGTCGGCCTGTGCGGCGACGATGGCGGGCTCGGCTGCGTCGAGGCGTGCGTCGAGTGCGGCCTCGGCTGCCTGGGCGCGGTTGACCTCGGCGGCGAGGTCGGCCTTCGAGGCCTTGGCGGTGAGGGCGGCGGCGGTGTTGGATTCGAGTTCGGCGACGGCCTCAAGCGCCGCTGCGTCGTCCTCGGCGGTGACAACGGTGTCAGACGGCCGCAGTGAGCCTAACCGTGCGGACTCGGCGCAGGCGACGGTGACGGCCAGGATGATGAGCGACAGAGCGTAGAGTCGGACCATGGCAGGTTCCTTTCAATCAATCGAACCAAGACGCGTTCCATGCTGCCTCACGGATGGCGGATACGCGGAGATAGTAGGGTCGCGGCGGTTTCTGATCTGTCGGCGGGATGTATTCCGTGCCGTCATCTTTGAGGAGTACAGGCGATGCGGTCTCGACTTCCTCGCCGGTATCGGAGTCAATTGAGGTGACCTGTACGGGATGCATGAATCCGTATCGGTCGGACTGCAATTTGCGGTATCCGGCCAGGAGGAGGGCGACGTCATGGCCGATGTCTGTCTCTGTCGCGTCGCCCGGAGCGAGCCTGACCATCTGGGAGACAACCTCGACGCTGAGCGTGACCTCGTGCGTGAATTCGGCATTGCCGAGGAGTTCTTCAGCCGAGACCATGAGCTTGCCGCAGTGGCTGGGGATTGTGACGCCGGCGAGGGTGATGTCGGAGGCGTTGACGGTGCAGTTCGCCGCGAGCATCATCATGGCCGTCTGCGCGAAGAAGACGCGCTTACGGACGGTCAGCGTCTTGACCGAGACGGGGGCGGAGGGGACGCTGTCGAAGGGTTCTCCCGTCGGGAGGAGGACCGGCTTCAGCGTCACCTGGTCGTAGACGATGTCGCGGTCGACGGAGCTGCCTGCCCATCCGCGTGAGATGAGGCGGTCCTGGCCCTCTTCGGGCGGCTCTTCCCCGCCGGTGGTCTGGCCGTCGGATTCGTCGGAGGAGTAGTTGGCTGTGTATTGGTGTGCGCCTTCGGCGGTGACGCTGACGGAGTAGCTTCTGAGGCGGCAGCCTGGGACGGAGGGGTGCGCGGAGCCGAGGCGGGGGAGTCCGGCTGCAGCCATCTCATCGGGAAGGAGTGGGACTGCGGGGGAGTCCTTGGGGAGGACGAAGACGCGGGTGGCGGCATTGGAGCCGCCGATCTCGACCTCGGCGGTCTGCTCCAGATACTGTTCGTAGATGGGCATGCTTAGGGCTCCTGATAGAGGGAGACGACGAACTGAGCCAGAATACCGACGACGGCGAAAATGTCGCCGACAGAGGCTGTGGAGGGGTCGAAGGATGAGAGGGTTGCGAGATAGGCCCGCGTGGATTCGGGGAGGGTGACGGAGCCGGCGGAGGCGGCGAGGCCCTCGACGGTTGCGGAGAGGTCTGAGACGTTTCTGCGGATAGCCTCCTCTGCGAGGGTGGCGCGGTCGATCTCTGCGGCGAGGGCGGAGGCTGTGGCGGATGCGGCGACGCGATTGGAGAGCGCGGCGAGGCCGGTTTCGACGGAGGCGGCCTTGGCGGCTGCGGCGTCGGCCTTGGACTGGGCGCCAGAGACGGAGGTCTCGAGGCGGTCGATGCGTCCGCCGATGGCGGCCTCGGCGGCTTTGGCGCGGGCTGCCTCTGCCTCGAGTGCGGAGGCGGGTGCCTTGGCGTCAATCTCGGCGGTGACGGACTGGATGGCGACCTCATTGGAAGCGGCCTTGGCGGCTGCGGCGTTGGCCGTGGACGAGGCGGCGGCGAGGTCTGAGCGGAGGGCGTTTTCGACGCCCTTGGCGCGGGCGGCCTCTGCCTCGAGTGCGGCGACGGAGGCCTTGCCGGTGAGGGAGCCCTGGATGCCGCCGACGATGCCGGAGAGGGTTGAGAGTTTGGATGAGAGTGTGGACTCGACGGAGAGGGCGCGCTCGACCTCTGCGGCGAGAGCTGTATGATTGGCCTTGCCAGTGAGGGTGCTCTCGGCCGTCGTGAGGCGGTCACCGAGGGCGGTCTGCGCTTCGGCGAGGCCGGCCTCGGCTGATTTGGCGCGGGCGGTTTCCGCGGCGAGGTCGGCGGTGTCGGCCTTGGCGGCGAGTGCGGAGTCGAGAGCGGAGAGGTCGGTGCGGAGCTCTGCGATGGCCTCGGTCTTTGCCGCGTCTGCGGTCTCGAGGGTTTTGACTCGGGTGTCAACGGCGCGGAGGTCTTCGAGGACGGCGGCGTCGACGGAGGCGAGGGCGTTGTCGGATGAGACTCGGGCGGAGGTTTCTGCCATGAGCCTGCCGACAAGGTCGTTATAGTCGAGCGTTGTGAGGACGCGCTCTTCGGGTGTGACGGCCTCCGGAGGGACGGCGGATGCGATCCAATTGCGGATGAGGCCGACAGGGGAGGACCCGAGGATGGCATCGGGTGCTCCGAGCTGGAGGTGCGCGATGACGACGGCGCCGACGGGTGCCTGGCCGATGAGGGCAACGGCTGAGGTGGTATTGGTATTGAGGATTGCCGAGCCGTCGGCGGCGACGTCGGTCTGGGCGATGACGGAGCCGTCGCATGCGATGAGGCGGAGCGTGGATGAGGCGGCGAGGCCGCGGACGGCGAGGCGAATCTGAGCGGGGACGGCGAAGAGTTCGGGCCTGACCGTGAGGCCGAGGCGCGAGTAGTTGATGAGCATCTCGGTCTGCTGCATGGTGGTCATGCCCCCGCGTGGATATGGATGAGCTGATTGACCAGGATGTCTTTGTCGCAGGCGACCTGGAGGAGGACGACGGAGTCGGCGGCGAAGTCTCGGAGGTCGACGTCGACGGGGTTGCCGTCTGCAATGGCGTCGCCGGCCTGCAGGAAGCGGCCTCCGCGATCGACAATGTACCAATTGAGATCAATGCCGGGATTGCCGGAGACGGCGAAGACGACCTTATTGTCGTTGCTCTTGCGGAGGGGATCGCCGGAGAGGACGGCGGCGAGGCCCTTGCCGGGGATGGAGATGCGTGTCATTCAGAAGGCCTCCAGTTTCTTGACGGCATTGACGCCGCCGGTGACGACGGTGAGGAGCTGCTTCATGAGAGCCTCGATTTTGGCGGTACCCGATCCGTAGCGGACGGATGAGACGACAGAGGGGGAGGAGGAGACGCGGGAGAGTGCGGAGGGCGCGGAGCTTGGGGACCAGGCGGCGGAGAGTGCGGAGGATGCGCTCTTGATGGTCTGCTTGAGCGCGTCGTAGGAGGTAGCCTCGATGCCCTCCATGAGGCCGTCCTTCACACCCTTTTTGGTTGCGGACTTGACCGAGTCGGAGAGTACCGCAAGCGCGGATTCAGGAGGCGCGATGACGGAGAGCTTCGCCTTTGCGGCGACGCCGGCATCGATGTCGGCGATCTTGCGGCGGAGTTCGGCCTCATTCTCGGCGAGGGTTGCGCCGACCTCCCTGAAGGAGACTCCGGTCTTCTCGATGATCTCATTGACCTTCGATCCGTATCGGGACGCTGTTCTGGCTGCGGCCTCGGCGATGGCGTCGAGGCCTTCCTGGCTGAAGCCCTGAGCCTCGGCGATGCGGTAGGCGATGTATCCGGAGAGAGCGGTGGATACTTGCCTGAACTTGTTGTAACAGATTCCGAGGGCTGCATCGATGTCGGCTGTCGCAACCTTGATCAGTGATACGGTATTGGAGATGACGGAGCCGACGATGACAGCGAAGTTTTCGGCGAAGGCCTTCGCGGTGAAGTAGGACCTCTGGATTGCCGCCTCGATTCCGCCTGCTGCGGAGTCGGTATAGCCGAGGAGGGATCCGAGACCTGCCCAGAATGTTTTCTGCATATCCTGGGACACGACGCTGAGGGCGTTCGAGGTGCCAGTGGCGAGGTCTACCGTCTTGTCGGAGACGGAGGGAATCATCTGCATGACTTTGCCGAGGGACTCTGAGAATGCCTCGGGTCCCTGGCGGAGGAGGGGGGCCAACTTGAGGCCCATTTCTTCCATGCCGCGCATGAGGGCGAGGGAGCGGGTCTGCTCATCATTGACGGCGGCGACTTTTTCGAGGAATCCTAGGAAGGCCTTTTCGGGGGCGAGGCCCTGAAGGTCGCGGATGTCGATGCCGAGCTTGTCGAGGGCGGCGATCTTCTCGGTGTTGACAAGGCCGGCATTCAGCTTCTGGATGCTGTTGACAATATCGTTGATCTTGAGATTGATGCCTGCCTGGCCGAGCGCGCCGGTGAACTGCGTGAGCCAGGATGAGGAGACGCCGGACTGCTGTGCGAGGTCATGGAGCCTGGTCATGTCATCGAGGGCGGACTTGACCTTCATTCCCAGGGTACCGACGCCGATGGCGGCGGCGGTGACCTTGAGGGCCTTGGACATCTTGGAGCCGAGCCCCTCGGCATTCTTCGCGGCGGAGTCGAAGGCTCTCTTGGTCGAGTCCTTGCCCTTGATTTGGATTGCTACAGCGGTAGCGACCTGTCCGGCCATGGTTACTCCTTTACTGTAATCTCGACGGTGCCGTATTGACGGAGGCGGCAGGCGAGGGCGTTGAGGTTGGTCACGAAGTCGGCCTTTCGGCGGACTTCTTCGGCGCCTCGGAGCTCATCGGCGAGGGCGACGAGGCCCCAGCTGTCGAGCGCGTCGACGGGGCGGATGGGTTCCTCATCGTGTCCTCTGAGGCGGTTATTGACCAGACTGATGAGGTCGGCCATGGCGCGGGGAAGCCACCTGTGCCAGGCAATTGCCGGCACGAGGTCGGCGACATCCTCGGCGGGAGTCCCGGGCGGGATTGGATTGCCGGAGGCGGAGGCCTCGCGAAGGAGGCGATCGATGCCGCCGCCGGCAATCAGGGCAAAGGGACGCGTCCCTCCTTGCCGTCCTCACCCTTGAGGGCCCAGAGGAAGACTTCCTCGAGGAGGTCGGCGGGCCACTCCTCCATTCCCTCGACTGAGCAGCCGTCTCGCATCCGGCCGGGTTCATCTCCGCCGGCCGTGTCGGTGCAGATAAAGGCGGTGGCGGCCTCGGCGAAGGTCTGGAGGCGTGCGAGATTGCCGTCGGGGGTGTCGGGCATGGCCATCAGGTCACGGAGCAGCTTGACCGGGAGGCCTGCCGTGTAGAGCCTGATACCATTGAAGGATTTGGCTCGGCGGGGGCAGAGGGAGCCGTAGAAGGATGTCATCATGTGCGCTTTCTCCTTTTGTGCTGTGCGAATGCGAATCAATCCTCCGTGCCGGCCGTGCGGCCGACGTTGGTGGGCTGGAGGGTGACCTTCCAGGTGTCGATTCGGTTGCCGTCGGCTTCGATCACGTCGGGGCCGACGGAGGTGACGGTGACGGGGACGGTGAGGGATTCGGTGGCGGGGGTGCCGCCATTGACGGAGATGTCGGCCGAGAAGACGAGGTTGCCGGTGTCTCTCGCGGCGGGCGGTGTGACGCCGGAGGTGCGGAGGAAGGACATCTCGAAGGCGTCGGTCTTGACCACGCAGCCGGGGAGGGCGAGCTGGTAGACGGAGTCGAGGGTGGTCACGAGGACGGGATCGCACTTGTCCGTGATGCCGGGGGGCACGGAGACGGTGTCATAAGCGACGGATCCGATGGTGACGCGTGCGCGGGTGTAAACGCGTGCGGAGGGCTGGGAGCCGGAGGGGAGAGGCATGGATATGGTCCTTTCTGTGTGTCAATAGGCGCCGCGTCCGGTGGTGCGGGGGACGCCGAATGTGAGTTCGTAAACGTAAGTCTCGAGGGGGAAGTCTCTGGCGCCGTCGTAGACGCCGGAGCATCCGGTAGGTATGTAACCGCCATGTGCGGCGCAGGAGTCGACAAGGGCGGCTATGACGCGGAGGGCGAAGGCTTCGCCCGCGCGGCCGTGTCCGGAGGCGTAGAGGATTGGGCCGCTTTGTGTTGCGGGGTTGCGCGGGGGGAGTTCGCCAGGGCCGTCGATCCGGAGGCCTATTCTGACACCGAGCGAGAAGGCGCGCGGTGCTGCGGTGTATCCGGATTCGTCGAGGCGGTAGAGCTCCAGCTCGATGGCATCGGATCCCGGATAGATCTCGATGAAGGGGGCGTGCTCCTCATTGAGGTCGTTGCCGTCGGAGTAGAGGGAACCGGTGGCGATGACGGGGGAGACGCCGAAGGCGGCGACAGATGCGGCGTCGACTGGGCCGCCGGGTCGGGAGAGCTCTTCTGAGAGCGTCTCGATGAAGTCGAAGATGAGGGGGAGGGCCATGGTCACTTCTTCCCTTCTGCCTGGACGGATTTGCGGACGTTCTCGGCGAGGTGCCTGAAGATGACGCTGCGGGCGTTATTCTTCAGCCACCTTGCGAAGGGCCTGATCATGGGACGGGCCGGCCTGCTGTAGAGTTTAGGCACGGATCCGCGCGGGAGCTTATGACGCCACGCGAGGATATTGGCGGCCCTCGAGGAGAGGTACCGATCGCGAGAGGTCTGCAAGGTCTGACCAAAGAGAAGCGCGGGTCGGAGCGCGTCCTTGAACCCGATGTACTGCACGCTGCGGCCGGGTCCGAACCACGTCCCGATAGGACTGGCACGTTTGGCAGTCAGGAGGCCTCCCCAGCGCTTTCCGCCCTTCATCCGAAGGGTGACGTCGGAGCGCGGTTGGAACGGGGGCACACCGGCAACACCACCGCCTTCTTTAAGCGCCTGGACCAGTTTGCCGCGGACGTGGCCGAGGGATCCTGAGACGGTTTTGCGGATGACGGCCGGCTGCTGCTTTCCGATGCGGCGGAGGCGCTCGACGTCTTTTGGATCCACGAGGGCCTCAAACCAGAAATGACGGGGCATGGCAGGAGACCCTCATGCGAATGCGGCGATGCCTATGGGCTTACGGACTAAGGCCTGCTCGGCCTTGAAGAGGTTGACGGCTTTGGCCTCGAGGACAACGGTGCCGTCGGGGAGGACGGAGGGATCGGACGTGACGAGGTAGGCCGTGCCTGAGACCTCATCGATGAGGCGCCAGGCGGAGGCTGGCTGGAAGAGTCGGTCGCGAAGCTCGACGGGCTGGATGATGAATCGGACGTGTCCCTCGGGCATGATTTCGGAGACGACGGAGTCGGCCATGACGCGGCGGGCGATCTGTCCGCCGCGTGAGCGGAGAGCGAGGGAGACGCCGCGCGAAGTGCAGACGAAGCGGGACACGGGAGGCTCCTTTCTCAGCGTTGTGCGGTGAGTCGGCTCATGGCGCGGATGTGCCAACAGGAATCATGACGCGAGGCGTCGGCGACGTAGAGGCGACGGCCATTGTCGAGGGTGATCATGGAGCCTCGGGCGGGTCCTGAGGTCAGGGGCCAGTCCTTGGCGAGGAAGACGATGCCGTAGACGTCGCAGCCGTAGGCGAGTGCGGCGGAGTCCTTGGTGGAGAGAATGACGGAGGCCATGAGGGAGACGGAGCCGCCGGCTGACGCAACCACGACGCGTGAATCCATGAACGCCTGCCAGGCAGCAGGGGAATCGAACATGGGATTGTAACTCGCGCCGTTACAAGAGTCTGTCATCTCATTGTCTCCGTCATTGGAGGAAAGGGGTGTGCGCTTTCTGATTCACCGTATGCTCTATACCCCTGAAGGAGAGCAGGGGCCCGCCCGCCGCCGATGAAAACGCACGAAAGTCCGGCGGCCGGCGGTGCGGAAGTCTTGGCCGGGACGATTAGGCTCCGGCATCAGCCGCCTCGTCGACGTATTCGGAGGCGTCGCCGAGGGTGAAGATCTGGAGGCCGACGTCGAAGTTCGAGTTGAAAATCCCCAGGGAGGCGAGGGCGTCGAAGACGTTGCGCTGCTGACTGTTGTCAGCGAAGCAATAGAGGGTTGCCAGCGGGAAGGCATCGACAGGCGCCTCGACCGGAGCCTGGCAGAGGAGCGCGCCGGCGATCGGGAGGCCCTTGGCCAGGTCAATCGCCTCGACCGCGCGGCCCATGATCTCATCCTGGCGGCCGATGACGACGATGGCATTGGCGCAGGAGGAGGGGACGAGATTGTCATCGGAGACGACGATCTCGGCGATGGCCAGGAGCGAGGAGAGGGCGGCGGCGAGCTTCTGGGGCTCTACGATCATGAAGCCCTGGTCGGAGGCGGCCTTGGCGAACACCGTGAGGCGGTCGGCGATCTCGGGTGTCTGGGTGATCCGGAGGAAGGTCGAGTGGGCCATCCAGAGCACGGGCTTGCCGGTGCAGCTGACGTCACGGGCCGCGGTGGCGAGGGCGGAGCGGATGGAGCCCTTAGCGAGCTTGTTCTGGGTGCCGGTATAGGACTTAGCCGCGGCGAGGGCGGCCCAGACGGCGCACTCGAGGTTGCCGAGCTCAGCCTTGGCGACGCGGGAGCCGCCGACGATTTTGACGTTGTCGATATTGCCAAAGTTCTGCTCCTCATTGAACGTCACATAGCGTCGCTGCTTGAGGGATTTGAGGGCGACGGTGGCGTTGGAGGTCGAGACCTTGGTGTCGGTGGGGGCTGCGTCGAAGTCCGCGGAGAGAGTCCCGGTGATGCCGAGCTCGGTCTTGGTGACCGCCTTGGTGAAGGAGATGTATGTGGAGCGCTCCTTGACGCGGACGATCGGGAGGATCCGCTGGAAGGTGCAGAATCCGGGGAGGTTGTTGTAGGCGACGGCGGCGGTGAGTTCGGGGGCCGCGGTTCTTTCTGTAGGCAGAGGCATGGGTATGCTCCTTTTGGTTTGTGGGGGTGTCAGAGGGCCGCGACCTTCGCAGCCTCAAAGAGTTCGGGGTGTTTGCGTGCGGCTTCCTGCATGGAGCCGCCGCAGGCCTTGACGGCGCGGTACCAATCAGAAAGGACTTCGCCGGCGGGACGGTTGGCGGCGGGGGCGGCTTTGGTGGCCGGGGGTTTGCATGCGCCGGAGACGATGTTCTTGCGGAGGTCGTCGGCGGTGCGCTTGGCGGCGTCGAGGGCTGCCTCGGCGGCGGTGGCGCGAGCGGTGGCCGCGGAGAGTTCGCCGGTTAGGGCGGTGATGCGGTCATTGAGGGGGGCGACAGCGACGGCGACAGCGGAGGCGACGGCGGAGTCGATGATGGCCTTGATGTCTGCGGCGGGGGCCGCGGCGGCCTGGGCGGCAGGCTCGGGGTCGGCCGGCGGCGTGGGGTCGGCCGGCGGCGTGGGGTCGGCTGGCTGTGCGGGCTCGGCAGGCGGCGCGGGATCGGCAGGCGGCGCGGGATCGGCAGGCTGCGCGGGGTCGGCCGGCGGCGTGGGGTCGGCCGGCGGCGTGGGGTCGGCGGGCGGCTCGGGGTCGGCGAGCTCTTCGGCACAGGCGACGGCGGCCATGACGCCGGCATCCCGGCGGAGGCCGAAGGACGCGACGAAGGAGCGGAAGCCTTTGAGGGCGACGGCGGGGGCGGCGGGAGGCTCTTCGGCGGTTCCGATGACGGAGCCGGCGAGGCCGAGTGCGATAAGCTGCTTGGAGCCGAGGAATGTCTCTTTTGTTCCGGCAATCCATTCGCGGGCCTCGGCTTCGCCCTTGCCAATGCGGCGTGCAATGGTGCGGGCAATGGCCGAGTCGATGACCTCGAGGCAGTCGGCGGCGTCGCGGATCTGGGAGGCTGTGCCCTCCGCCAAGGTGCGAGAGGAATGGAACATGACCATGGTGCCGTCATGGACGGCGACGTCGCCGTCGAAGGCGAAGGCGATGACGGCGGCCATGGAGCATGCCTGAGCTCCGATCTCGACGTGACACTTGCGGCCATTTGCGCAGCACCAGTCATTGACGGAGTCGATGATGGTGAAGCCGGCAGAGCAGACGCCGCCGGGCGAATTGACCTCAAGTATGATGTCACGGGCGGGGTCGCAATTGGCCAAGGCTCCGGAGACGTCCTGCGGGAACGTGGCGGTGTCGCGGACGATGTAGGGGCGGAGGGCGTAGGCGCCGGCGTCGAGGATGACGCCATTGATGGGGATTCTGTTATTCATCGGGGTTTCCTTTGTCATTAGGGGCCGGGACAACAGCGCCGGCGACGGTGACGGTCATGGGATGGGCGATGCCGAGTGCGCGGGAGGCCTCGACTTCGTCGGCGATTTCCGCGAGGCGCTCGCGCCAGGATGGGCCGAACATTTCGCGATAGGTGAGGGAGCCCGTGGAGAGGCGTGTCTTCTCGACGTTTGCGGCATCGAGGGCATTAGCCTCGGCCATCTTTGGCCAGGACCAGAAGAGGGAGGCGCCGAGGTCGTTGCCTACGGCAGGGGGTCGGAGGATGCCGGCAAGCATGGCCTCGCCGAGGACAACGCGGGCGAGCCAGTCGCAGAGATTGCGCTCGAGGTCTTTCTGCCCTTTGAGGAATGAGGGCCAAGTGAGGACCTGTGAGCCGCGGAAGGCGCTGTAAGACTGCTGGGGGTCGCAGGTGATGTATTGCTTCCCGACGCTGAGGGCGGCTGCGGCGCGGCCGGTGAGGAAGTCGATGAAGGCGGCGACGTTGGCATTTGGGCGCTTAGTATCGTAGAGCTTGCCCTCCCAGCCTTCGGGGAGGACATCCCAGAAGACGCCATTGGCGCGCATCAGCTCATCGGGGAACTCGGGTTTTGCTTCTTCTGCGAGGGCCTCGTCGGTGAGCAGGGCATCTTCGAGCTCTTCGGAAGGGACCGTTTCGCCGGTTTCGTCGATGGCGGTGCCGCTCTCGGTGACCTCGATGGGGCGGAAGTTGTCGGGGAGGGCCTCCTCTTCGTCGCGGCGTCGGTCATCGGTGCGGACGTAGGAACCGAGCATCTGGGAATTGAGGTGGGCTGCTGCGGTCTCGCTCTGTGTGATGCTCTCGATCTGGGAGAGGGTGGCGGCGATTGTGGCGAAGGGAGTGACGCCGCGTCCCTGGTTGCAGCGCCAGCCGGATTGCAGATAGGTCCAGTTTGAGGGGATGGGACTATCGGGATCCCGGAGGAGGACCATGGAGGCGTCCTTGCGGAAGACGCTCTTGCCTCGCTCTGTGGTGGAGACGATGACGCCGACATGGCGGCCGAAGGCGTCATAGATGAGGCCTTCGGACTGGGAGAGGCCGGAGGCTTTGAGAGGGGCGAAGTCTGATTCCGAAAGGGGGCCTATCTCATCTGCATCGAATACGCGGATGCGGCCGGATCCTGTAAAGGGGGCTTCTGCTCCGGATGCGCGGTCCGGGGTGTCGACAATGACCACGCAGTCGCCGCCGATGTCGAGGGAGATCTGTATGCGGCGGAGAGCCTCATTGAGGGGGAGGCCCTGGGTGAATTCGGCGCGGCGGGCCCAGGAGGCGAAGACGGCGGAGGCGGCGGCGTTGAATGCTTCGTCGGATGTGGTGAGCTGGAGGGTACCGCCGCAGGGGCCGACGATGTTGAGGGCGCGCTGCTCGACCAAGGCGCGTGCCTCGGGGGCGTTGCGGAAATTATCGCGCATGAGGGCGAGCATCTGGACGCGGCGGTAGCCGCGGAGCTGCCAGTCCTCGCCCTTGGTCTCGACTGTGAGCTGAGAGCGGAGCTTGGCGTCACGGTCAATGGCAGAGTATTGGGCTCTGGCGCCGCGGAAGCCGCCGGCCTTGTGGGAGGCGGCGGCGCGGCGGAAGATGTCGCGGAGGGTGTCGGTGAGAGATCGCTTCATTCGGAGCGGCTCCAGTCTGCCCACATGCGGCGTACATTGGGGGCGCTTAGCGGATGCCCGTTTTTGGTCATTGACGCGGCGAGCATGGAGCGGTAGCGGCGGGCCAGGGTGGCGGAGTAGTCGCGGAGTTTGTCCAGGTCCGCGCGGGTGAAGGTTCGGGAGCCGCCGGCGGTGGAGATGCTAGCTGACTGAGCTCCGGTCACAAGCGCGGTGATGGCGGCCCTGGTCTGCTCGTAGTCGGAGCGGATGGCTGCCAGGCGCTGCCGGTATTCGGCGGGCGAGAGCTTGATGAGGCGGATTCCCGAATTCATGGCGCGAGGGTAGCGCCGTTGACGGCAGAAAGAATAGAGCAGTGTCAATCTTCACACTGCTCTTTCAAGATATCTATTGTGTGCGTGAATGTTATTTTCATACCAAAAGCGAAATGGTTACAGGGGAGAGGCTTTTTTGCGTCGTCTGAATGGGGTTGCGAAGCGCGCGGGTGAAGGATGCGCGGATCTGCGGGGCGACTGGACG
This sequence comes from uncultured Kiritimatiellota bacterium, assembly GCA_944391065.1. GTDB lineage: Bacteria > Verrucomicrobiota > Kiritimatiellia > RFP12 > DVOR01 > Spyradenecus. Next base: position 31,716 of record CALXSH010000008.1, on the reverse strand, counting down.
GGTGTCTGGACGGGTGACGTGACCGACTGGGCGGGCGCCGCGCTGATGGCGTCGAGCACAAGGTCGCGGGCGGGTTGGAGCAGGCCGAACCAGGACGCGAGTGCGAAGCATCCGGAGAGTACGTCGCCGTAGTGGTTGGGGCCGGAGGATTCCCATCGCCAGAGGGGGCGGCCGTCGGGGCCGTCGGTTTTGTCGATTAGGCGCTCCGCGCAGCATTCGGCAATCAGGTCGGCGTGTCGCTCGGGGGTGCCGTCGAAGATTGAGATGCCGCCTGGGGACATGGGGGCGGCGAGGAAGGCGCGCTGCGCGTATTCGCGCCAAAAGTCAGCGTTGACGGCGAGGAAGGTGCCGTTGTCGACGGACTCAGAGAGGTGGCAGTTGTCACCGAGTCGGACCAGGGCGGAGGTGCGTGGCGGGCGGTAGTTGCGGCCGCCGAAGCCTTTTGACCAAAGTACCTTCATGGGGGCGCGGACGGATTGGCAGAAGGCGCTGACGGTGCGGGTCTGCCAGCCGCCGTCAAAGCACAGAGCCCAAGGAGTGATGCGGTGTTTGTTGCGGAAGAGAGGGAGGGCGGCGATGTGTTGGGCGACGGCTTTGAGGCCGCGGGCAACGGCAGCGGCGACGGCGGCCTCAGAGCTTGCCTCGGGGAGGAGGCGGCCAGAGGCCGGGTAGCGTCCGTAAGCGACAAGGTGGGTGAGGTTCCGCGGGCCGACGGCGAGGACGCCCCAGCGGAGGCCGGCCTCGGCGTTAACATCGCAGTAGGCGACGCAACCGCCTGAGCAGGCGATGGGGACGGCGAACTGGGGGATGGCGGTGACGTGGGTGAGCATGAGGGCGGGGGTGAGCTCGAATAGGGAGGCGGCGCGGGTGACGGTCATCTGGTATTCCGCGTCGAATGCCTCGGGAGACATGGTGGCACGCTTGATCATGGCGTGGTGGATCGCGCTGTCCTCTGTCTGCGGGTCGCCGTCGGCGGGGTCGAGGACGACGGCGCCACGGTCCATTTCGGGGCGGTGGAGGCGGTAGAATTCCCGGGATCCGGTGTGGCGGTCGTTGCCGGCGATGCCTTCGGCGCGGTAGAGTCGTGTGAATTCTTCCCAGAGGTCGATGCGGTCGGGGAACCGGATGATGAGCGGTGAGGTGATTGTCTTGATGTTCGGGAAACGTTCGGGGTCGGCGAGCTGCGAGGAGCCGTCGCCGGCACAGACGGGCGTGGTGGCGAAGATGGTGGACATCTGCTTGCGATGGCCTGCAAGGCCGTCGATGTCGCCCTCGACGACGGCCAGGAATTTTCGGACCTCGGAAGGGGAAGACGCGTCTTTGCGCGTTTGAGGATCATCGAGATAGACAAAGTCTGGGCGGAGGGAGCCCTTGACCATTCCGCGGAGCGAGCCCTTGATTCCCTTGGCGCGGATGATGGCGCCTGAGGATGGGGCGCCGGCCACGGTTGGCATGACCAACTTGGTGTCGCGGATCTCAATCTTGGTGCGTGCCCCGAGGCTGTGCTGGGTTTGACACCGCTGTGAGACGCCTTCAAGGGCGCGAATGGGGTAGCCGATCTCCGGGAAGTCCTCGGCGAAGGCATCGGACGCCTCGATGATGTCGATAATGTCGCCGACAATCTCCTTGGCATCGTCCGCCGTCGCAGAGATGACAACCAGGAAGCGGCGATGGCCGAAGGCTGCGGCCCATAGAGAGCCGATCTTGACCCAGGTCGTCTTTCCCTTTCCGCGTGGCCAGCGGACATGTAGCTTCCCACCTTCGAGAAGGACGCGTTGCATGGCACGGATGAATTGCTGCATAGCTTCGGACGGGGGATGATCGAGTATGCCGGAGCAGTAGGTGAGGCCGAAGCGGACAAGGTCAGATCTGCATGACTCGCGTCGTTCGAGGTCTGCGGGCTCCGGGATTGGGCCGATGTCTGAGGCGCGGGCAACGTAGTCGCGGACACGCTCGGCGCCGGTTCGTCCGCGGCGGGTGGCGGAGAGGTCGGTTAGCTCCTTGCGGATAGAGGCGTAGGCTGATGCCTCGGCGGGGCTGAGGGCGTTGCCAACCTTGACCATGCCGTCGGCCAGGCGCACCGAGCGACGCATCAGGATCTCAGCGTCGGATGGCGCGATACGTTGCAACGCCTCCAGTTGCGGAAGCGTCAGCGGATGCCCATGCCCTACCGACTCGGAGATCGAACGAAGAAGAATCCGGTCATCAACCGTCATCGCACCACCCTCCGCACTAGGTCAGCTGCGTCAGGAAACGCCTTCACCGCGTCGGCAACATTCGCGCCGCGTGGCAACAAGGAAAGGCACCGTCCGACCTCGTTCCAGCGCAGGCGCAGGGCGCTCCGAAGGTCAGCCTCGATCATCACCGCGGAGCGCTGATTGCGCGACCTGAAAAGACTCACGATCTGCATCGAGCGCCGAGAGAGAAGGCCGGCATAGCCGACAGTCCAGGCCGGCAACACCATAGACCCGCGACGAACAACCCAAAAGCGTCCTGAACGGTCAGAGAGCGCCGCCCCCTCCCCGCTTATCAGCAGCATCGATACCCCAACGGCAATACCAAGCGGAGCGGCAACAGTCTCGGACCGCGTCGCCACTCCACCACTCTGCAACCGCCGCGAACACGTAGCCAGCACGCGCGCCAGCTCAGCACGCAACGCCTCGACGCGGACGGCCCACCGCCGCACCGCCACCGCCTCCGCCACCCGCCTCGCCTCCCGCGAGGTCAATATTCTCGCACTCTCATCGAATTCCATCACCATTTCATCTGCTCCCTTTTCACCGTTAGTCACTCCATAGGCCTGAGTTTCAGGCGCGCAGCGGGGCAAGAGATTCCTTCCGGCGGAAGGACCCGTGCTGGGGTGTGTGAGAAGGCGTTGCGACGCCAGGTACAGTGCTGCGAGCGACAGGACGGCAGAAGGACCGGCATCGTCGATCAGCAGATCGGAAGACGTCTGCAGGCTGTGTGAGGGTTGTTAGGTTTCCCCTTATTGTAGTTAGATTTTTGGAGTGGAAATTTTTAGAGCAAGAATAAGGGAAGACCCCCCTAACCCTAATCACCCTCACGTACGTATCAGAAATAGATGGCACCATCTGCATCAGCCTCCCCGGAACCGTATGCCGCATATGCATCTTGCTGTGTTAGGGTTAAGCCTTTGTCCTTCAGGTTATCAGGGGAGGTAAGGAGGGCCTCACTCCTGTCATCCGCCTGAGCGGCGGCTTCCTCGTCTCGAAGAATTTCAAGGATCAGAGAGCTCGGAGTAACCGTGTAAAATGTAGTGTTTTGGCGCTTTTTTGTGGCTAAATCGTACAAAAACACCAGACTTTCACGCAGTTTTTCGATGGCTCGGCCGACGCGTACGGAGTTCCATCCCTCACGATCGACGAATCGCTCATCTAGATTCCGCATCTTGAGAACGAAGTCGGCGGCAGTGAATGTCTCTGGAGCCCGGATCAGATTGAGCCACATCTCGCCGAAGGTATCGGAGCGGAGGTTCTGAAGGAACTTCTGTTGTTCGGCCAATCGCATCGCCCTATAAGCATCTTCCTCGACGCCAAGGGCACGGCCCATGCGGAGGGCATATGCGCCGAAGTCTGGGTGACGCCGGTTGACGTGTCTCACCGGCTTATTATCGGCCAGCACTGACGCGATCTTCCAGGCTATGAAAGTCAGCGCATCGTCTCGGACATCATCCACCTCACGATATAGCTCGCTGTCCTTCGTCTCCTTCGCTTGCACACGGTTGAGTTTGATGTGAAGCATGCGGTCGCTGAGCGGTTGCGAGCTTGCAAAGAGCGATTTGATTGACGTGATGGCGATTGCCGCTCTCGGCTCGAGGCGCATGATTTCGGCATTTGTGTAAAGCTTTTTCACTTCTTTGGCCGCGCCGGTACTGGCCGCCTCGACGGTATTGGCGAACCATTTAGGGTTATAGTCAACGTTGTCGAGTAGCAGCAGACCGCCGCTATTCAGCTGCACCCATAGGCTACTCTCCCCCTTCGATGGGTCGGATTCGACCGAGACAGAGCGCTGGACCAGGCCGAATAGCCTAAAGAGCCCTCGGATGACGGCTGTTTTCCCAGACCCCGCACCACCCGTGACGGAGATAGGCGGCTTACTCTCGAAGGCGAACGGTACCAGCATGGCCCAAATCTTGAAAATGAGCCTATTTGCAGGAGCGGTCTCCATGCCCGTCCATATCTGGCACGTCTCGAATGGATCCCGCGGCGTCTTTGTGAGCTTCCAAGGTTGCAGGACCTTATCGGCTCCGAAAAGGACGCCGTCGGTGCCATTGTCTACCAGCTCCACCTTCCCTGCCGTTATCTTAGCCATCTGGCCAACCCCACAGCTGATATAACAGGCCTCCGGCCGGCTCGCGAAGTAATACTCAGGACGGACCCCCTTGGAACGGGCGCCTTGAAGGCCTTCGTCGGATATTGCTGCCATCAGCTTACCGAACTTCGAGTCCTCACGATTTAGTCCTGACTTCCGCGAGAGCCACGACTGGAAGATGTCTGATTGCAACGCGACAAGCGTCTTGTCCGACTCGTTGAAGAACATCTCAGAAGCGAAGCTCCTGTCAGACTCGTCATAGTAAAGCCTGCCAACCTTGCCAAGCCACGCAATCACCGGCTCCGAGATCATTCTGATTCTATGGATATCCTTCAGGCCTTTAATTCCACAAACGACAGCCTGCGTTACCGCCCAGGACGGCGTCGCGTTTCGTTTTAGAATGTTGAATGTCAGCCAAGCGACGAACGCATCCACGCGCTGATCCAGCGGCGTGTCGGCATCGTTCCAAGCCTTCATGAGGCTCTTCTCCGTCTTTGGCTTCAGCTTCTTATCGGCCGTATCTGCGCCCTCTGGGGGCTCAGGCAGCACTGGTGCGTCAGGGCGGTCTGCCGGATGCAGCCACATATCATCAGCCGCGGCTAACCTATCAGAGAGCGCCTTCAGCTCGGCCTCGGTTCCGCCCGCGTCGAAGAAGTCCGTCGAGTCCTTGACATGCTTGCCAAGCACCGTATCGGGCAACTCAAGCACTCTGCACGGCACCTTTTTGTCTGTGAGCAACTGCCTTTTTGCCTTAGCGAATGTCTGCCCTTGCCAACCTATCCCGCCCCGGAACTCCGGCGGCTTGTCGTTATCGGGCACGATGTAAACCATGCTCGCGCCCTTGAAATACCCTGCATAATGCTCCAGCAACTTCGAGCTTGCACCGTCTGCCGTCGTAGTCGCGATGAAGCCGTGATCGCGCAGCGTCTCCACATCCTTCTCACCCTCTACCCAGTAGACCGGCAGCCCATCCCGGATCCCCTGCAAAAGCTCCGGCAGCCGATACAGCGGCTTGTCCACGCCGAGCGTATCCAGATATTTTGTGACACTGCCCATCATCCACTCGAAACGTGACCCGGGAGGCGCCGGAACCGACTGAAGAAAAGTCTTTGACCCGTCGAGCTTCCGTCGGCGTTCCTTGCAAAAAAGCTTCCGACCAAGGGCATCCGTGTAGACGTATACACATTCCCTCACGCCGTGGCTCTTCTCGAATTCCGTCAGCTCCTTTTTTGGCCCGAAGAACTCCTTGATATCGACACCAAGGCGCTCGGCCAACTGCTCAACCCCGGCACCGCAACCGAAGCACCGCACCAGAATCTTCCCATCCTCGCCCTCCGCGAGCGACATCGAGGGCGTCTTGTCAGCATGGACCGGGCAGCAGACCATATACCGCCCTCGGCCCTCGCGCCGGTATTGCCCGTCATGCCAATACCTAGTAACCAACTCATCAAGCGTCATTCCAAGCCTCCATCTCCCAGCAGCAGCTCCACGATAGCCGCCGCAAAAATGTCCAGGATTGCCTCTTGCGCCTCTGTCAGCTCAGGCGTCATCATGGCACATCCCCATATCGGTCATCTTCGTCAGCCGCACGGCTGACGATCTCATTCCGCCGCTCAGCCTGCCGAATCCGCCGGCAGAAGTTCGCGGCATCCTCTTGGCTCTCGAACCGAGCCAGCCCGGACCACTCGCGGGCCGACTCAGGCCCCCGATACCACCAGTCAGAACACTCGACCACCCAGTCGAGCGGCCGCACCACCGGCATCTCAGCCGGAGCCGCAGCAGGCCGCCCGTGATTGCTCCACGGCCTCGGCCCGAAACGCCGCACGCACGACGCCAAGAAAGCATCCACAGAGCACCGATCCAAGTCCGGCACGCGCCGAACCCGCAACGGAATATGCTCAGGCGAATACCCTCCTGCCATCTCCTTCAGGCCTCTGCGTCCTTGCCAAGATAACCAAGGAACACCTCAAACTCACGCAACGTCACGCCGGGCGAGAGCGAGACCAGAACAGCCTTCCCCTTCGAGGTCCTCGAAAAGATCTTCATCGCCTCGACGGTACACATCCTATCCTGCTCCAGCTTCCACCTCCTGGGCGCATCTTCTGCACCGTCGGACAGCAACTGACGCAGCTCTTGCTCACGGACATAGAGCGCACTACGCACGTTCGACCGCATCGCCGGCCGAATCTCTCCCATAATCAGAGCCCCGCACATCACCTGCCTCCTTGCTTGTTTGCTTTCACCACCAGACGCGTCTTCTTTACAAAAAACCTGCTCAGCCAGCAAAGAGGCCGCTTCCCCTCGGCAGGACGTCCATCATCAAGCCGCTCAAGGCATCCGCCGTCATTCATCGCAATGCGCACAATCACCGCAATCGCATCGAAGACTGCCGCCCGCTGCGCATCCTGAGGACACCTCGGATCCGTCAGCTTCTGCGTCATCGCACGCACCGCCGATGCCGCAACCTTCTCAGCCGCCGGCACGCAGCCGACAAACCGCGGCCAACGCCGCCTGGCCCTGCCCATCGCGCCGGCAACGCCGACACCCATCCTGGCAACATTCATATCAATACCCTTCACTTCTTTACTCCTTTCATACGGGTCCTAAAAATCTCGCGGCAGATAGCCCGCGCCGTCTCGACAGGCACACTGTTGCCAATCTGCTTCACCCTGTCGGCAACATTGCCGGCAAGCCGATAATCAGCCGGAAACGAATGCGCCGCGGCAAGTTCCTCGGTCGTCAGCATCCGCATCAGCACATCGACGATCACAGGCCCATCCGTCACAGGGAAAGCGAGGGAATGATTGCGGACGGCTGTCTGGGTCCCCATCGGCGCATCAGAGCCGCGTGCCTCGTTTTGGAAGTGGTGGTCAATCACCACCGGCATCAGCACCGCGTGATTTCGCCTCGCCGTCTGCGTCGAAAGCGGACACTCCGCCGAAGCCACGCGGCAACCGTCTGCCTCCGCCGGGTGGCTCATATCCATAATGATCGGGCAGAGCAACGCGCTGTGAGCCTTGCACACCTGCGATGGGAGAGGCTTCTCAGTGCTCAAAACCCCGCCGCCCTTGGTGTAGTCGAATATCACCGGATTGGCCAACATGAAGTGACCGCCTCCCGACGTCACCGTCGGAAGCGGAGCCTCGGCCGGCGTCGCATCGCAGCCGCGATTCAGCTGCACAATCATCGGCCGAGCCAGGCCGAACCGGTTGCAGGTTGCTTGTGTCGGAATCGGCTCGCCGAGCCCGTGGATCCGCGAAGCGTCTTCCGGCTTCTTCGTGCCCATGAAGTCCACCAGAAAGGCATTCCCGTAGCACTTTCGCAGCCCTTTCTCGACCCGCCGCATCGTATTGGGCGAGAGCGGACGCTTGCGGTGAAAGATGGATGTGCCCAGGTATGAGAGATCGAGACACTCAATGATGCCGCGCCACGGTTTCAACCCGAAGAGGCTATCCGTCTCGCCATCCGTGTGCGTCTGTTCCGGCCAGACAATCGGACCGAGGCGCCCGATATAGGAGAGCTTGCGGGCGCGAAGGAAGAAGCGCCGCCTCGTCGTCGCATCGCCGTAGTCTGCGCAGCAGAGAATGCGCCACTCGACTCGATACCCGCGCGCCTCTATGGCAGCAACCCAGGCCCTGAAACACGCCCCGCGCCTCTTCTTGTCAGGCATCCCGGAAGCCAAGAGCGGCCCCCATTCCGTGAATTCGGGGACATTCTCCACGACCAAATCCACCACATTCAGCTGATCCATCCAGGTCAGCAACAACTCAGGCTGAGCCCTCAGCTGATTGTCGCGCGGCTTCCCTCCCTTCGCGCGACTATGATGAGTGCATGCAGGCGATGCCCAAAGAAGGTCAATCTTGTGCGCCGCCGAAACATCTGAAGGCACCGTATTCGCCAAGTCCATCCTTAACGTCGCCGTGTCTGGGTGATTTTCGCGCATCGTATCCACCGCAACCTGCCTGTGGTTGATAGCCAGCCCGCGCTTTGAAAGTCCGAGGTCGCGAAGGGCGAGGGACAACCCAGTCTCAGCACCTCCCGCTCCGCAGAATAGGTCAACAGTGTTCACTTCACACGCATTCTTCTCGCAATTGGTCATTCAGCACCCCTCCTCAAGCGCGCCGCCCGAATCCTCTCCCACGCCATGCAGAGCAGCAGCCAATCCAACAACAAGAAATGCCGTCAAAACGACCACCGCCACCCAAAAGGCCAGCTCGTGAAGCTGCACAACAAGATCACAATCCATCCCAGAACCTCCTCCTTACCTTTTTCGTGACCTCACGAAAATGATCAGAATCCTCCGTTGTCACGCCCGGCCGAGATTTCGCTCTGGTCCGCGCCGCAGCACGCCCGGTAACCGGCAGCAATCAGGCAATACCAGAAGGCCCCCGCCATATCCCGAAAAAACCTCAGCCCATCCGCAATCTTCAGCAACACATTCATCTCGCCACCTCCATCTCAGCCGGCTCAGCCTTCTGGCAATACTTCTCTCTGACGGCACTGACCACCAGCGCCGTCAGCGTCATCTCCGGCCGGAGCCGCCGGAGTCTGTCCAAAACCTCCGACACATCCGTCGGGAAGCGGATACAGCGTGGAACAGTCATCTGTTCAGTCTTTCCCATCTGTGTCTCCATGGCGCCCTCCCCGGCAACCGGGGAGGGCGTTGTCGTTCAATCCTCGGACACCTGAGCAAGCACCTGCTCCATGAAGGCCTCCACCGTCATCCCGGCAGCACGGGCAGCAGCCCGAATGTGTGCCATCATGAAGGCATCCGTCTGAATAATCACTTGAGTCATCGTTATCCTCCTTTGTTGAGGTATGCCTAACCTTTCCGGGTCAAATAAAAAGGGTATGCCTAACCCTTTCTCGCCAAAAAAAGAAGGCCGAAGCCTCCCTTCAATTGGTCTCCAGCCTTAAGGCTGGAGACCCTTGCGACGCGCGCGACGCCTTTCCCGCGTCTCACGGTTTCGCTGGATGACCGACTCGATCCACTCGATGTCCTCATCCATGAGCTGGACATCCTCAGTCGCGCGCCGGAGAATCTTCTCGATAGCCGCGTTCCGAGTTGTCACACCGAGCCGCGGAGCCATCCGCTCGACCTTCCGAACGACCACAGCGTCCAGATTAACAGAGAACTGCACATGATCCAGGGCAAACTCGCTAGCCATACTTCCTCCTTTCTTGGTGCATAGGATAACAGGTTAGTTATACCTTTTCAAGCATTTTTTATATTGTTCAATATCGCCGTTATATATCTTTGATATATGATACAATCGCGGCATGAGACAGTTCTTAACGACCATAGCCATGCTAGCCGCTACAGCACTCGCGACATACATCGCCTATACAGCGTTCGGGGTACAAAATGCCATTATCACCGCTGCAGCAGGGACAGCCCTGACGGCCGTCGGATCTAAAATAGGAAAGGTATTAGACCACCGAGCAGCTATGAGAAAATACGAGGAAGAGAGGCGCCAGATGCGCATCGACCGCTATCGCGAGCAGTTCGAAGCGCTCGCCCAGGACTTCGGCTGTGAGCTGGAGGTCGCCTTGGAGCAGTGCGGCCTCGACCACATTACAACGCCAGAAGACATCGAGCGCATCGCCATCGAGTGCGCCAAAGCCATCAGGAAGGCGCCGAAGGAATGAAGACCGCCGTCATCTACACCCGCGTTAGCTCCGAAGAGCAGGTGTCCGGCACCAGCCTCGACACGCAGCTCGCAGACTGCAACGCCTACGCCGCAGCCCACGGCTACACCGTCGCCAAAGTCTACACCGACGCAGGCCTATCCGCCAAGACGGCCAACCGTCCCGCCCTTCAGCATGCCATCGTCTACTGCCTCAAGCAGCACGTCAGCGCCTTCGTGGTCTGGAAACTCGACCGCCTCAGCCGCAACACCACCGACGGCCTCATCATCCGCCAAAAACTCCGCAACGGCGGCACCGAAGTCCTAAGCGCAACCGAATCCATCGCCCAGGACGCCGCCGGCGACCTCATCAGCTCCATCATCCTCTCCGTCGCCCAATACGACAACACCCTCCGCGCCACACGCTGCCGCCGAGGTATGGAAGAGACAGCCCTCCGCGGCGGTTGGGTATGGAAAGCCCCTATCGGATTCAACCTCGTGAAGCGCGAAGACGGACTCCCAACCCTTACCCCCAACGACACCGGACTCGCCATTCAGAAGGCCCTCCGCGCCTACGCCGCCGGCACCATCGACAAACGCCTCTACTACGCCACACTCGAAAGCCTCGGACTCACACGCACCCAAGCCGCAAAAATCCCAGAAAAAGACATCTACGCCGGCATCATCCGCTCAACCCTCACCGGCGGGCAACCCATCCAGGCCGCCTTTGACGGCCTCATCACCGAAGAAGAACGACAAGCCATCCTACGCGACCGCGACCGCCGCATCAACCGCAGAGCCATCCGCGAAGACATCCGCGACATCCTCACCTGCTCCATCTGCGGCAAACCCCTCACCGCCTATACCGCAAAAGGTCACCTCTATTACAAGTGCCCAGCAAGCCACGTCAACATCTCCGCCGCCATCGTTGACGCCCAGGTCCAGACCCACATCGACCGCCTCCCATTCCTCACCAAACTGCTCGACAAAGTCGTAGACAAACTGCGCGCCCGCGCAAAAGAAGCCAACGACCACCTCCGCCAGAAACAAGCCGCAGCCGAAGCCCGCGCCACAGCCGCCCGCCGCCGCCTCGACGCCCTCGTAGACGCCCACCTCGACGGCACCATCGACGCCCCCACCTACGCCCGCAAGTCAGCCGAATACCGCGCCACCATCGCCGCAGCCGAAACGGCCAAAACCGACACAACAGTCGAAACAAACCGCATGATTACGACGTTTGAGCAGACTCTCGCCAAGCTTCGCGATCCCTCAACTATGCTTGCTGCCGTCCCATCAGCCAAGCGCTCCGCCCTTCTCAGCCTTCTCTTCGGCCGTTTCGACGTCACTCCAGCCAAGTCAGTTTCCCCGAGTTCTAACTCGGAAAAACCCAACCTCCTCAACGAGCTAACCGCTTGCAATTCCGACACATATAAAACAAAAAAGGACCCTTCACAGGGTCCCTTTTCCGGCGAATTCCTTATGGTGGAGCGAAGGGGATTCGAACCCCTGACCCCCACGTTGCGAACGTGATGCTCTACCAACTGAGCTACCGCCCCATAAAGGATGGGCCAAAGTGTATCAAACCCGCTCCTTCCGCCGCAAGCCCCTTTTTCAGGTTTTTCGCCCGGCGACGGGAGAGATCACCGTTCCGGCGTTCAGCACGCCGGGACGGTGAGGGTAAAGGTCGTGCCCTGCCCGGGCTCGGAGACGACATCGATGGTGCCGCCATGCAGGATGGCGACGTGCTTGACGATGGCCAGACCGAGACCGGTACCGCCGGTTGCGCGGGAGCGCTCCTTATGGACGCGGTAGAAGCGCTCAAAGAGGCGCGGAAGATGCTCCGCGGCGATGCCGCAGCCGTGGTCGGTCACGGTGATCGAGGCCTTGCCCTCCCTCACGCCGAGACCGAGGACGACGTCGGGAGTGCCGGCATGGCGGATGGCATTAGTCACGAGATTGACGACGCACTGCTCGATGAGGCGGGGGTCGCCGTTGACGGTGACCTCGGGAAGGGTCTCGGGCACCTCAAGCTTCACATTGGCCCGCTCGGCCGCGTCGACGCAGAGACCCACGGCGTCGCGAAGGACGGCGTCCAGACGGCAGGGCACGAAGTCTTCGCCGGCCGGACCGGTCTGACGACGCTCGATGGCGGCCAAGGAGAGGATATCCTGCACCAGATCCCCGAGACGCTTGGAGTGGCGGCCAAGGATGTCGAGGCAGCGGGCATACTGAGCCTCCGTGAGGTGATTCTCGCGCAACGTCTCGACCGTCGAGAGAATGGCCGTCAGGGGTGTGCGGATCTCATGGGAGACATTGGCGATAAAGTCGGAACGGAACCCCTCGAGACGGCGGATTTCGGTGAGGTCGGTCAGGAGCAGCAGGAGGCAAATCTCTCCCTCGCGCTCCATGCGCACGGCATGGGCCAGCAGCGTCCGCGTCTGGGCGGCGGTCTCAAAAGCGATTTCGCGGCTGCCGACCGTGGGCGACTCGAAAGCTTCGTGGACGTATTTGATGAGGTCAGGGCAGGCCGTGCGCTCGACACGGAAGGTCTCGTGCGCGTCGTCGACGGTGAAGAGCAGACCCGCGGCGCGGTTGCGGCGGAGGACCTCGCCGCTCTGCGAGACGACCAAGAGGGGTTCACGGAGGGCGTTGAAGAGCGCGTCGAACTCATTGCGCTCCCGCTGGAGGTCGGCAATGCGGTGACGAAGTTGGCGGGCCATGATGGAAACAGCCTGGGCAAGTTCGCGGAGAATGCCGCCGGCGGGAATCTCAATGGGCGTATCGAGACGGCCCTTGGCGATGGACGTGGCCGCAGTCTGCAGGGCAATGAAGTGCGGACGGACACGGAAGATGACGTAGAAGGTTAGGAAGAGCACCAGCGCCGCGCCGAGGAGAATGGCCAGCGTCACGGAGCGCCGGACCAGGCTGACGGTATGGGTGATGGCGTTCATCGGCATGGAGACGCGAACGTAGCAATCCCCGATCTTCACGGCGTGGATGAGGAGCCAGGACGCTGTGGTGACGGAGTAGCGGACGACGAATCCGTCACCGTCATCCTCGCCGACCTCGGCGAGCTCGGGGCGGTCGCTGTGATTGCCGAGCGTGGCGACGTTGGCGTTGGAATCGGCCAGGACGGTGCCGTCCTCGCGGATGACGGAGACACGTGTCGGATGGAGGCGGAAACGGGCACAGTTGGCCGTGATGCGCTCCAAGTTCCCCTGACGGATGTCGGGCACGAGGGTTTCGGCAATGAGCTCGGTGCGGAGGCGGAGGTCATCTTTGGCGTCGGCGATGTAAGAGGCCTTGAAACCTCGGTACTGGGCGACGAGGAGAATGACAACGGCCAGAACGGCAACCAACAGGGTAATGGGAAGAGCGATGAGAATCAGATCGCGGCGTTTCATGATACGCGGGACTTTCAGAGAGGGGAATCAACGGTTCAGGGGCGCATGCGGTAGCCGACCCCGCGGACGGTTTCGATGTGTTCGCCCCACGCGCCGAGTTTGCGGCGGATGGTGACCATCTGGACATCGACGGCGCGATCGGTGACGGGGTAATCCTCACCCTTGGTGCGGGCGACAATCTGGCCGCGGGTGTAGACGTGGCCGGGATGGGCAGCCAGCAGGGCAAGCAAATCGAATTCGCCGCAGGTCAGCTCGAGTTCGTCGTCGCCGAGCCGGGCACGGCGTTCGTTGGGCAGGAGCGTGAGGGCGCCGCAGCGGATGACGTCGTTCCTCTCGGTTTCGCCGCCGCGGCGGAGCTGGGTCCGGACGCGGGCGACGAGGACCTTGTTGCTGAAGGGTTTGACGATGTAGTCGGCGGCACCCATCTCGAGGCCGAGGACGATATCGGTCTCCTCGCCCTTGGCCGTCAGCATGATGACGGGAATGCCGGCCGTCTCGGGCGAGGCCTTGAGCGCACGGAGGACATCGAGGCCGTCGAGACCGGGCAGCATCCAGTCGAGCAGGATGAGATCGGGATGGCGGCGGGCTTTGACGAGGGCCTCCTCGCCGTCCTCGGCGGCATCGGTGGCGAAGCCGTTGGCCTCAAGATTCATGCAGATGAGATCGCGGATGGCGTCTTCGTCTTCGACAACGAGAATGGTGGACATGGTCGGTCCCTTTCAGGTCCGCCGCGCACTCAGAGGCGCTTCATGTGGCGGACGATTTTGCCCTCTTCGAGATAGATGACGTCCTCGCAGATATTGGTGGCGATATCGGCGATGCGTTCCAGCGCCTGGGAGACGGTCGTGCAGTCCAGGACATAGGTGACCAGCTCGGGTTTCGCCCCGATGCAGGTCTTGGCCTTGGCGAAGGTCGCCGCGTTCATGGCGTCAACGGCGTCATCGGAACGCATCACCTCCCGGGCCACGGTGGCGTCGCGGTAGACCAGCGCGTCCAAGGCGTCCTTGAGCATGCGGTGAACGCGTGCGGCCATATCCGAGAAGTCGAAGCGCTCCTCTGACGGCACCACAGAGTTTGCCATATTCAGGGCTCGGGCCGCAATCACGCTGGCCAAGTCGGCTGCGCGCTCAAGTTCGCCATTGACCTTAAGCACGGTCACCAGCATACGCAGGTCGCCGGCGACGGGCTGATAGAGGGCCATGAGCTTGAGACACTCTTCCTCGATGCGGACCTCCATCTCGTCGATGTGTCGGTCACCGTCGATAATCCTGCGGGCCTCGTCGGCGTTCTGCTCGGAGACGGCGCGCAGGGCGCGGATGACGGCGTTTTCGACCATGGCGGAGAGTTCCAGAAGCAACTGCTTGAGGGACTCGAGTTCGATACCATAACGTTCTCTCACGGGACGGTTCCTTTCGTGACGAAAATCTGTTGCGGGGTGACGGCTCGACTCAACCGAAGCGGCCGGTGATGTATTCCTCGGTCTTCTTTTCCTTGGGGGAGGTGAAGATCTGCTTAGTGGGGCCGACCTCTATGATGCGGCCCTTGTAGAAGAAGGCGGTCTGATCGGAGATGCGGGCGGCCTGCTGCATGTTGTGCGTGACGATGACAATGGTGAAGCGCTTGCGGAGCTCCAGCACCAAGTCCTCGATTTTGAGCGTCGCCACGGGGTCGATGGCCGAGGTTGGTTCGTCCATCAGCAGCACCTCGGGCTCGGCCGCGATGGTGCGCGCCATGCAGAGACGTTGCTGCTGACCGCCGGAGAGGGCCAGACCGGACTTCTTCAGCTTGTCCTTCACCTCATCCCAGAGGCAGGCGCCGGTCAGGGCCGCCTCGACGCGGTCGGCGATTTCCGACTTGCTGAGACGGAAATGGAGGCGCAGCGGATAGGCGACGTTGTCGAAGACGCTCATCGGGAAGGGCGTCGGCTTCTGGAAAATCATACCCACGCGGCGGCGGAGCTCGAGGACGTCGGTCTCGGGCGTGAGGATATTCTTGCCGTCGAGCAGGACCTCGCCCTCGACGCGCTGACCGCGATAAAGCTCGAAGATGCGGTTGTAGATGCGCAGGTGGGTCGATTTTCCGCAGCCGGAAGGACCGATGACGGCCGTGATTTCTTTCTCGGGGATGTCGAGATTGTTATCGAAGAGGGCCTGGTGACCGCCTTCGTAGAAGAAGGAGAGGTTGCGGGCCTGAATCTTGACTTTCTTCTGCTTGTCCATAAAGGGTGTGACCTCAGTGTTTCTTCTCGCGGAAGAGGACGCGGGCCGACAGGTTGACCGTCAGCACCAGGAGGGTGATGACCAGCGCCGCGCCCCAGCCGGCCCGGTGCATGGCCTCAAAGGGCGAATTAGTGGCGTACTCGGTGATCAGCACGGGGATATTGGCCGTCGGGCCGCCGAAGAAGTTCGTCGGCCAGGCGTCGGCGAAAAGCGCGGTGAAGAGCAGCGGAGCCGTCTCGCCGGAGACGCGGGCCACGGAGAGCAGGACGCCCGTCACTAGGCCATTGCGGGCGGCGCGGCAGATGATGCTCAGCGTCACGCGGCAGCGGGTCATGCCCAAGGCCAGCCCCGATTCGCGCAGCGTGTCGGGCACCATCGCCATCATGTCCTCGGTCGTGCGCATCACGACGGGGAACATCAGGATGGCCAGGGCCACCGCGCCGGCGAGGCCGGAGAAGCCCCGCATCGGCACGACCAGAATCATGTAGACGAAGAGACCGACGATGACCGAGGGCATGCCCATCAGCACGTTGGCACAGAACCGGATCGCGGCCGCCGCACGCGGCATCCGCTTGCCGAATTCGGCCAGCCAGATGCCGGCGGCCAAAGCCGGCGGCACCGCGATCAGCACGGAGAAACCGGTGATCATCAGCGTACCGAGGAGTGCGTTGGCGATGCCGGCGTCAGGCATGCCGTAGGGCTTGGAAGGGTTGGAGAGGAAGTCCCACCCGAGCACCTCCGCACCGCGCACCAGGATGGTGCCGAGAATCCAGAGCATGGCCCCGACGGCGATGGACAGCGAGATGACGGAGAAGACCTGTACGGCTCTGTCCTTGGCCTTGCGCCAGAAAAGAGGGCGGTATTTGGGTTTGGTGGGAGGAATCATATCAGCGTTCTCCGCGTTTGGCGCCGGTCATGCGCAGGTAGTACTGCGCGAGCAGCTGAATGAGAAAGGCCATAACCAGCAGGATCAGGCCCAGGGCAAAGAGCGCGCTGCGCTGTAGCCCGTCGGCCTCGGCGAAGTTGTTGGCCAAAGTGGCGGCAATGGTGGTGCAGCCATCCGTCAGCGCGTGCGGGACGCGCATCACGTTGCCGGCGACGAAGAGCACGGCCATCGTCTCGCCCAGGGCGCGCCCCAGCCCGATAAAGACGCCGCCGAGGAGACCGCGGATACCGTAGCGCATCAGAATGTCGCGGGCCGTCTCCCACCGCGTGCAGCCGATGCCGAAGGCCGCCTCGCGGAGCATGGGCGGGGTCATGCGCAGGACGTCTCGCATCACCGCGCAGATATAGGGCAGGATCATCAGGGTCAGAATCAGCGCGGAGGTCAAGAGGCCGAAGCCGTTGGTCTCAATGCCGAAGGAGGCCATGATGCGCTGCATGATCGGCGTCAGCACGAAGAGCCCCCACATACCATAGATGATGGAGGGGATCGCCGCCAGCAGATCCACGGCCTGCCCGAGGAGACGCGAGAGCCACGGCGGGGCATCGACGATAAAGAGGGCGGAGACAAAAGCCAGCGGCAACGCGATGACCAGCGCGATGGCCGTGGTCAGCAGCGTGCCGACGATGGCCGGCAGCGCGCCGAAGCGCTCGGCCACCGGGTCCCACTCCGCGGAAGAGAAGAACCCGAGGCCGAAGGTCCGCCACGCATCGCCGGAGGCGATCGCAAGCTGGACGAAGAAGCCGACCATCAGCAGGCCGCAGAGGGCGGCGCATCCGAGGCAGAGCCAACGGAAGACCGGGTCGCTCCAGGCGGAGGGGCGCTTCATGCCGGCGGCGTGACAGATTTCCATGGGAGAATCCCTTGCGGACGGTTTACTTCAGGACGGAACCGATTACCCGGGCAGCCTCTTCGGCGGCAAGCGGCGCGTAATGGAGGCGGACGGCATGACCGGCACCCTGCTCATAGCACCAGCGGAAATAAGCCTTGAGCGCATCCATCTTGGTCGGCTCGGTGTCCTTGCGCACCAGGATGTAGGTCGTGCCGAGAATCGGCCAGGCCGCGGCGTCGGCGGCCACAAACGAGCCCTGGGCATCCGGCAGCAGCACGGTGGAGAGCTTGGCCTCAAGCGCGTAGGTGTACTCGGTGTATCCGATGGCGCCGGCGATCTTGGCGACGGCATTGCAGACGCCGGGATTCTTCTGTCCGCCGATGCCCGTAGGCCACTTCACGTTCGCTCCGGCGCCGACGGCCGTCTTCCAGTCCGCCGAGACGGAGGAGAGGTAATCGGTGAAGACGAAGGAGGTGCCGGAGCTGTCGCTGCGGTGCACCACCGAGACGGCTAGGTCTGGCAGCTTCAGGCCGGGATTGAGCGCGGCGATGCGGGCGTCGTTCCAGCGGGTGACGCGCCCCAGGAAGAGATCGGCCAGCAGGGCATTGTCCAGCTTCAGCCGGTCGGCGGCAATGCCGGGCAGATTGACAATCGGCACCACGGCACCGCGGAGAATCGGGAACTGGATCAGGCCGGCCTCCTCGCATTCGGCAGGCGTCAGCGGGGAGTCGGTTCCGGCGAAGTCAACGGTCTTGGCCTTGATTTGGTTGATGCCGGCGCCCGAGCCGACGGACTGATAGTTGACCTTGGCGCCGAGGTTGGCGCTGGTGTAGGCGTAGGTCCACACGTTGTAGACAGGCGCAGGGAAGGACGCACCGGCGCCGTTGAGCGTCAGGCGTTCGGCGGAAGCGCCGTCACCGGAGGGGGAGCAGGCCACGGCCAGGGAGGCCAGAGCGGCAGCGGCAAGGGTTTTGAGCGGAATCGTTCTCATCTTTTTCTCCTTTGTTTGTGCCCCATAGTATGGCAGGGGCACGTTTCGGGGGAATGTTAACCGTGTTAGCTTTTCGTTAAATCGGAGCCAAAAGAAGGGGCGCCCGCGGCGTCCCCTCTCTCATCAGAACTTGTAGGTGATTTCGGCGCGGCCGAAGAACGCGTCGCCGTCCTCTTCGTCGGCGAAGTAATCGCCTTTGCCAAGATACTCACCCGTGAAGGCCATCGCGAGGCCCTTCATGACATCGGAGTCAAAATAGTTGCCGATAGCGATGCTGTACTTGACCTGGGCATAATAGCCGCGGAAATTGCCGTAGCTGCCGCCCTCGCCGTCCTTCTCGCTGACGGGTGCGAACATCGGGCCGGTCTGGAAGGAGACCTTATGATTGGCGACCGGGACGAAATCGACCTTCAGGTGCGGATAGAGGAAGTTGTTGTAGGCGTACTTGTCGAACATCGGGGCAACCGCCTCGCCGACACCGGTCTCGCGGTTAAAGACGGGATGCCAGGCATTCTGACCGCGCCACCCGTCCTCGTCGCCGCTCATATACTGGACGCCGAGGGTGAACTTCGGTTTCCAGTCCATCTTGGGCGCATAGGTCAGACCGCCGTACGCCATCGCGGCAAAGAGCGAGTCGGTACCCGTCTGCAGGGCCAATTCGGCTTCGCCGGAGACCGTCTCGGAAAACTTGGGCAACAGACGGACGCCGAAGGTGTGCGTCTGGAACGAATCCTTGTCCAGTCCGGAGGCAGCAATCGCATCGGAATGTTCGCCGTCTTCGACTTTGTAGACATAGTAGGCATCCCAACCGAACGCATCGGCGCTGCGGTCCTGCCAGTAAAGACCGGCACCGTACTCATTGTGGTTATAGCCGGTGGTGTCGTAATCGTAGCTCTTGTTGTGCTTGCTCTTGGCGTCGTGGGTCTTGCCGAGCGTCGGCATCCAGTCCTCGCGGGCCTGATAGACGGCGAAGGCGTCGAGCGTACGCTTGTTGCCGAAGTCGAAGGTCAGGCGGACCGCGTCGAAGTTGGTCGAACGGGAGCCGTCACCGCCATTGCCGTCACTGATGATGCGCTTGGCGCCGAAGGCCATGTCCTGACGGCCGACCTTCACGTCGAGCATATCGAAGAGATCGGTGTACTGCAGATAGAGGTTATCGATAAAGACGACATCGGGGAAACGCTGCTTGCCCTTGTCGCTCTCGCGGGAATTGTAGTAGCGGAACTCATCGGCCACCCGCACGAAGGCCGTCAGCTTGCCGGCCGTCGCCTTACCCCAGAGGCGGGTGCGCAGACGCATATAATCCGTGTGCCCCTTCTCGCCGTGACCGTCGTCAGGGAGATTGTTCGTCGCGTCGTAACGGAGGCGGATGTCGCCGCCGAAATCAAACTTCAGGGCATTGTCCTGCTTCAGGGGAACCGCCTCGGCGGCCCGCGCCATCCCGGCCGGCACGAGCGTTGCCAGGGCCATGGTCAGCATCAACATCGATTGTTTCATCGGATACTCCTTTGATTGATGTATGAAACGCCGCATAGAATGCCAAGGCCATGTTTTGCCCTTATCACGCTAGTGTGAGAATTGCGTGAGATATGAGACACCCCGGGGGCTCCCGACAGCAGACGGCGGCCTCCCTCCGGCCCGTTAAAAACAAGAAAACCCCGGCAGTATCTGCCGAGGCCAATATGGAGCCAACTGACGGAATCGAACCGACGACCTGCGCATTACGAATGCGCTGCTCTACCTAGCTGAGCTAAGTTGGCTGATTGGCGTGTATGATAGCAAAAGCCTCTTACCGCGCGCAAGGGATTTTTACACGCGCCGCGACGAGACGCGGTGGGGTTCCGGAGCGGCACCGCCCTCGGCGGGAGCCGCCTTGGCGGCCTCCTCGAAGAGTTCGGTCAGGTACGCCTTCACCTTGGCCACGGCGACCTTGGGCGGGCCGGGGATGTCGCAGCCCGCCGCACGGAGGTGGCCGCCGCCGCCGAAATGATGCGCCACGGCCACGGCCGACGGGCTGTCGGCGCGCGAGCGGACGCTCACGCGGGTAATGCCGGGCTTGTCCTTCGTCTCGTAAAAGAAGAGCGCGATCTGCGCCGTCGGCACGGAACGCGGGATATCGATGACATCCTCAACCTCGCTCTTCGGCACGCCGGCGCGGCGGAAGTCCCGCGCCGTCAGGACGATCTGGGAGACGCGGCCGCGGAAGAAGGTCTGCAGCGAATCGTACGCGCGCCGACGCAGATACATGGCGCCTTCGCTGGCGTAGAGGTAGAGGCGGTCGTTGATTGCCGAGGAGTCGACCCCGCACGCGAGGAGCTCCGCCGCCGCGCGCAGCGTCGTCGGCTGCGTGGAGGAATAGGCGAAGCGCCCCGTGTCCGTCACCAGCGCCACCCAGAGGGCCTCGGCCGTCTGACGGTCGAAGGTCCACTTCCAGCGCCTGGCGAAGCGGTAAACGAGCTCACCCGTGCTGCTTCCCGTCGGCACGACCCAGCGGGCCTCGCCGAACTTCGCGTTGGTAACGTGATGGTCGATGTTGACCACCGGCAGACGGGAAACCGCGTCGCGCAGCGGGCCGTCGGGCAGACGCTCCAAGCCGCCGCAGTCCAGCACCAGCGCGCAGTCGTAATCGCGGGCATGGACATTGGTCGGAGCCAGGCAGTCGGCATAGTCGAGGAGGAACTTCACGGGGCCCATCCCGACGGGACTGAGCGCCACGGTGGTCTCCCACCCCTGCGCCTTCAGCAGGCGCCCCATGGCCACGCAGCTGCCGGTCGCGTCGCCGTCCGGACGGATGTGGCCGGTGATCAGAATGCGGCGGTAGCGCTTCAGGGCCTCGAGGACCTGCTTGGCGCTGCCGCGCGTCGCGTGATTGAAACCGGATGTCATCAGTCAGCCGTGTATTCGGTCGGAATCTGCGCCAGCCAGGTGCGGACCGCGTCGGAGAGCGGCGAGATCGCCGTGACCGTCGCGTCGACCGTCTTGCGCTCACCCGGCAGTTCGGCGGTGTCGCCGACGCGTTTGCCCAGCAGGGCCTGCGCCAGGCGGGAGCGGCAGGAGATGATGTTGAGGGATTCGTCGCGGTCGAGCTCGCCGAGAATCGAATAGGTCAGCGATTCGCCGGCGGCCGTGTTGACCGTGACCTGGGTACCGAGACCCACCGTGTCGCAGGAAACCTCGGAGAAGTCCGTCACCTTCAGCAGGCGCAGCGTGCGGTCCATCTCGTCCTGCTTGGAGAGCAGCACGTGCTGATGTTCCTTGGCGAACTGATATTCCGCGTTTTCACGCAAGTCGCCGTAGCTGCGGGCCGTCGCAATATCCTTGGTGTTGGCCGGGATCTCGACGTTGATGAGGTGATCGTAGGCGAGCTTGAAGGCCTCGAGCGAACGACGGGAGGTGAGGTGCTGATGCTCCTGCTGCGCCTTGACGGTACGGCGGAGGGAGGCCAGCGCGGGATCGAAGCGGGCCATACGGACCAGCACGTTGCGCTGAGA
The DNA here is from genome assembly GCA_944391065.1 of uncultured Kiritimatiellota bacterium. Taxonomy (GTDB): domain Bacteria; phylum Verrucomicrobiota; class Kiritimatiellia; order RFP12; family DVOR01; genus Spyradenecus. Next base: position 9,877 of record CALXSH010000008.1, on the reverse strand, counting down.
GCTCGTCTCCCAGGCGGAAGAGGCCTGAATACGCTCGAAAATCACCTTGCGGTCAAAGGCCGAAAGCGTCTTGCAAAGTTCTTCCAGCCAGCGGGCGCTGTCAAAGAAGGCCTGCAGCGCGTTGCGCATCTTCAGATTCTCGCCGGTGTGGCGCTGCTCAATGATGTGAATGGCCTGCATGACGAGTTCCGGCAGACCGGGCACCTTCCAGGCCTGGGCTTCGTCGCGGTTGCGCAGGGCCCAGACGACCAGCGTCGTCACGGGCGTCGTGGTGCGGCAGAGCAGCGAGCGGACGGCCGCGCCGGTCTCGTCGTCGCCGGCCAGCGCCTTCAGCGTCGCCGTCAGCGCCACGCTGTTCATCTGCGGCAGACGCTCGAGGAACATCGCCTTCGCCTCAGGCTTCACCGCCAGCGTGAAGCCGACCAAGGAGCCCACGTCACGGGCCGAAAGGCCGCGCATCGCCTGCAGCAGGTTATCCTCCTCGTCGCCGTCCAGCAGCGTGTCGACCTGCACCGCGCGCTCCTCGGGCGTGGAGAGCTCCAGTTTCGCCAGGAGCATCGCAATCTGGGCGTAGCGGGCGTAATCCACGCGGTCGGCGCCCTTGAGGGCGAAGTTGAGGCGGGCGGCCACCGTATCGCGGTAGCCGTCGGGAAGCTCGCCCTTCTTCTCCGTCAGAAGCTCCAGCGTCTGGGTGTAAATCGTCTTGATGTCGCGCTCGCGGGCAAACCTGTTCAGCCAGCGGTCACCGTAATCCTCCTCGCACTCCAGCAGACGGATCGGCTCGGTGCGCTTCGTCGGAATCTCGACCGGATGGGCCTTGTCGGCCTTCAGGCCGCGGCGCGCGGCGTCCCAAAACCCTTTCCAGTCCGCCGGAGCCACCAGACCGACCTCGGCCAGACGGTCCGCCAGACGCTGCACCGGCATCGGACCGTAGCTCGCAATCGCCAGGCGCGTCAGTTCGGCCGGATGCTTCTTAGCCATCGTCGTGATCGTCTCGGGATCCTTGAAATAACGGGTCATCAGATGGTTCTCATCGGCGATTTCAAGGTTCTGACCGGCCACCGTCAGCGACATCGCGTGGCCCTTCTTGGTCTGGAAATCGATGATGACCTTGCCATAGAAGGCGTCGATCCCCTGCACGCAGCCGAAGCCCCAGGACTGGCTGCAGACATAGACGCCCGGACGCAACGCCATCAGCACACGCAGACGCTTCACAATCGCCGTCGCAATCGCCGTGTTCAGCCCGATTGAATCAACGAAGAGCTTCTCTTCAGACGTCGCCGCGCTGCGACGCACGACCTCGCGCATCTGCGCCAGATCGACCCCCGTCAGCTGGGCGCTGTGCGCCGCATAGAAAGCCACGCAATCCACCGCCCCGGCGAGCAGCTTCTTGCCGACCACGACCTCCGTCAGCGTGGCAAACGCACGGATCGCGCTCTTGGCGTCCTCCCCGAGCTGCTCAGCGATAAGCTTCAGCGCAGCCGAAACGTCGACGTTGTCCGTGTCCAACAGGGTCTGAATCTGCATTCCGAAAGCGACTTTGTCCATAAAAAATTCCTCTGATGTCTGGTGATGTAACGCGGGAAGATACCAAAATCCGTCCCCGAGGGCAAGAAAACCGCCCCGATACCGCCCTCAGGGCCAAAACATCTTATTGTAATCAGAATAGAATCAAGCCGCCCTGCGGGAATCCCACCCCACGCTGTCAGACACCCCCCGAAAAACAAAAAAGACCGGTTTGCACCGGCCTCTTTCCCTTTATTCCTTTATGGTGGAGGTAAGGAGAGTCGAACTCCTGACCTTTTGAATGCCATTCAAACGCTCTACCAACTGAGCTATACCCCCTTGCGGAATGGCACGTAAGATATCAAACCGGCCGCCTCGGATGCAAGCAAAAATTTGAGGTTTTTTTGTTTTGGAGCGTTACAAGTCATTTTGACACGGATTCTCGGATTTTCTCATTGTGGTTCTCCCGGGCTGACAGGCCATTAAAATTACGGCGCACACAGCGCGCTCTGATACGGCCATGCGGACGGCACCGTCGGGGATGCGCCGCCCCACAGCCCCGCCGGGACGGCTCCGCTGTGTGAGCGTGCCGGCCGCTGTGCGCGGACGCCGCCGTCCCGGCGAGCGCAGCCGCCTCAGCGGCGGAGCGCAGCCGTGAGAGCGCCCCCGGAAAACAAAAAAGACCGGCGCGGACCGGTCTCTTTCCCTTTATTCCTTTATGGTGGAGGTAAGGAGAGTCGAACTCCTGACCTTTTGAATGCCATTCAAACGCTCTACCAACTGAGCTATACCCCCTTGCGGAATGGCGCATAAGGTATCAAAGACGACACCCAGAAGGCAAGCCGTTTTTTCGAAAATCTTTCGTGAGCGGCGCCGGGGGCAGCCGGGATGTATAATAGGCGCATGGATATCACGGTCATCAGCGACAATGGCGCCAAGGCGCCGTACAGACAGGAGCACGGGCTCGCCCTGGCTCTCGGGACGGAGGGAAACCGCTTCCTCTTTGACACGGGCGCGGGGGAGGCACTGACGGAAAATCTCCGGCTCACGGGCTTTGAGCCCACGGAGTTTGGCGGCGTCATTCTCTCACATGGCCATGATGACCATTCGGGCGGGTTACATCTCCTGCCGCCCCTGCCGCTCGTCTGCGGACGGGCCGCGGGACGGACGCGGTTCAGCCGACATCCGGACCGTCCCGTGCGGGAGAACGGGATGCGCGCGGCGGACAGAGCCTGGACCGACGCCACATCCGTACGGGTGCTTACGGCGCCGACGCGCCTGACACCGACCCTGACGGCCATCGCGCCGATTCCCCGGATTACGGGCGAGGGAACGGGCGGCCCCTTCTTTCTCGACGCGGAAGGAACGCGCCCCGATCCCCTGGATGACGAATGCGCGCTGCTGACATCCGGCGGGACGGTGATTCAGGGATGCTGCCACGCGGGACTTGGCAACACGCTCGCGGCCTGCGCGCGGAGCTGCCCGGAGGTTCCGATACGGGCCTTCGTGGGCGGGCTTCATCTCTCCGGCGCCACGCCGAAGCGTATTGCCGACACGGCCGCGCGCATCGAGCAGGCCGGCATCCGAACGCTCTGGCTGATGCACTGCACGGGCCCCGACGCCGTCGCCGAACTCCGCCGCCTGCTGCCGGCCTGCGACATCCGTACCCCGAGCGTCGGAGACGCCTTCAGCTGTCCGTGAAAAACAGGCCGTGGCGCTCCCGCGTCACGGCCCCCGGTTTTTAGTATTGCCCACGGGTTCAGGGCGGTCATTCCCCGCAGCCCAAGGCGGCATATCCCCCGCGGCGCCCACCGTCCGCGTTTAACCCTCCACGGAAAGCTTTGCGCGGACGGTCTCTTCGTCGATGCGGAGCGCCTTGACGTCCTTGCGGCCGGGAATGTCATACATGAAGTCGGCCATGACCTGCTCGATGATGGAACGGAGGCCGCGGGCGCCGGTCTTGCGCTTGATCGCCTCGCGGGCGATGGCGCGCAGGGCGGATTCCTCGAAGGTCAGCTCCACGCCTTCCATCGAAAGAAGCTTGGCGTACTGCGAGACGATGGCATTCTTCGGTTCGGTCAGGATGCGGACCAGTTCGTCCTCGGTGAGGTCGGTCATCTTGGCGATGACGGGAATACGGCCGACGAATTCGGGAATGAGGCCAAAGCTCACAAGGTCCTCGGGCTGCACCTGCGAGAGGACTCGGTCGGACTCCCGGCGCGTCTCCGCCTCCGCGTCGACGAAACCAATCGACTTCTTGCCCAGACGCGCCCGGATCTTCTCGTCCAGCCCGACGAAGGCCCCGCCGCAGATGAAGAGAATGTCCGAAGTATCCAGCGCAATGTACTCGGCCTGGGGATGCTTGCGCCCGCCCTTCTCCGGCACGTGCGCCACCGTCCCCTCGATAATCTTCAGGAGCGCCTGCTGCACGCCCTCGCCGCTCACATCGCGGGTAATGGAGGTATTCTCCGTCTTGCGGGCGATCTTGTCGATCTCGTCGATGTAGATGATGCCGCGCTTGGCGCGCTCCACATCCATGTCGCAGGCCTGCAGCAGATAGAGCAGGATATTCTCGACATCCTCGCCCACGTATCCCGCCTCGGTCACCGTCGTCGCGTCGGCAATGGCGAAGGGCACGTCGAGCATGCGGGCGAGGGTCTTGGCGAAGAGGGTCTTGCCGCAGCCGGTAGGCCCGATCAGCAGCACGTTGCTCTTCTCAATCTCGACGTCGGCGAAACGCTCATCGGCCTTCCCGCCGTCACGCTGCTCAAGGCGCTTGTAGTGGTTGTGAACCGCCACAGCGAGGTTGCGCTTCACGCGGTCATGGCCAATGATGTACTGATCGAGGAAGGCCTTGATGTCGGCGGGATTGGGAACCTTGCGGGGTTTGGAGGAGGCCTTCTTCTTCGGGCGCTCGGCGCAGAATTCGGCCGGGAGGCGGCCGCCATTGAGCTGGGCCTCGTGAAGGATCATCAGGAGCTTGCGGTATTCCTCGCCGGAGACAGAGCCTGTGGCGTGCGTCACGGCATCGACACAGCTACGGCAGAGAAAGCGGCCGTCACCCGCCTCAATCGCGATTTCGCTGGGTTTCGTCATATCGCCGCAAAGCGCGCAGGGGCGCGGTTCGTCGGAATCCTTACGGCTGCCGGAGCGTCTGGCCATGGCAATTCTCCAAAACAAAGGCCACCCCAAAGACTGAGATGGCCGGAAACTGGCAAGTGGCGGAGAGGGAGGGATTCGAACCCCCGGTACCTTGCGGCACGCATGATTTCGAGTCATGTGCATTCAACCAGGCTCTGCCACCTCTCCGGATGGCACCCCCAAGCGGAGTCGGACCGCTCTTCCAAGGATGAGAACCTTGTGTCCTAGCCGATAGACGATGGGGGCATAGGTTCATGCTTTGAAATGGCACCCCCAAGCGGAGTCGGACCGCTCTTCCAAGGATGAGAACCTTGTGTCCTAGCCGATAGACGATGGGGGCTAAAAAATTGGTGCACCCGGTGGGACTCGAACCCACACGCCTCGCAGCATAAGAACCTGAATCTTACGTGTCTGCCAATTCCACCACGGGTGCACGGCAATCTTTATCCATGGTCGGAGCGGAGGGATTTGAACCCTCGACCTTTTGGTCCCGAACCAAACGCGCTACCAGGCTGCGCTACGCTCCGTGCCAAATAAAGCGAAACAGATAGTATCAAAGCCCCGCAGCGCCGCGCAAGCAAAAAATCACATTTCCCAAAACTTTTTGCCCGCCGCTCCCCATCCTCTTCGCAACCCGCTGAATGCCATGATGATAGAGCACCAAGAGCGCGTCCGGCATCCCGCCCGTCCCCGGCTCCCGGACCCGCAGAGACGTTCGCGACCGTTCCGCCGCGCCGCACGCGGCCCCCGCGCATCCGCGGATCCCGGGCTCAGGCCCCGGCACACGCCGAAAAGGCCCGCCGCGCCGAGGCCGCATCCGTGAAGCGATGCGCCCGCCAGCCGCACGCCCGCGCACCGTCGACATTAGCCAGCGTGTCGTCCAGAAAGAAAAGCTTCTCCGGCGGCAGACCGATCCGGGACTCCATCAGACGGTAAATGGCCGGATCGGGCTTGACCAGCCGCTCCGCTCCCGAAACCACCTCCGCATCGGCCAGCGCCCGCACCGCCCCCGCCCCGCGGTCAAACCACGGCATGAAATCCGGCGGCATATTCGTCAGGATGCCGATCTTATAGCCGGCCGCCTTCAGTTCCTTCGCCCACGCGTGGGTCTCCGCGTCGGGATGCGCCCACGAATCGTAATCGGCCTGCCGGCAGAAGGCCGCCTCCTCATCCGTGAGGGTCCGTCCCGCGTCCGCCGCGATCCTCCGGTACATATCCTCGGCCGTCAGCGTCCCCGCGTCCATCTGCGCCCGGTAGCGGGCCCACCCCGCGCGCAGAAACGCCCGCGTCCAGCCGAACCGCGCCTCCATCATCCCGTAAAAAGACTCCTCCTGCGGCTTCACCAGCACGCCGCCGAAATCAAAAACCACGCCTTCTATCATAGAAGTCTCCTTTTGGATCCCTCGTCTTACCGGGAAATAATCCTCCGCCGACGAGACTCCGACGGGGGCGTAACAGAGCGTATGTTTAAGTCCCGTACAAGGACATCAATGTCCGCTGATTTCATACCGCATTCTTAAATCGGCCCGATATAGTCCTTCAGCCACCAGATAAGAATTCCGGAATATTCAATCTTTGGATCTGAATCCTGTTCAAGCATTTTAAGAACAGATACGCAGTATTCCTTGGTCTTCTGTTCATCATCCAAGGGTAAATCCGATTGCAGCGCTTCAAGCACCTTCCGCCTGGACTCCGGCAACTGAACCGCGTCCGAGATACAATTCAAGTTGAGTTTCACATCGATATCATCCTGAATAACAGGATCAGGCGAGTACATTTCCCCGTTCTCCTTGTATCGGATACCGACCAAGGTGGCCGGATCACACGGATTCAGCGTGAGCTGTGGATGGTTGTACTTGCGCTTTGCATCACAAGTGAGATCTCTTGTCTTTCGTGTATGTCTGCGGCCCCTGTTCCCCGAGCAGACCGCAAGCATATTGCCATAATCCAACCCTTGGCCTCTCTCCTCGTGAGTAGGAGGATTCCGCGGGAACCAGTGCTCAATCGTCATCGGCTTAATGTCGTCGGGCAAAGCTCTTTCATCCGGGATTCGGCGCATACAGTAAGCGCAGAGATGCCCCTGCTCTTCCATCAGACTTTTCAAGACAGCCTGTTTTTCTTCATGGTTGAGCAACTTATAGGCCTCACTGGAGTTCAGGCCTTGCTCACGGGCGATTTCCTGCTTTTCCAACAATAGCGTCGGAGGGGCCTTCTTTTTTATCGGTATCATAATCAAGCTCCCCGGTGTCTTCTCAGTTTCAACTTCAATTTACAGGCAGCAAGATCGGCATCGTCACTCTTGATTCTGTCATCAAGTTCCTTCAGGACGCCTTCCGCCTGAAGATACTCTCCTGCGGCCAGCAAATCGTAGAACTTGTCGAACTTGGCTTTGATGTCGGCCGGACGTTCATCCGCCCTCATGGTTCCGCGGAGAATGGTATTCACATCCTTCCCGTAGACCTCGCCTGACGGGTAATACGCATCGCGATTATCCAACACAACGAGATTTTCGCTTCGTATCGTATTGATAACCGCCGGCGCATGCGTGGTGACAATAAACTGAACCTTGGGGAAGATACCGGTAAGATCCCCAATGATGCGTTGCTGCCACACAGGATGCAGATGCAGATCCACTTCATCAATCAGGACAACACCGTCCGTTTCATCGCAAACCTTTCCCAACAGCTGTGGATTCAGGACCGCCATGCGATAGGCAATATCCGCGACGAGGCTGATTGTCGTCTTGTAACCATCGCTCAGCTGATTAATTGGGATGCGCATTCTTGCGTCGCCCTCATCGGTATAGAGGATATCCAGCTCCCGCGTAGCCATGTTGTACTGAATTTTCACGTCATCGACACCGGTAATCCGGCTGTAGCACCGTTCCATGGCCGAAAACACGGCATCCATTTCCGGGACGCCACCCAGCCCATTTTCCTGATTCTGATATTTCTGAACGGTCATTTTGGCAAACCAATTCATCATCAGTTTGATGTTGGCGGTCCCATCGACACTGTCGATATAGCCATTGGTTCTGGTGCTGGATTCAAAGACATCGCTTTGTTTTTCGCGATGATAGTCCCACAGTCTCCCCGTACCGTAATAGGCAACAATCGGGAGCACCAATGTCGTATCCCCATCCCGCAGCCGACGCCGGTAAGCCTCCGCGACGGAAATGAACGCTCTGGCCTCTTTGACCGTCGTGGCGCCCGTGGCGGTATTCAGGCTCCGCATCCAATCAATCGTCTTCCCGTCACACACGGCACGCGCGGATATAACAACCGGATATTGCGGTTGCACATCGCTTGTACTGCCCATCGCGTACGCTTTCAACCGGGCCTGAGACTTGTCGATACCGCGACTTTTGACCCCATCCAAAGCCGTAAACATCGTGCTCAGCGCAATCGCGACGCCTTCCAAAAGCGACGTCTTGCCTGCGCCATTGGCCCCCACGATCAGCGTAAGCTTCTCATGGAGCTCAACGGTTATATCCTCAAAGCATTTGAAATTGCGCAGACTTATCTGACTCAGATGCATCCGGTTGCCTCCTTGCGTCACGTAATGTTGCTCTCGGGTTAGCGCCCGAAGCATTGGTTTGACACCTTTGCCGCGCTATCCCGCGGCCTGTACGCGGCATCCTCAAGCCCAATCGCCCCTCCAACGCGTGCCGGAGTCAACCGCCAACGCCTTAAGGGTATTCCTGAGCGTGTGTTGCCAATAGACCCACAGAGCGCTCCCGCCTCCAATAAGCCTTCTGAGACATTATACCAGATGCAGGCACCATACCTGTAAGAAAGCAATCCGTCCGGCCACACTTCGAAGCACAGAAGAATCGGCCCGGGCGACGACCGAAAGTGTCGCCCGGGCCAAGGAAAGCGCGAAGCCGTCCCGCTTACTCCGACGGATAGGCCGGGAGTTTCAGGAAGCAGGCATCGGCAGGCGTGTCCGCGGGGTTGAAGCGCAGGCGCAGCCGAGCCTCGCCGGAGGCCCAAACAAAAGAGGCCCCGCATCCGCGGAGCCTCTCCGAATGTGCCGGCTTTCGCCCGATCAGGCCGCCTTGCGGCGCAACGCCAGACCGGCCACGCCCAGCGCCAGCAGCGCAAGCGCCGTCGGCTCGGGAAGAGCGGCCGCATTGCCGGTAGTGTGAATCGTGTCAATCTGATCCTGCGTCAGCACGTCATCATAGACAGCCGCAGAACGATAGGTCCAGCCCTTGCCATCAACGCTCGTGTCGCTGCCATTGAACGTAAGACTCAGAACACCGTCACCATATGTCACATTGTGGGATGTCACACCATCCTTACCCTGCAAATCGCCATCAATGTAGAGCCTAAGTGTAAACTGTCCCTCTGTCCCGGTAGGCGTATACGTCAGCACGATAGAGTGTCGACCGGCAGTAACTGCCGCAGAGTCCGTCCAAAGGCCACCATTGCCAGCGCCAAGATTCGCGCCAAGGCCACCATCTCCATTGCCATAGGCATAGACATGTCCGTTGCCATCCATATCGACGATACAGACATCGGATCCGCGCTTGAACACACCATCCCAGTCCGTAGTCAGAACTACCGCCACCGAGAATCCCTGCGTCGTTGCAGCGACGTTCGTCTGAGACGCTGTGCCACCGGCACTCGGGAGTTGCTTGGCATCTTGAGACCACTGCAAGTTCACCGCGCTCGCCGCGCCGGCGACGCAAAGGGCCGCAAGGGCCATCATAGCTTTCTTCATCTTTTCTTTCCTTTCCGGCCCACACCGTGTGCGCCGATTGCTGCACCGTCCGCCGCGCACCCGCGCCGTCTTCCAGTGACGGCCAATACCATACCACACTACCCCCCGTCAACATTAAAATAATCTAATGATGTTACAGGCGTTATGCCAATCACTCGCCATCCGAGGTGAGCCTACGGCCTAAGCGCGTAGGCGCACTTAAACCTTCCGAATGAGGGGATGCATTTAGTCTTGCAAGAGTGGGAGCGCATTTTCTCTTGCAAGAGGGCGGATTATTGGAGATAAGGTTGATGGAGGCCCCCTCCCCCTCGAGGGGGAGGGGTGCATTTACTTCCTCCAAACGGGCTAGCGCCCGTACTAAGCAAACCAGAAAGGGCTCCCACTATGGAAGTCGCCCCTGAATTAGTCGTAACGTGATTATATTAAAATTGTTACGACTTCTTGGATGTGGTATAATTCGGGTGTTTAGGCGCGAAATTGGTATAAAAGGCCGAAAATGCTACAC
>CALXSH010000007.1 GCA_944391065.1 uncultured Kiritimatiellota bacterium | reverse complement strand
ATCACCGACTCCATGCGCGCCAGCCACATGCCCGACGGCCCCTCCAGCCTCGGCGGCCTGGACGTCATCGTCAAGGACGGCGCCGCCCGCCTCGCCTCCAACGGCGCCCTGGCCGGCTCCATCCTGCGCATGAACGTCGCCCTCAAGAACGTCTCCGAGGTCACCGGTCTGCCCCTCAACGTCCTGGTCAAGGCCACCTCCTACAACCAGGCCCTTGAGCACGGCCTCGAGCACGAACTCGGCTGCATCGAGCCCGGCTACATCGCCGATATCGCCGTCCTCGACGACGAGACCTTCGCGGTCCGCGCCGTCTTCGTCAACGGCGAAAAACGCCTGTAAGCCTCCGCGTTCGCACGCGCGACCCGGACGGGGCGGCCATCCTGCCGCCCCGTTTTCTTTTTGGTACACTCGCCCTCATGGACCCCACACCCCAAGCCATCCGCGCCGCCCTCACCGCACCCGACCCCGAACCGCTCTTCGCCGAGGCCCGGGCCGAACGCTTCCGCTCCAAGGGCAACGGTGTCTTCCTCCGCGGCCTCATCGAACTCTCCAACCGCTGCCTCCGCGACTGCCTCTACTGCGGCATGCGCCGCAGCAATCCCCATCCCCGCCGCTACGCCCTCTCCGACGACGACGTCCTCGCCTCCGCGCGCCTCGCGCGGGACCTCGGCTTCGGCACCGTCGTCCTCCAGGCCGGCGAAAACGCGGCCCTCTGGACCCGCCAACGCGTCAGCACCCTCGTCCGCCGCATCAGGTCCGAAACCGGCCAGCGCGTCACCCTCTCCCTCGGCGAACGCGCCGAAGCCGACACGGCCGCCTGGCGCGAGGCCGGCGCCGAACGCTATCTGCTGCGCTTTGAGACCTCCGATCTTTCTCTCTTCCGCGCCATCCATCCCGGCGCCCCCGCCGAAGGCCCCCACCCCCGCATCGGGATGCTCCGCCGCCTCCGCGCCCAAGGCTACGAAATCGGCAGCGGCATCATGCTCGGCATCCCCGGCCAGACGCTGGATTCCGTCGTCCGGGACCTGCTGCTCTTCCGGGAGCTTCATCTCGACATGATCGGCCTGGGCCCCTACCTCGCCGACCCGCAGACGCCCCTCGGCGCCGACCCCGCGCCCTCGGAGGTCCCCGTCTCCGTCGGCTTCACCTGCCGCTGCTATGCCCTCGCGCGCCTCCTCTGCCCCTGGGCCAACATCCCCTCCACCACGGCCCTCTCGACCCTCGACCCCGCCGAGGGCCGCATCCGCGGTCTCTCCTCCGGCGCCAACGTCTTCATGCCCAACCTCACCCCCGACGCCTGCCGCGCCGACTACCGCATCTATCCCGGCAAAATCTGTGCCGTCGCCCCGCAGGCCGACAGCATGGAGGCCCTCCGCGCGGACTTCGCGGCGCTCGGCCTCGTCCAGTGCGAAGGATGAGCCGCGCGGGCACAAAAAAAGCGGACTCCGCGCAAGCGGAATCCGCACAGACGATTGACGCAGGGACCGCGGTCAGTCGACGACCCTGACGCTGTTGAGCGTGCCCATGTCGTTCTGCACCCAGTCGGTGCACTCGGGATCGGCGCACCAGGTGCCGTTGATGACGAACTTGTATTCGTAGGTGCCCTTGGGGAGCACGAGGACGCAGGTGTAGACACCGTCGCCCTTCTTGTCGGTCATCGGCTTGGCGATGGGGTCCCAGTTGTTGAAGCTGCCGGCGACAAAGACCTTGCTGCCGACTTCGGCACGGACCGAGAAGGTCACACGGACGGTCTTGGGGGCGGCGGGCTTCTTGGCGGGAGCCTTGGCCTTGGGGGCTTCGGGTTCGGCCTTGGGCGCGACGGGCTCGGCGAAGAGATCGTCCTGCGCGGGAGCGGCCTTCTTGGCAGGGGCCTTCTTGGCGGGGGCGGCCTTCTTGGCAGGAGCCTTCTTGACGGCTTCGACAGCCGGCTTGGCGGTCTTGGCGGTCTTCTTCGTAGTAGCCATATTCATTTCCTCCTTGATGCGTTCCACGGGTACCGCGGAAGCTCTGTTCCGACATCTGCCACACCGTGAAAAACGCGCCCTATTATACACTTTTGAGAACGTATGTCAAAAAACGGTGAAAGCTTTATCGCTGACGGAAGCCTCAGCCGCGCGGAAAACACTTCCGGAATGTTTCGCGAAGTCCCGCGGCGGAGGTGTGGGTATAGATGCCGGTGGTCTCGACGGAGGCGTGGCCGAGAAGGTCGCGGATGTCGAGAAGGGGGGCGCCGTGGTCGAGAAGATGGGTGGCGAAGGAGTGGCGCAGGGTGTGAGGCGTGGCCTCGGAACCCTCCGGCAGGAAGGCATGGATGCGGGCGTGGACCATGGCCGCGACGGCGCTGCGCGTGAAGGGCCGGCCGCGGTCGGTGATGAAGAGGGCGGCGGAGCGGTCGGAGAGTTCGCCCTCGCGGCGAAGCCCGGCAATGAGGGCGGCGCGGGCCTTCAGCCAAAGCTCCGCGGCCGCCTTGGCGGGCGGGCCGAAGGGGACGACGCGCTCCTTGCGGCCCTTGCCGCGGACGTGCAGCCGCATCGCCCCGAGATCGACGTCCTGCAGGCGAAGCGTGCAGAGCTCCGTCACGCGCAGGCCGCTGCCGTAGAGGAGCTCGAGCATGGCGCGATCGCGGCGGTCGTCCCGGCCGTCGCCGTCGACGGCCTCGATGAGAGCGCAGAGGGTGCGCTCGGGAATGGTCCGGGGGAGACGCCGGCGCACGGCGCGGCCGAGGATGAGGCCGTCGGTCGGGAGACGGCCGATGACATTTTCGTCGAGGAGCCAGAGGAAGAAACGCCGCGCGGCGACGACACGCCGGCGGACGGTGCCGTCCGCGTAGCCGTCCGCGCGCAGGCTGAGGACCCAGGCCTTCAGGTCGGCCGTGCCGACGGCGGTCCAGTCCGGGAGATTGCGGGTCCGCGCGAAGGCCGCGAGGCGCGAGAGATCGCGCCGGTAAGCCTCGCAGGTCGCAGGCGTCAGGCCGGCCATGTAAACCATGGCCTCCAGGAAACGCTCAATCGGGTCGGCCCACGCGGCGGGGAGGTTCATCGGCGCTTTCCGAAGAGGCGCCCGTAGAAGGGCGCCCAGTAGGAGATGATGAGGTCGGCGCCGGCACGGGTCAGGGCCAGCAGCGATTCGCGGGCGAGGTCATCCAGGTCACCCCACCCCTGGCGGGCCGTGGCGTGAATCATGGCGTATTCGCCGCTGACATTGTAGGCCGCCACGGGCAGAAGCGTGCGCTCCTTGGCGCGGCGGAGCATGTCGAGATAGAAGAGGGCGGGCTTGACCATCAGGATATCGGCACCCTCGGCTTCGTCCTGGACGAGCTCGAGCATGGCGCTGTCGGGATTGGCGTAAGAGGCCTGGTAGCCCCTGCGGTCAGTCGGGGCGCCCGGCACGGCGACCGGGGCGCTCCCCTCGGCGTCGCGGAAGGGACCGTAAAGCGCCGAAGCGAACTTCGCGGAGTAGGCCATCAGGAGACGCTCCTCAAAGCCCGCCTCGTCCAGGGCCGAGCGGATGGCACGGACCTGGCCGTCCATCATCGCCGAGGGAGCGACGCCGTCGGCTCCCGCCTCGACGTGGGAGAGGGCCACCTTGGCCAACGCCATGCAGCCGGCATCGTTGTCGGGCGTGCCGTCGGGACGCAGCGGGGCGCAGTGACCGTGAGCGGTATAGGCGCAGAGGCAGACGTCGGTCCAGACGGTGAGGTCGGGGAAGGCGCGCTTCAGGGCGCGGACGGCCTCCTGCACGGGGGCATGGGGGCACCAGGCGGCGCTGCCGCCATTGTCCTTGGGGGCGTCGGCCTGACCGAAGACCATGACCGAACCGATGCCCTGGCGGATGACCCGCTCCACGGCGGGAATCAGGCGGTCGACGGAGTAGTTATACTGGCCCGGCATCGAGGGAATCTCGCGTTCGACGCCGGTGCCGGGGACGACAAAGGTCGGCCAGCACCAGCGACGGGCCGGCAGCGGGTCGATGTCAAAGAGGGCCCGGATGCCCTCGGTGCGCCGCATGCGGCGCAGCCTCAGTTCGGGAAAGTTCGCGCTCATGCGTCCATTATAGCACGGCACGTCCAAGCCCCGGCCCTCCGTGGGCCGGGGCGGGAGCGTATGCCGACAGGGCTCAGAGGCCCTTGTAGACGGCGCCGGGGGCGGGGGCGACGGGATTGCGGTAGCCGGCCTCACGGAGGATTTCGCACATGGCGGCGACCTTCTCCTCTTCGCCGTGGACGGCAAAGACGTGGGAAACGGTGCCCTCGGGATTCATCGCTTTGACCCAGGCCTTCAGGGCGGTGCGGTCGGCATGGGCCGAGAGGGCGTTGATGGTGTGGACGCGGGCGCGCAGCTCAAATTCCTCGCCAAGGATTTTCAGCGGCGACTGGCACTGGACGATGCGGCGGCCGAGGGTCCCCTCGGCCTGATAGCCGACGATGAGGATGATGTTGCGCGGGTCGCCGACGCCGTTCTGCAGGTGATGCAGGATGCGGCCGCCCTCGCACATGCCGCTGGCGGCAATGACGATCATCGGGCCTTCGGCTTTGTTGAGCGCCTTGGACTGGTCTGCGGTCTGAAGGAACTGCAGCCCGGGCATCCGAAAGAGGTCGAGCCCCCGGCGCAGCATCTCCGAGGCCGCCTCGCCGTAGCAGTCCGTGTGACGCTCGTAGACGCGCGTGGCCTTGTAGGAGAGGGGCGAATCGACGTAAATGGGAATCTCGGGAATCTTCTTCTCGCGGCGGAGGCGGTTGAGGAAGAAGAGGAGCTGCTGGGTGCGGCCGACGCTGAAGGAGGGGATGATCAGCTTGGCCCGCTGCTGGACGATGTCGTCGACGTAGTCGCGGAGGCGGCCGGCGACGTTCTCGCGCGGCGGGTGGTCGCGGTCGGCGTAGGTCGACTCGACCATCAGGATGTCGGGAGGGGGAATGATGTCGTAGGGAGGAATGATGGGCTGGCCGGGTTGGCCCAGGTCGCCGGAAAAGACGAGCCGGCGGTAACGGCCGTTGGGCATCCTGGCCATGATTTCGACGAGGGAGGAGCCGAGAATGTGGCCGGCATTGTGGAAACAGGCAAAGACCCCGCGGCCGAGGTCAATGGCGCGCTTGTAGGGGACGCCGCGGGCGAGGGAGAGGGTGCGGTCGACGTCCTCGTCGAGGTAGAGCGGTTCGAAGAGGCGCTTGCCCTCGGCCTGGCGGCGGCGGTTGATGATGGTGACGTCGTGCTGGTTGATGAAGGCGCAGTCATGCAGCATCGGGTCGCAGAGATCGCGCGTGGCCTCGGTCATGTAAATCGGCCCGCGGTAACCCGCCCGGACCAGGGAGGGAAGGTTGCCGCTGTGGTCAATGTGGGCGTGGGAGAGCAGGACGCAGTCGACGGTCGAGGGGTCGACGCGAAGGGTGCGGTTGCGCTCGAAGGCCTCCTTGCGGTGCCCCTGATAGAGGCCGCAGTCAAGCAGGATGCGCAGTCCCGCGACATCCACGATGTGCATCGAGCCGGTAGTGGTGCGGGCAGCGCCCTGAAAGGTCAGCGTATACATCGTCCGTCCTCCTTTGCCTGCGTGTGCGCAAACCGAATTCAAGCGACGGGTCCGGGGCGGCCCCCGCCCGACGGAATCAGTTTAACACATACCGGCTCAGTGCGCGAACGATGTACCGCCGTTCCCTCCTGTCTCACTCGCGCTGCCTCCGCCTTCGGAATCCGTATTTTGCCGACAGGTGTGCCCGTAGAGCCGAAGCCATTCCAGTGTCCCGAAGCGGAAAGCCGGCGTACTCCAAATCCGCAGGGCACGGCAATATCGGCAGGTATGCTCCGCCAAGGTGCCCCGGCTGACGAACTCCTGCAGATGAGCCACCAAATGCGTCAGCCAATCCGGATCCAACGCCGTCAGCCCTCTGTCGGCGGCATCGATAGGGATCAGGCGTACCCGGTCAAAGCCACCCAACACCAACGGGTAATCATTCGGGCGATCCCCGCCCACCTCACCCAAAGCCTTCGCCGCGGCCAACCAGCCTGCGGTGCCGTCCTCAGAACGCACCGCGACCACCGCCGCCGGCCCCTGGTAATCATAGCAGGCGCGGACCTCGGCACGCATCGGCAGATCGTCTATCAGATACCACGGCGTCCAACGGTTGCGGTCAAATCCCATCCACATATGATTCTGTCCGCGGCGCTTTCGGTCCTCATCGGACTGTGGCTCCTCCATTGCCGGATGGCGAAGCCTCGCCAACTGCATCCGAATACCGTCCATGCCGATTTTTGGGGCGGTTCCGACAGGCTGTTCCAACTCCTCAAGCGACGACTCGAATCCGGCTAACAGGAGACCAAAGGGCGGATCGGTGCGCAATTCGGGCAACGGCCCAAAGGACTTCGGCCCGGCATAGGTCCGCAGCAATTCCTGACGACGGAGGAACCAGCATCGATCGTTCGCCAGCACGGCCTCATAGAAATCACGCATCAGCAGCAGCGAAAGCGGCGTCGACGATTCAAAAACCGCCACCGCCGGCATGGCATAGATCGGCATTCCGTCCCCGAAAAGGATATCCGTCATGGCCAGAAAGTCCTCTCGGGCCGCTTCATGGTACCCCTCAAAACTTCCCAGCCCCCCCAGGAGGTTGAAATAGTCCCGCACCGCACGCGTCGTCTCTTCGGGCCACGGCGCACAAGCATTCTCGCGGGCAGCCTGCTGAGCGGCCAACATCGCCAAGAAAGGCGTTGTCAGCGCCACGCGCTGTTGCAGTTCATAGACCGCCTCTACCTCCTCCCGCGGCAGACCTGCCGAAATCATATACGCCCGAATCAGGTTGAGCTCACCGACCAGATTCAGCCCTGCCGCCTGCCAGCGCGCCGCAGCCAGGCAGGCGGCGTCGCCGCCGTCCTGAATGCGCAGTTTGCGCATCAGCAGCGTATGCACGTCGGTCATCCAGAAGACCATCGCCGCCATGGCGACCAGAAGCGCCAGAAGCAGCACGACGGCCTGACCGGACCTTCCGCTTCCCCCCTTCACGGTTCGTCCTCCGGCCACAGGGATCCGTCGTCGCCGCCGGCGAGATAATCCGAGGCGTGGTCCTCCAAACGCCACACCGAAGTCAACCGTCGCGTCCCCGAGGCTGCCCCCACCGGCACCACCCCAAAAATCTGCCCCAATTGAGCCGGCAGCAGGATGGGGAAATCCATCGACACCGCCGTCTCCGTCAGACCTCCCTCTCGGTGCGTCGTCATCCGAAGCGACGGCCAGCGCTCATACCCCAGAATACTGTTGGCCTCGTCCTCCGTCTGGCTTGCCAAATAATCAACGATGTGCCCGCGCAGCATACCAAACGGAACCTGAGGCCAATATCGCTCTCCTGAGACCGGAATCAACCCCACCCGCAGTGCCTTACCCCGATGAAACGCATTGAACCCCACGGCATCGGCGCGCGCGGCCTTTTGGGCACCATAATCCATGACCGTACGGGCCACGACCCCGTACGTAAAATCGAAAAAGAAACAGAAGGCCGCCACCAGCACGACCAGTACCAGCAGCGACTCAATCAGCGCCTGTCCCGACCGGCGGTCCCGCCGGCCGGGGATCGGAGAATCAGTTGACCTCGCCCGTCTCATCCAGGCGACGGAGCGTATCACCGCCGTCATCGAGCTGATTGTACACATCCTGGGCCTCCTCACCGACCTCCTCGTCAATGGCCGAGGTCGCGCCGGAAAACTTCCTCGCGATGGCTTTGCCGAAAAAGCCCACCAACGCCAACAGCGTGATGGCAATCAGCACCACGATGATGATGTACTCGACCATCGTCTGGCCCTTGCGTGATTTCAGGTTCATACACCTTCCTCCGTCTCTCAGGGATACTCCGATCCCAACACTGTCTCCGTCCGCGCCGTCTGCGTGCGGACCATCCGAACAAAATACCAAGCCGCGGACACCGCCGCGAAGAGCGCGACGACGACCAGAATGTACTCAACCATCGTCTGTCCGGACTTTTGCATGCCGACAGCATAGCAAAAAGCCACGCCCGGGGTGTGACTGCGGGCATCCTGAACGCCGATTCGGCGGCTGAAGGGGAAGCGGCAGACGGGCGGATGCTCAGCGGCGGTCACGCCAGGCGTTGAGGAGTTCGCGTGCGACGGGGAGCGCGGCGGCGGCGCCGAAGCCGCCGTTTTCGACGAGGACGGTGACGGCGATGCGGGGGCTGTCGACAGGGGCAAAGCACGTGAACCAGGCATGGTCGCGGCCCTCATTCTCGGCGGTGCCGGTCTTGCCGGCCACGGTGAGGCCGGAGAGGGCGACTGCCCGGGAGGTGCCTTCGCGGACGGAGGCCGCCATGAGGGCCGAGAGGGCGGCGTTGGTCTCGGGCGACCAGAGGCGGACCGGGCTGCCGGCCTGCCCGGCGACGAGGGTCGGCGGCACGAGGAGGCCGCCGTTGGCCACGGCGGCGGTGAGGGCCGCGACATGGAGGGGCGTGAGCCGCAGATCGCCCTGGCCGAACCCGAGGTAAGCCATCTTACGGGGCGAAGCGCCATAGTCCGGCACGACGCCGGCGGCGGTGCCCATGGAGAGGTCCCCGTCGCGGGCGAGCGTAAAGCCCCTGTCCAACCCGGCCTTCGCGGCCAGCGCACGGAAAGCATCCCACCCGCAGTCGACGGCGGCCTTGGCAAACCAGATATTGGAGCTCTCGGCGAAGGCGGGGAGGATGGGGATAGCCCCCTGCCCCATGGGATGGGTGTCGCGGATGGGCGGCGTGCCGGGCGCGGGGGCCCAGCCCTGGGCGGGACAGACGTAACGGAGGGGCTTGCCGAGCTCGAGGGCCAGGGCGGCGGTGAAGACTTTGAAGACGGACCCGGGCGCGTAGAGGCCCTGTGTGGCGCGGTTGAAGAGCGGCGAACGGGCCTTGTCGGCCACGGCCCCGGCCAGGTCCCTCTCCTCCACGGAGGGCGAGGAGACGAGGGCCAGAATTTCGCCCGTGCGGGGATCGATCGCGACGACGGCGCCCTTGCGTCCGTCCAGGGCCCTGTAAGCGACACGCTGGAGCCTCGCGTCAAGGGTGACGGTGACGTCGCGCGGCGCGGCGCGGTCCGGCGAGAGGGTCGGCCCGGAGGCCAATCCGCAGAGACGCCTGTCGAAGACGCGGGTGAGGCCGCTGACGCCGAAGTCGGCCGATCGGTGCCCGACGGCGTGGAGCGCCGCGGCGCCGAGGGGCGTACGGCGCTTCCAGCGTTCGCCCGCGAGCGGTGCGGCAAGGACCTCGCCGCGGCGGTCCAGGAGGCGGCCGCAGCCGGACCCGGTCCTTTCGACGGCGGCCGGCCGCGGGTCGTAGCGGCGCATGAAGAGGAGGAAGTCCTCCGAGGCCCCGCCATGGATCTGCCACCATCCCTGATGGACCCAGAGCCCGGCGAAGAGGAGAAGCAGCAGAACCCCGAGCCCCGTCGTGCGGCGCCAGGAGGCGCGGACGAGGGCCAGACAGACCCAGAGCCCCAGAAAGGCCAGCAAGACGAAATGGGCCGGAGGCGGAAGCGTCATGGCCGTCAGCTCCGGCGGAACCGCCGATCAAGTTCGCGGTAAGAGGTGAGAAACATCGTCGGCCTCCCGCGGGGCGTGATGTAGGGCATGGCGCAGCGGCCAAGACGGCCGACGATGGCCTCGGCGGCCGTCGCGTCGGCGGGCGGCAGGGCGCCGCAGGCGGCCTGGGCGGCGGCGCGGGCAACCGTTTCGCGGCGCTGGCCCTCAAGGCCGCGGCGGACGCCGGCGCGGTCGAGCTCCGCCGCCACCGAGGCGATGAGCGCGGCGGGGTCGGCGCCGTCGAGGAAAGCGGGGACGGCGTCAATCATGAAGGTGTCGCCGCCGTAATCGGCCAGGCCGAACCCACAGGCCTGCAGTTCGGGGAGAAAACGCCGGACGCGGTCGGCGTCGGCGGCCGGGAGGGTGAGCGTCTCGGGAATCAGGAGGGGTTGGACGGCGTCAGGCCCGGCGGAGGCCATGAGGCGCTCGTACGCGATGCGTTCCAACGCCGCGCGGCCGTCGACGGTGACGTAGCCCTGCTCGGTCAGGAGGAGCCAATAGCCCCCCTCAAGGATGCCGAGCAGACGGAACCACTGCCACGGCGCGGGCCCCTGGGGAACGGTCGGGCCCTCAGGCCCCGGCGTGAGGCCGCTCGGGCCGGGCCTGAGGGGGGCCGAATCCGGTTCAGGCGCAGTCACGGCAGAGGTGGTCGGCGTCGGTATGGCCGCGGGGGCCGGGTCGGGCTCCACGCGGATGTCGAGGCCCAGCTGTCTCGGTTTTGGCGCCTGCGGCGTGGGGAGGCGGCCGATGGGCGGGAGGCCCGCGGCGACGGACGGGACGCCGGGTCCGGGCGTCACGGCGAGCGGCGTGCCGGGCACGGCCCGCGTCTCGGGCATGGGGACGGCGCGGGCGAGGGCCGCCAGCACGGCGTCGGCCACGAGGTTGCCGCGACGGAACCGCACCTCGCGCTTGGCGGGGTGGACGTTGACATCGACCTCCTCGGGCGGCAGGTCGACGAAGAGGACGACGGCCGGGCGACGGTCCCTGGGGAAGGCCTCGCGGAGGGCGTACTGCAGCTGCGGGGCCGTGGCGGCGCGGCGGTTGACGAAGACAAACTGCTCGGGCGTGCCGAGGCGGACGAAGTCCGGCCGCGTGATCCGCCCATGGACATGGATGGCGCCCTGGGTGTGGTCGACGGGCATGGTGGCGTCAGCCACGGCGGGGCCGAGAAGGGCCCGGATGCGGTCGGTCAGGGTGTCACCCGAGGGCAGGCGGAATATCTCACGGCCGTCGGCCAGGAAGCGGAAGGCGATTTCGGGTTCGGCCAAGGCGACGGCGGTCAGGACCTGACGGATGCGGGTCTGCTCCGTGGCGGGGGCGCGGAGGAACTTGCGGCGCGCGGGAAGATTGAAGAAGAGGTCGCGGACCTCGACGGTGGTGCCGACGGGATGGCCGACGGTCTCGGGGGCTTCGGCCATGCCGCCATTGACGACGACGCGCGCGGCGGCGTCAGCGTCGGGGACGCGGGAGGTGACGACGAAGCGCGAGACGCTCGCGATGGAGGGGACGGCCTCGCCGCGGAAGCCGAAGGTGGCGATGCGGACGATGTCCTCGGGGCCCGAAATCTTGCTGGTGGCCTGCCGCTCGAGGGAGAGGAGGACCTCCTCCGGGGTCATGCCGCAGCCGTTGTCCGAGACGGTGACGGCGCGCGCGCCGCCGCCCTCGATGGCGACCTCGATACGGGTGGCGCCGGCGTCGAGGGCGTTTTCGACGAGCTCCTTGACGACGGAGGCGGGACGCTCGACGACCTCACCGGCCGCAATCTGGTTGGCGACGGTCTCGTCGAGTTTCCGGATGCGGGGTTCAGCCATGGGCCGGGAGCTCCTTCAGCCAGGCCCCGATACGGCGGACCAGGGCCTCGCCGTCGAGGCCGCAGTCGGCGCGGAGTTCGGCTTCGGTCCCCTGCCCCACCCAACCGTCGTCCGGCCAGCCGAGGCAGAGCACGGGCCCGCCGACGGCCTGGGCCACGGCGGCGCCGAACCCGCCGTGCACGGTGGCGTCCTCGGCGGTGACAAGAGGACGGGTGACGTCCGGGCCGAGGCCGGCGGGCAACGGTTTGACGCTGTCGACGGGCACCAGGGGGAGGCTGAGGCGATCGGCGACGGGTTTCAGCCAGGCCGCGGCACGGCCGACGGCCAGGATGACCGGCCCGTCACCCGGCGGCAGAGGCGCGGGCGGAAGGGTTTCGGCGGGAACGCTCCCGCGGGCATAACGGATGACGGCCGGAACGTCGCCGGCCAGGGCGCCGTCCATCGCGCGGACGAGGCCGGCGGCGTCGGTCGGGGCGCGGAGCGTCAGCCCCGGCAGCGCGCCGAAGAGGGCCAGGTCAAAGAGACCGTGATGGGTGGGACCGTCGGCGCCGACGACGCCGGCGCGGTCGAGGCAGAGGGTCACGGGGAGGCCGGGCAGGCAGACGTCGTGCATCATGCAGTCGACGGCGCGCTGGGCAAAGGTGGAGTAGACGGCCACAAAGGGGCGCAGGCCGGCGGCGGCAAGGCCGGCGGCGAAGACCAGGGCGTGTTCCTCGCAGATGCCGACGTCGTAGGCACGGCCGGGAAAACGCCGGAAGAATTCGGCCAGGCCGGTGCCGTCGCGCATGGCGGCGGTGACGGCGACGACGCGCGGATCGCGTTCGGCCAGTTCGCAGAGGTGCTGCCCGAAGGCGACGCTCCAGCTCGGGCGGGCGGGCTCGGATTCGCGGCGCGTCTCGGAGGCCCAGGGCGCGACGCCGTGCCACTTGGCCGGGGCGCGCTCGGCAGGGGGGAACCCCTTGCCCTTGACGGTGGAGATGTGGAGAGCGACGGGTTCGTGGCCCTCGGCGGCGGAGCGGAGCGCCTCGCAGAGCGTCGGAATGTCGTGGCCGTCGATGGGCCCGAGATAACGGATGCCGAGATCCTCGAAGATGGCCGCCCGGTGACGGAGGATCAGGGACTTGAGAATGCCTTTGAAGCGAAGGTAGGCGCCGCGGAGCCACCCGAGGCGCAGGGCATGGCCGGCCGCCTCGGCGGCGGCGCGGACGCGGTTGTAGCGCAACGCAGAGAGACGCCGGGCCAGCAGACGGGTGAAGGCGCCGACGTTGCGGGAGATGCTCATGCCGTTGTCATTGATCACCAGAATCAGGCGGTCGGTGGTGTGACGGACGGCATTGAGGGCCTCGAGGGCGATGCCGTTGGTCAGGGCGGCGTCGCCGACGACGGCGATGATATTCTCCCTGCCGCCGCGGGCGTCGCGGGCGGCGGCAAGGCCGAGGGCCGTGGAGAGGGCCACGCCGGCATGGCCGCCGACGGAGGCGTCGTAGGGCGATTCTGCCGGAAAGGTAAAGGGCCGCAGGCCGCCGTGGCGGCGCAGGGTCTCCATGCGGTCCAGGCGGCCGGTGAGCATCTTCCAGGCGTAGGCCTGATGGCCGACGTCCCAAACCACCCGGTCGGTGGGAAAGTCAAAGACGCGGCAGAGGGCGACGGTGAGGTCGACGGTCCCGAGGCTGGGGGCCAGATGGCCGCCCGTGCGCGAGACCGTATCGATCATGACCGAGCGGATTTCGGAGGCCAACGCCTCCAAGTCCGCCTCCGGAAGGGCGCGGACGTCGGCGGGAGAACGGATCGTACGGAGCAGCGTCGCCATCGTGACTTACCGGGAGGCGCCGTTGCCGAAGATATTGAAGAGCCGCGACCCGACATCGCCGTCGGTGCGGACGGGCTGATCGGGACCGCCGCGCAGATCGATGAAGTCGGAGAGGACGCTGAGGGATTCGCGGAGGACGGGATCATTCTCCGCCGTCGGGCCCTCATCCTTGAGGCGGCGGACGGGGCTGAGCTCCTTCTCCTCCCACTCCTCCAGGGCGCGTTCGGCGCGCATGCGCTCACGGCGCAGGTCCATGCGCAGGGGAACGGTCTTCTCGGCATTGGCCTTGCGGATGTAATCGATCATGCGGGCCGTCTTGCCGTACTGCTCGTCCTTGGCCAGACGGGCGTCGGAGGCGGCCTTGAGGCGCGGGATAAAACCGGCAACGGTCTCGTCGGTCCTGGCGTAGAAGGCCGGCTCGATCTCGGAGTACGGCAGGGCGCCGGGGAGCTTGTCCTCACCGAGGCGGTCCATGGCGTCGAAGGCCGAGGGGATGACAAGGTCGGGAACGACGCCGCGCACCTGGGTGGTGGCGCCGGTAATGCGGTAGAAGCAGGCCGTCGTCACGCGATAGGCGCCGTAGGTCTTCGAATCGCCGAAGCCCTGAACGGTCTGGACGGTGCCCTTGCCATGGGTCTTGGAATCGCCGATGACGATGGCGCGGCCGTAATCCTGCAGGGCGCCGGCGACGATCTCGGAGGCCGAGGCGCTGAGGCGGTTGGTCAGCACGACCATCGGCTTGCGGAAGACGACGGGGGCCTGGCAGGGCAGCACCTGAACGCTGCGCGCGTCCTTGACCTGGACGACGGGACCGGAGACGAAGAGGCCGTTCATGGCGAGGGCCTCCAGGAGTGAACCGCCGCCGTTGCCGCGCAGGTCGAGGACGAGACCGTCGACGTGCTTGGCGTTGAAGTCCTGCAGGATGGCCAAGAGGTCGCGCGTGACCGAGGCGGGTTTCTCCCCGCCGCGGCCGGCGTCGGCCGCCGTGCCGGCGTAGAAGGCCGGGACGCGCGCGTAGCCGATGCGGCGCTCGGTGCCGTCGGCGGCCTTCACGGTCTCGATATGGCCGGTGACGGCCTGGTCCTCGAGACGGATTTCGTCACGGACGAGGTCAACGATCTTGGTGCGGGAACCGGTCTTGTCGGAGAAGGGAATGACCTTGAGGATGACCTTGGTGCCCTTGGGGCCGCGGATTTTGCGGATGGTGCGCTGGAGGGGTTTGTGGACGACGTCCTCCATCTCGCCGCCCTCCTGGGCGACGCCGACGATGCGGTCACCGGCCCGCAGGCGGATGTCGCGCGTGTCGCGTCCGGCCGGGCCGCCGGGCATGACCTCCATGACGCGGATGTACCCGTCGTCATAACGCAGCGTGGCGCCGATGCCGTAGAGCGTGAGGTTCATGTCCATCGCGAACTCCTCGAAGCTCATCGGGCTCATGTAGTCGGTGTGCGGGTCGTAGGCCGTGGCGACGGCGGAGAGGTAACGCTGCAGGACGGTCTCGGCGTCCATCTCGGCGTAGACGTCGCGGAGCTGACGGTAGCGCCTGCGCAGCACGTCGGCGACCGGTTCGTCGGGATTCTCCTCCTCGACATAAATCTCGCGGGTCTCCGTCTCCGCGGACGCGTCGGACGCGGCCTCCTCGGACGGCTCCTGCGCAGGCTTCTTGGCAGCCTCCTCGGCGTCAAGTTCGCGGTTGAGGACGATGGCGAGGTACTCATTCTTCAGGGCGGCGCGCCAGAGGGCGCGCTGGGCCTCGGCGTCGGCCGGATGCGGGGCATCCTCGCGTTTCCAGAGATAGGTCTCGTCCTTCGTAAAATCAAAGGGTTCGGGCTCCTGAAGGACCTTGTCGATGAAGTCATAACGCTCAATGATCCGGCGGCGGACGAGGTCCATCATGCGGTAGCCGAAGGTGAGGTCGCCGGCGCGCATCATGTCGTCGATGGCGGTCTTCATGCCGGCCACGGCGTCGAGGTCCTCCTGCGTGAGCAGGGTGTGGTCGAAGTCGATCAGGTTGATGAAATTGGTCCATGCCGCCTGGGAGAGGCGGTCGTCAAACCGTTCCCCCGAGAGGTGATTCTCGCCGAGGCTGGCCGTCAGGCGGCGGGCAATTTCGGCATAAACCGGTTCGGGTTTGACCTCGGTGACCGCCGGGGCGGCGGGAGCGGCGGGAGCGGCGGGGGCGGCGAAAAGCGCGGTGGCCAGCAGGGCCGGCAGCAGGACCGGCAGAAGCCGGCCGAATCGGAATCGCTTCATCTCAGAGTCCTTCGGTAATGGTCAGTTCGCCGATCTTGGCGACGGCCCGCGCGACATCGACGTCGGAGAGCGTGCGGGCACCGCCTCCGAGCGTATCGGTCAGCCCCACGTGGGAGCAGACGAGAATCTCATCCGCCCGGGCGCTGCCTTCGGGAAAATGGGTCCCGGCGAAACAGAGCATCCCGCGGATGTGCTCCGCGGAGAGCCCCGTGGCCTTGGCCAGGGCCGCCGCGGCTCGGCGGACCTGAAGGACCGGGGAACGGTTGACGGGACGGCCGTTGGCGAGAATCCGTCCGCGTTCGACGGAGACCTGGCCGCTCCAGTACTTCGTCTCAATCAAAAAGACGCCCTGCGGGCCGACGGCCAGGTGGTCAATGTCGGTGCCGTCAGGCAGCACCACACCGTGGAAGACGGTCCAGTCCGCCGGCAGACGGGCCAATTCGCCGGCCACCATCTCCTCGCCGCGGGCCCCTTTGAAGAACCCATAGACGAGCGCGGGCTGGCGGCGCAGATAGACGCCGAAGAGCAGCGCCGAGAGCACCAACAGCCCCAGACCGCCCCAGAGCGCGCAGGGCACCGCGGCCCCGAGCACGGCGCCGAACCCGATCCCGACGGCCAGCGCAAACCCGGCCGTGGGCAGCAGAATCCGTTTGAGGCCGCGGCGGCGGGCGGAATCGCCCGGGATGCCGCGCACCGTGGCGCGTTCGGGCGCGTTCATCGCTGCCTCCTGAAGAGCCAGATCGCCGCGATGCCGAAGAGAATCGACGGCAGGGCCGCGGCCAAGGCGGGTTTGATGATGTCCAGGCCCGACAGCCACATGGCCAGCGCGGTAATCAGGTAGTAGGCCAGGAAGAGCGAGATGGCCAGCAGGATGCCGCGGAAGACCGACTGACGCCCGGAGGCAATGCCGGCGGGGATGGCGAAGAGCGTCACCAGCAGGATGGAGACCGGCGCGGCGTAATGGCTGTAGGTCGCGTAGGAATCCTCGTTCTTTTGGCGCGTGGTCAGACCGGTCTGGTCGCGAAGTTTGCGGTTGGCCTTGCGCAGGGTGATGGAGGCCGTATCGGCGTCGCTGTTCTGCGCGAGGATCTGCAGGGGCTTCTCGGTGACGGCGTAGAGGGCCTTCTCGCTGACGCGGGCGGGAACGCCCTCAGGCGGCAGGATAACGTTGTCGAGTTCGTCGTACCACTGGCCGGTGACGCCGCCGCGGAGCCACCAGACGCCGTCGAGGTATTCGGCCCGCGGGGCGCTGTAGGAGACGTCGCGCGACCCGTCGTCGCGGAAGAAAGTGATCTGCACGTCGCGCGGCCGGTCCGGCCGCTGCGGGTCGAAGGTGCCGAAGAGCCAGATGTGGCTGCCGTCGGGCGCGACGAAGCCGACGCCGCTGCGGGGCGTGCGGCCATTGTCGCGGAAATCGGAATCTTTGATGATTACGGCCCGGGTCGCCGCGGCGGGACGGTAGTATTCGGTATTGAGGAAGGAGAGGACCGCGGCAATCGCCGCGACGATGAGGATGGGGGCCACGACGGTGGTCATACCGATGCCGCCGGCGCGCATCGCGGTGAGTTCGCTGTGCCGGCAGAACTGCCACATCGTGTAGAGCGTCGCCAACAGGAAGACCGCCGGCAGAAGCCACTCGAGATAGGTCGAGAGGGTGCCGCCCAGGAAGTCCCAGGCCATCCGCAGGTCGACGGCCGCCTTGGGATCGAAGACCGCCCCGATCAGGTCAAAGCTCGTGAAGAGCAGGAAGAGTGCGCAGAGCCCGAGAAAACAGATCAGCGCCGGCACCGCGAAGCTGCGCAGGACGTACCAGAAGAGAATGCCGCCAAACTTCATTCGCCCACCGCCTTTCCGAGAATGAAGGCCCCAACGCCGGTCAGGATGCCCAGGAGCCCGAGGACCGCGGCGACGGCACGCCGCGTGAGGGGACGGGCGGCAAGGCCTTCGCAGAGGGCCCGCCCCGTCCAGGGATGGAAGACCAGGACCATGCCCAGCGTCAGCGAGAGGTACCCCACCGAGACCGGCAGCAGGCGCCAGGCGCTCACGTCCTCGCGCACCGCGAGGATGACGGGCATCGGCCAGAGCATCATCAGCGCCCCGAGCCCGCGCACCGACAGCAGGTTGGCCAACAGCGTCCAGCTCAGCGGGACGCAGATCACCGCCACCACGACAGTCATCGCCGGCGTCAGAAAGGCCAGGAAATCAACGGAATGAAGGATGAGTTCGGCGGCGGCCCAGGCCCAGGCCAACGCGGTCAGGACGCCCCCAACGGCGCGGGCGCGGGGGAAGGCCCTCAGCCCCGCGGGGGCCTGGGGCGCGGCGAGAAGGGCGGCCAGAGCCAGCAGCCCGACGGCCACAGCGGCGGCGGCAAGCGGCGCGGCCATCACCGTTCACCTCCCTGAGAAGCGTCCGACGGGGCTTCCGACGGCGCGGCCGGGGGAGCCGACGCGGGGGCCGCAGGGGCCGGGGAGTTGTCGGTGAAGCGTTCCGAGGAGGCGAGCCATTCGTCCCACGAGGCCTTGACGAAGGCCGTCAGCGGGATGGCCAGCAGGAGCCCGAGGAACCCGCCCAGCTGAGTCCAGAAGAGCAGGGCGAAGACAATCTGCCAGGCCGAGAGCTTCATGCGGTCGCCCTGGATGTAGGGCTGCATCAGGTAGCCGTCAAAGGTCTGGATGCAGCAGAAGATACCGAAGATCGCGGCCGTGAACCCCAGCCCGCCGTGGGCGAAGGCCACCGGCAGGGCCACGCAGAGACCGATCGTCACGCCTAGGTAGGGCACGAGGTTCATCAGGCCCAGGACGAACCCAATGATGAAGCCGTAGGGCAACCCCATCAGGAAGAAGGCCGTCCCGTACAGCGCGCCCTGGATCGTCACGTCGATGATCTGGCCGCGGAAGTAGGAGACGATGATGTCGTTGAAATTGTGGAAGTACCGCGCGATGGTCTGGCGCGCGTTGGCATGGAAGAAGGGCAGCCGCGCCGCCAGCGCCTCGCCCGAAAGCGGCGGCTGCATGACGAAGATGACCCAGTAGAAGACCGTCAGCAGCCAGAGCAGCGTGGCCGACCCGACGGAGAAGACGGCGTTGCCCACCGTCACGCCCTGGCGGAGCACCGCGGTCAGGGCCCCCGGATCGAAGGCTCCGTCGGAGCCGATAAAGGTCCGGAACCCCGCGTAAACCTCATTGAGGACGCCCTTCAGTTCAGGAAAGCGCTCGGTCAGCGCCAGATGGGTCTTGGTAATCATTCCCGGCAGTTCGCGCAGGAGGCTGGAGCCCTGCTGCACGGCGAAGGTCCCGAAGAAGACGACGATCAGGATGAGCGGCGTCAGCACCGAGACGGTGAAGAGCGTCGCGGCCAACGCCGCCCGTCCGCCCGTGAAGCGCAGCAGCCGCGCGTACCACGGCCGCGTCAGCAGGCTGAGGTAAAAGGCCACGATCACCGGGCCGACGATGTGGAAGAAGTAGCCCATTGCCCGCAGCGCGAGCAACAGCACCGCCACCGTCGCCACCGTCACGAAGAGCGCGCAGACGAGCGTCAGCGCCGTCGTGATGACACGATTCTGCACAGGGGTGAAAATCAGCCGGCCCGTCGCCGGGGCCGCGGAGCAGTCATGATTCATCGACGTTCCTCCTCGACGGCCTCGAAGCCGTCACTCTTCACCGACCGCACCCAGAGCGAGGTCACGCGGCGGATGCCCAGGACGCGGACGCGGAATTCGCGCGGCACCCAGCGCCCCTCCTCCCGGCCGATGCGCTGGACCCACAGACGGCGCAGGACGGCCCCGCTGTCGCTGAGCTGCTCGGCCTGCAGCATATAACCCGTGCCTTCGTCAATCCAGAGGCGCACGGCCGAACAGCCCGGGACGGGTTCCGGCGGCTTGGCCTCGACGATGCGGCAGCTCCGCCCGCAGGTGCGCGCGGAGAGGTCCTGGGCGGCGATCTCGTCCTCGGAGAGATAGCGCGCGTCGGTCCACCAGAGGTAATCCATCGTGAGATCCATCCAGGTGATGTCGCTCTCGCCGATGGGCGTATTGAGGCGCACGCCGGGATAAACGGTGCCGTCGGGCATCGTCAGCGTCACGCCGGATTTGCCGTCGCGACGGGTGATTTCGGCATGCAGCAAGGGCTCCGTGTCGCCCTTGGCGGCGAAGAGCTCCACCGTGGCACGCGGCGTCTCGGCATCCCAGTCCAGCCCCAGTTTATAGGGACGGTCGGTGGGATTCATGCCGCGCTCCTCGGCCGTGGAGAGTATCCCCTCCACGTCGATGTGATCCTTGGGAAACATTCCGCGCGCCATCGCCAGCGCCAACGGCGCCGGAAGCTCGGCCAACGCGGCCGAACGGTCCTCCGGGCCCTTCGTCACCGGCGCGGATTCCGCGGCCGGGAAGCTCCCGGCCGCCAACAGGGCCACCGCCGCAAGCAGCAGCGTCTTCGGAAAATCCATCGTCATCCTCTCCACTCCTTGGCCTCTCGGACAAAGGCCGGATCAAGCCGAACCGTAATCAGCATCCTCAGCCACTGCACGCGGCAGCAGCTGTGCTGATACCCGTGGCGCTCCACGCCGGGCGGCATCGCCCGGACCAGCATCGTCTGCTCCTCCGGCGTCATCCGGCACTCCATCTCACGGATCATCGGGCCGTCCCAGACCGATTCAAACCAAAAATGCGGGAACCCTGCCTTCGCCTCGCGGCCCTTCAGCGCCCCCGTCGCGATGCCCAGCCGGTAAGCCGAGAGCACGTCCAGGGCCTCGTCGGGCTCCAACATCTCCGCGTCGCGCAGCAGGCCGCGCATCCGCTTCATGCGGTCATACAAGACAAAGGGAAAATCGAGCCGCAGCCGTCTCCGGGCCTGATCCTCGGCGTCGCAGAGCATCCCCAGGAAGCGCCGGTGGCGCCGGGCGATTTCCGCCACGGGCGCGTCCATCGTCGAGCGGTTGAAAAGGATGGCCAGATTGCCGGGCGGCGCCTCGTCCTCCGGACCGTCGATCTCGACCAGGCACCCGTAACGTTCCGCGGCGTTGCAGAGCTGCGTGAGCTGGTCGAAGTGCGACAGCCCCGGCACGTGGACCCACGTGCGGATGCGGAATCCCGTTCCCGCGAAAGAGAGCTGCGCCGAGAGATAGCCCCAGGGCTGGGCATAGGCGAAGGGATAACGGCGCTCATAGAGCGAGACCAGCCCCCACAGCGCCTCAGCCTGCTGCGGCATCGCGTCATGCTCGCACAGCACCGAGAAGGTGAGATGGTTCATTGCCCCCACCTCAATCCAGAAATAGCTTCCCCGGCCCAACGCCTTCCTCAGCAGCCTATAGAAGGGTCCGCGCCTGGAGAGCGGCGACAGCCCGAAATAGGTCTCGGCGATGTCGGAGGTCAGCGGATCGTCCGTCACGTCCTCAGCGCCGAAAAGGCTCTTGACCCGTTCGCAGAGTTCCTCGGCGAAGGCCAGACCCTCCCGCCGCGTCATGTGCTGCGGGAAGGGGTGTTCGGGATGGTTGCGCACCAGCGAGAGCTGTGTCTTCAGGACGATGTCCTGCACGCCCCGGCAGGCCGGCGGGAAGAGCGTGTCCAAATCACGCGCCATGAGGTTCCTCCCCCTCCGGCGGCTTTGCCGGAGGTTCGTCCTCCAGCTTCCGGAGTTCCTCGCGGAACCGCTTGGCGTTGACGTAATCCTCATCCTCGATGGCCTGCTTCAGGGCCTTGCGGAGGGCCCCGAGGCGCGCCTCGCGCGACCCCTCACCCGCCCCGTCGCCGGGCTGCCGCTCGGCCGGCGGGTCGCCGGCGTACTTCCGGCACCCCTGCAGGTCGGCCACGATGGTACGCAGCGCCTCGCCGAAGAACGCATAACACTTCGCGCACCCCACCGCCGAGAGGTTCTGCAGATCATCCAACGACAGACCGCACGACGGGCAGCGTTTCGAACCGCCGTCGGTAAAGTCCACACGCCCCTCCCCGTCCTCCGGCCCCTCCGGCAGGCGCGAGAGCAGCGACTCCAGTTTGCCCAGCAGCTGCTGCGGCAGATTGCCCGCCCCGGGAGGCGGTTCGGGCGCCTCCATGGCCGTCACGCTGACGCCGCGCGGTCCGCCGAACGCCCGCTCGGCATCCGCGCACGTCCGGCAGACATAGAGCTCGCGCGACGACCCGTCCGCCTCGCGGCGGTAGATCACCGTCTGCGCGTCATGGTTATGGCAAAGCTCACATTTCACGTACGAGATCCTTCATCACCGCCAAAATCTCTTCCGGCTCGGGCAGCCGCCCCGTCCCCGTCACGCCGCAGGCCAATTCGCCCACGCCCGGGTCCAACAGGTGCGCGCCCCGCCCCATCAGCGTCGTCAGATTCGCCTGCGTCGCCGGATGGGCCCACATTTTCGCATTCATCGAGGGCGCCAGGAGCAGCGGCCTGTCGCACGCCAGCGCCGTCTGCGTCAGCAGATTGTCGCCGATGCCGTGCGCCAGCTTCGCCAGCGTGTTCGCCGTCGCCGGCGCCACCACGAAGCAGTCGCACCACGTCGCCAGCTCGATATGACGCGGCGGATAGATCGGGCCCAGCCCGTCGCGCTCCACCGGACGCTGCGTCAGCGTATGCCAGACGACCTCCCCGACGAACTCCAGCGCCGTCGGCGTCGCCACCACGCGCACGTCCCAGCCCTCGCGGATCATCAGGCGGACCAGCGTGCAGACCTTGTAAGCCGCGATGGCCCCCGTCACACCCAGCAAAATCTTTTTCATGCCACAGCCTCCTTCGATGCGCCCCGCGCCGGCCTCAGAGCAGACCGGACGCGTTCAGCACGATATCGCGCAGACGCCGATAGGCCATCTGCAGATCGTCATTCACCACACGGTAACGGTACTCGCCCGCCCGCGACATCTCGCCCTGCGCGTTGCCCAGGCGCAGGGCAATCGTCTCCGGAGAATCCTCCCCGCGCCCCTCCAGACGGCGGCGGAGCTCCTCCATGTCCGGCGGCTCGATGAAGATATCCACGAACCCCTGACGCAGCGGATCGTCCTCCGGCAGCGTCGCGACATAACGCCGCACCTGCTCGGCACCCGCCACGTCGATGTCCATCAGGACGCTCTGTCCTTCGGCAAAGGCCTCCCGCACCGGCGCCGCCGGCGTCCCGTAACGGTTGCCGTGCACCGTCGCGTGCTCCAGCAGACGCCCCTCGGCCACGTAGCGGTCAAACTCCGCCGGGCTCAGGAAAAAGTAATCCTGCCCGTCCTCTTCCTCGCCGCGCGGCGCGCGCGTCGTGCACGAGACGGAATACGAAATCTCGGGAAACTCCTGCAGCAGCAAATCGCACAGCGTGCTCTTCCCGGCCCCGCTCGGGGCGCTCATCACAATCAGCAAAGGCTTCATCAGTCGGCGCTTCTTTCCTTCTCTGTCCATAATTGCCATTACTATACCAAATTGAAGGGCTACGGCGGATTGGCCGCCTCAGGCTGCGGGCAGAGCGCTATTCTTCACAACAAAGTGCACCGAGCCCGGAAGCGCACAAAGTACGCCTGCGCAAACCCCGATTTAGGCTTCGGCGCACCTTCCATCTGACGCATAGCGCGCGTCCTGACGGCCGCGCGGCCCCGGGAGCGTTGCGCATGGCGGCACGCTCACCCCTCTCCGGGATCTTCAAATAAGTGCCTGTAACGGCATGGCCGGAAAACTACGCCCACGTTTGCCGCAATTGTCGCCCACTTTTGCCGCAATTGTCGCCCACTTTTGAGTTGGTTTACGCCCACGTTTGAATTGGTCTGCGCCCTCATCCGCATCGCCTTTAGCCTGTCGCAGGACTGCAAGCCGCCAGACGCGTCACCGCCGCCCGCCAGGGTGTCACCCAGAGGCGTGGCGAATCCCCAGCGTGCCATCAGGTGCGTCACCTGCGCGCGAGAAACGCGCGCGCGTTCGAGGCGGTGATCTCGGCCAACTCCTGGGCGGGGATACCGCGGAGTCTGGCCACGGTGGCACAGACGCGGGGAAGATTGGCAGGGGAATTGTACGGGGAGACGCCGGAACCGAGGACGAGGGGGTCGCCGCCGACGGGAAACATGTCGGGCGAGTCGGTCTCGAGGAGGAGGCGGTCGAGGGGGAGGGCCGCGGCGAGGGCGGGGAGGGTCTTGGCGTCGGGAGAGCAGACGGCGCCGCTGACGGAGTACCAGACGCGGTCGGCGGAGCGCAGGACGGGATGGGTGAGGAGGTCGCGGGAGAAGGAGACGCCGTGCAGAAGGACGGCAGGAAGACGCTTCAGGTAGGGTTCGATGGCGTGGAAAAGGTGGACCCAGGCGCGGGCGCCATGGAGGACGACGGGGCGGCCGAGGGCGACGGCGAGTTCGAGCTGACGCGTCAGGACGGCGCGCTGGAGGGCGCCGCAGTCGTGGACGCGGCGGATACCGTCGACGCCGATTTCGCCGACGAGGGCGCCGGGGTGGCGGAGGAGGACCTCCCGGAGGTGTTCCGCCCAGTCGGGCGGGAGGACGCCGGCGGCCCAAGGGTGGGCGCCGAAGGCGTCGGTGACGTCCCAGGAGCAGTCGACCTCGATGTCCCACTCCTCCGGAACGGCCGTGCAGGCAATGCATCCGGTGACGCCGGCTTCGAGCGCTTCGCGGACGAAGCGGGCGTGGCAGGACCGGATGCGGCGGTCGCGGAGATGGAGGTGGGCGTCAATCATGGCCGGGAAGAGGCCAGAAGACCTTCGGCTCGGGGGAGAGACGGACGTCGTCGGGGGTGGCCAGGCGGCGGGACTTCATTTCGGTCAGGGAGTCGCCGCCGAGCTTTTCGCAGAGGGCGGCGGCGAGTTCGATAAGGATGACGGACTCGATGACGACGCAGGCGCGGGGCACGGGGCAGGTGTCGGAACGCTCATAGGCGGTCGCGGAGGGCTGACCGTCGGCGAGGTTGACGCTGCGCTGGGGGGCAAGGGTGGTCGGGATGGGCTTCATCGCGGCGCGGACGACGAGGGGCTGACCGGTGGTCATGCCGGCCTCGAGGCCGCCGGCGGCGTTGGTCGGACGGACCAGATGGCCCGCGTCGTCGCGGACAATGGGGTCGTGGAGCCTGCTGCCGGGGACGGCGGTGGCGGCAAAGGCCTGTCCGAACTCGACGCCCTTGATGGCGTTGACGGAGAGGACGGCGCCGCCGATGCGCGCGTCGAGACGGCGGTCGGGCGTGACGTAGGAGCCGAGCCCGACCGGGAGGCCCCTGACGACGCAGACGATGCGGCCGCCGAGGGTTTCGCCCTGGACGCGGGCGAGGTGGATCGCATTGGCATAGGCGTCCTCGGCGGTTTGGTCGGGGGCGCGGCTGGGCGAGGTCGCGGCGAAGGCCAGGGCGGCGTCGAGGTCGACGGGGCATTCGGGGACGGCGCCGAGGGAGGCGACGTAAGAGGAGGCGGTGATGCCGAATTCGCCCAGGAAGGCGCGGGCAACGGCGCCGACGGCGACGCGGCAGGCGGTCTCGCGGGCACTGGAGCGCTCAAGGGCGCAGCGGATGTCGTCGAAGCCGTATTTGACGCAGGCGGCGAGGTCGGCATGGCCGGGACGGGCCACGGTGTAGGCGGGGACTTCGCGGCCCTGCCAGGCGGCGAAGTCGCGGTTGGCAATACGCAGGGCGATGGGCGCGCCGGTGGTACGACCGGCCATGACGCCGGAGAGGATTTCGGCGCGATCGGTCTCGATGTCCATGCGGCCGCCGGCGCCGGCTTTGAGCTGACGGCGGGCAAGATCGGCGGCGATGAGGTCCTCGCTGAGCGGAAGGCCGGCGGGGACGCCCTCGACGATCACGGTCAGGCAGGGGCCGTGGGATTCACCGGCGGAGATGTAACGGAAAGCCATAAGCGGTCTCCTACCCCAGCCACGTCAGCCCCCACGCGAGGAGCAGGGCCAGGGTCAAAAAAAGACGGACCGCACGGGCGCGGTCCGGTCCGTGAAAGGCAAAGAGGCGGTCGCGGATGAGCCGTCCGAGCATGGGGTCAGTCGTTCCCCTGCCCGAGGGCCTTCACCTTGGCTTCGAGATCGGCGACGCGGCGCTTGAGCTTGTCGACGAGGCGCGGCAGAAGGAGGCCTTCGGCGAAGGCGCGCTTGGGCACGGCGGGCGACCCCACGACGTATTCGCCTTCGGGGACATCCTCCTTGACGCCGGACTGCGGGCCGACCTGGGCGCGTTCGTGGACGGTAAGGTGGCCGGAGACGCCGGCCTGGGACCAGATGAGGGCGCCGGATTCGATCTTCGCGCTGCCGGCGATGCCGGCCTGGGCGATGATGCCGACGAAGGGTGCAATCTGGACGTTGTGGCCGATTTGGACAAGGTTGTCAATCTTGGTGCAGTCCCCGATGCGGGTACGGCCGAAGCGGGCGCGGTCGACGCAGGTATTGGAACCGATCTCGACGTCGTTGCCGATTTCGACGATGCCGACCTGGGGCACCTTGGTGATGACGGGGCCCTGGGCGCCGATCTCGACGGTGTAACCGTAGCCGTCGGTACCGATCTTGACGCCGGCATGGAGGATGACGCGGTCGCCGAGGACGCAGGATTCGCGGATATTGACCTGCGGGTAGAGGTGGCAGCCGGCACCGATATGCACGTCATGGGCGATGAAGACCTGGCCCTCGATGACGGTGCCGTCGCCGATGGTGACGCCGTCGGAGATGACGGTGTAAGGCCCGATGTAGAGGTCCTTGCCGAGGGTCACGTTCTCGCCGATGACGGCGGTCGCGTGGATGCCGGGCTCGCGGACGTAGGGACGGGGCCCGAAAATCGGCGCCAGAGAGGCAAAGGCCTTATTGGGTTCGGGGACGCGGATCAGGGTGGCGCGGGTTTCGCCCTCATAATCCTGGGCCACGAGCACGGCGGAGGCCTTGGTATCCTTCATCTGCTTGGCGTACTTCGGGTTGGCGAGAAAGGAGATGTCTCCTTCACGGGCCTCGAGAAGGCTGGCCATGGCAACGATTTCGACATCGCCGTCACCGGTAAAGGTGCCGTTGACGGTCTTGGCTACGTCTGCGAGTTTCATGCTGAGTCTCCCTTCGGGTATCAGTTCTGGGATTCGGCGGCCGGCGCGGGGGCTTCCGGTGCGGCCGGTTCAGCCGGAGCGGCTTCCCCGGCGGGCACTTCAGGCGCGGGCTCGGGAACGGGCTCTTCGGCGGCGGCCTCAGGAGCGGCTTCCGGAGCGGGAGCGGCTTCCGGAGCGGGAGCGGCTTCCGGAGCGGGAGCGACTTCCGGAGCGGGAGCGGTCTCTTCGGCGGGCGTCTCGGCCGGGGCCTTCTTCAGCTCCTCAGGCAGTTTGCGAAACTTCGGATTGGCCTCGGGGAGGGCGAGGACGCCGTTGTAGTATTCGAGGATGTGGCCCTTCTGGAAGAGGAAGGCAATCTGACGGACGACGGTACTCGGGTCCATGTCGGCCAGCTCGGTCCGCAGCGCGGCGAGAAGTTCGGCGCGGGTGCAGAGCGGGTGGGCGGTGACATAGTCAAGCGCCGCGCGGATCTCGCGGACGACGTTCTCGGAGGTGAAGGGGCTGAGGGCGGCATTGACCACGAACTCGGGACCGCGGGCGTCATTGGCGCGGAAGAGGGTGAACTTCCGATGGCGGAAGGCACCGCGGAGCGCGAAGAAGAGGGAACGCGGGAAGCGCTGTTCGTCGCGGAGGGTGTACTTCAGCAGGAGGGTCAGCGGCAGCGAGGTGGACCGCCGCGCGACCTCGACCGGCAGGCAAACGTGGCGGGCGGAGGCGACAAGCGTCGGCAGAATCTCGTGACGGAAGGCATATTCCGCCTGGTCACGCGTCAGAGCGGGCTGAGCGGGCGTCTCGGCGGCGGGCGTTTCGCCCTCGGCGGGAGCAGTCTCGGAAGCCGGAGCGGGAGCGGCGGGAGCGGCCTCGGTCACACGGCGGCGGTAGACAATCTGCGTGGTGACGGACTGCTTCCAGGCCTCGACCGATTCGGGGTCGCGGCACATCTCGAGGGTGTGCTGGAAGTCGCGCTCGGACATGCCGGCCTTGGCGGCCATCTCGGCGAGACGGCGGCGGTAAGAGTGATGGTTGGGGGCGCCGACCCATTCGCCGGTGAGCGTGCAGCGGGCGACGCAGGGATAGTTGCCCGACGGCGGTTCGCAGGGCTCGACGCATTCGTCGAAGAAGTCGCCGAAGTGCTCGGCCAGAATGTGCGTCTCGACCTCGGCCTCGCTGAGGGCGACGAACCCGCACGCCTTGCAGCTCCAGAACTTCGTCTCGGTCTCGGGTTTGGCCTCAAAACGGACCAGGCAGGCCTGCGGGTTCTCGAGGAAGAGCGTCACGAACTTCTTCATCGGGAAGGCGGTGTGGGTCCCCTGGAGGGTCTTGATGATGGAGCCGAGATTCTTCTGATTGGGAAGAATGCGGATTTCGGCGTCAAGCGGACGGACGGGATCGCGGCGGGGGAAACGCGGGCGGTCTCCCTCAGGACGCGGGCCATGGGGGCGGGGACCGCGGGGACGGTCCCCCACGGGGCGCGGACCGCGGCGATCCCCCACGGGGCGCGGGCCGCGGCGGTCACCGCGGGGGCGGTCGCCGTCACGGCGCGGACGCTCTTCGCGGCCGGTGCGCTCATCGTAGGATTTGGACTGATAGCGGCTGACATAGTCGTCAGCCGAACCGCGGGCCCAGTCCGGGGCAAAATCAAAACCCAGGGTGGGATTCTTGTCTGCGTCGCTCATCTGCGCGCTCCTTTAGGCTTCGCCGCGGGCGACGGCAGCCAAGAGGCCGCCGGCGGCAAGCAGGCGTTTCTGTCGGTCGGACAACGTGACGGTCACGTCGAACGAGCTCTGTTTCGTAAGATTGCGTACGGTCGCGCGGCCGTTCCCCAGCACAGCCTCGCGGAGGCCGGCGATTTCCAGCTCGTCGCCCTGGTCCACCTTATCGTAGTCGGCGGGATCGGCGAAAACGAAGGGAACGATGCCGAAGTTGATCAGATTGGCGCGGTGGATGCGCTCGACGCTCTTGGCGATGACGGCACGGACGCCGAGGTACATCGGGCAGAGCGCGGCGTGTTCGCGGGAGGAGCCCTGGCCGTAGCTCTCGCCGGCGACGATGACGTTGGCCTTGCCGGCGTCGCGGGCGGCGGAGGCATTGGCGTAGAAGGCCGGATCGGTGTGCTCGAAGACGTACTTGGCGTATTCGGGCACGTTGGAGCGGTACTTCAGACGGGCGCCGGCGGGCATGATGTGGTCGGTGGTGATCTTGTCGCCGACCTTGATGGTCGCCAGGCCGCGGAGGATTTCGTCGACGGGGTGGCCGGGCGGGACCTGGCCGATATTCGGGCCGCGGACAATCTCGGTGTCCGGGACGCCGACGCCGGCGGTCTCGCGGTAGAGGAAGAGGCTGTCGTCAATCGTGAAGCGCCCGGGCATCGCGACGGGGTCGACGCAGCAGGTGCGCGGGTCGGTGAAGACGCCGGTCAGCGCGGAGGCTGCGGCAGTCTCAGGGGAGACGAGGTAGACCTTGGCCGAGGCGGTGCCGGAGCGGCCCTCGAAATTGCGGTTGCTCGTGCGCAGGCAGACGGCATCGGTCGCGGGACTCATGTGGGCGCCGATGCAGAAGCCGCAGGCATTCTCCAGGATGCGGCAGCCGGCGGCGATGAGGTCGCTGAGAAGCCCTTCGTCGGCAAGCATGCGGACGACCTGACGGGAACCGCAGGCAATGCCGACCTCGACGTCGGGATGGACGGTCCGGCCGCGGAGCATGAGGGCGACGGTCTTGATGTCGCGGTAGGAGGAGTTCGTGCAGGACCCGATCATAATCTGGTTGACGCGCTGCCCAACGTGTTCGGCCACGGTCTCGACGTTGCCCGGATTGTGCGGGGCGGCGGCAAGGGGCTCGAGTTCGGAGAGGTTGAGCTCCCAGGTCTCGTCGTAGTCGGCTTCGCTGTCGGCGGCGAGGGGCATCCAGTCTCCGCCACGGCCCTGGGCCTCCAGGAAGGCCTTGGTGACGTCATCGGAGGGGAAGACGGAGGTGGTGACGCCGAGTTCGGCGCCCATGTTGGTGACGGTGGCGCGGGAAGGGACGTCGAGCGTGGCGACGCCGGGGCCGAAGTATTCCATGACCCTGCCGACGTTGCCCTTGGAACCGTAACGGCGCAGGACGGCCAGAATGATGTCCTTGGCCGAGACGCCGGGCTTCAGTTCGCCGGTGAGCCGGATGCCCACGACCTTGGGCCAGGCCACGAAGAAGGCGCCGCCGCCCATGGCGACGGCGACGTCAATGCCGCCGGCACCGATGGCGACCATGCCGATGCCGCCGCCCGTGGGGGTGTGGGAATCGGAACCGATCAGGGTCTTGCCGGGTTTGCCGAAGCGCTCGAGGTGAAGCTGGTGGCAGATGCCGTTGCCCGGCTTGGAGTAGACGACGCCGTACTTCTTGGCGACGGACTGGAGGTAATCGTGGTCGTCGGCATTTTCGTAACCGATCTGGACGGTATTGTGGTCAACGTAGCTGACGGAGAGTTCGGTCCGCGCGCGCTCCAGGCCCATGGATTCAAACTGGAGATAGGCCATGGTGCCGGTGGCATCCTGCGTGAGGGTCTGATCGATGCGGATGGCCACCTCCTCGCCGACGCGGGGTTCGCCGGACACGAGATGGGCGCGAAGGATTTTTTCGGTAACGTTCATGTGAGTCAGAGATTCCTTGGGGAGACGGGACGCCGCGGTCTCAGGCCGCCTGGCGGCGGGCCTGGACGGCGCGCTTGAGGGCGTACCAGAAGGGCGCGACGTAAATGTAGAAGAGGGTCAGCGGCACCAGATAGCAGCAGCTGATGACGGCCGTCTTCGGACCGAGGAAGAGACCGAGGAAGGCCAGCACGCCGATGAACTGCCCGATGGGGGTGTTGGTGGGCTTGGGATACTTAAAGGGAGAGACCTGGAGGAAGAGGCAGATGATGCAGTTGGCGTACATGATCCAGGAGAGCCAGCCGCCGTCCTGCAGGGTAAGCCAGGCGGGAAGGGGATAATCCAGCCCGAAGCCCTTCTTCCAGGCCTCGATGAGCAGGATGATGCCGGTGAGGCAGAGGGCATTGACGGTGATGGGCATGCCGGTGTAGCCGCTCATGCCGTGATCCTCGTCAACGACCTTGAAGCGCGCCAGACGCACGGCGCCGGAGAGGACGATGGCCATGCCCAGGAGGGCGCCGATGGTGTGAATCTGACCGGGCGCGCCGAAGTCATGGAAGAGGTAGAAGTAGACAAGCATGGCCGGGGCGATGCCGAAGGCCGTGATGTCAACGAAGGTGTCGAATTCCGCGCCGAAGGCGGTTTCGGCCTTGAGCAGGCGGGCCATGGTGCCGTCGATGCCGTCGAGAATCATCGCGCCGAGCACGAGGAGGGCACCCATGTAGAAGTTGCCGGAGGCCGAGAAGAGAATGCTCAGCAGGCCGCAGAGCAGGGCGCCGGAGGTGATGGAATTGACGAAGCCGACGCGGGGTGCCTGCTTCAGACGGGGACGGGGGGTGTCGTTCTGCTCCATGGTCATTTCACCTTTGCGATAACGGTTTCACCGGCCACGACGGGATCGCCGGGGGCCACACAGACCTCGACACGGTCGGCCGGCAGCCAGATATCCATGCGGCTGCCGAACTTCATCATGCCGAGAATGCCGCCGCGGCGGACGGGCTGGCCCTGCGTGAGCCAGTAGACGACGCGGCGGACGACGGGTCCGGTGATCTGCTTGTGGAGGCAGCGGAGGCCGTCGGGACGCTCGACCATGATGACCGAGTGCTGGTTGTAAAGGCTGGAACGCTCATCCATCGTCAGCAGGTGCTTGCCGTGACGGTATTCGCAGAAGGTCACGATGCCGCCGACGCAAAGTCGGTTGACATGGACATGGAGGGGGGAGAGGAAGGTGGAGATGCGCACGGCGCGCCGGCCGGGGAAGAATTCCTTCACGACGGGCGCGGCGGGGGACCCGTCATCCTCCGTCACGTACTGGACGGAACGGACCGTGCCCTCGGCGCCGGAGACGATGTTGTCGCTGCCCACCGGCGGCATGCGCGTCGGGTTGCGGAAGAACCAGAGCATGAAGAGCGCCAGCAACGCGAAGGGCGCCAAGACAATCCACGCCGCAATCGGCATGCAGGCCCAAAAGAGCAACGTGGCCCAACCGCCGAAGCCCAGCACCAACGGGACCAGAATGAGAAGCCATCCGTCACGGATGATCAGTTCGTGTTCGCGTTTCTCGTTGTCGTACATAATACGCTCCAATACGGGGTAATTGCCGTTCCTTACGCGCCATTATAGCATATCGCCGCGGCGCCTTAGATTTCGAAGTAGGTGTAACCGCGCAGGCCGTTTTCGTAGGAAGAGAGGATTTTGCGGCGTTCCAGAGCCGTAATGCGGCGGGCTTTCATGGCCGCGTCGGTCAGGCGGCGGAACCGGGCGACGAGGTCGGTCGGGGAATACTCGACGTAGGTGAGCACCTCCGAGACGGTATCGCCCTCGACCTCATCGACGAATTCGAGCTCGCCGTCCTCGTCGAGGCGGATCGAGACGACGTTGGTGTCGCCGAAGAGGTTGTGCAGGTCGCCCAGCGTCTCCTGATAGGCGCCCACGAGGAAGGCACCGAGGACGTAATCCTCTCCGTCGCGGACCTCATGGAGCGGCAGGGCGCGCTTGACGTCGTGCAGGTCGATGAACTTGTCGATCTTGCCGTCGCAGTCGCAGGTGATGTCGGAGAGATGGGCCGAGCGGGTCGGCTTCTCCTTCAGCCGGTGAATCGGCATGATGGGAAAGAGCTGGTCGATTGCCCATGAGTCCGGCAGCGACTGGAAGACCGAGAAGTTGCAGTAGTAGATGTCGGCCATGACCCCGTCCAACCCGGAGAGGTCCTCAGGCACGTACTTGAGATTGGGCACCTCGGCGCGGATACGCGTGAGGATGTTCCAGAAGAGACGATCGGCCGCGGCGTGCTGACGCAGCGAGATGAGCCCTTCTTTGAAGGCCTTGTGCGTCTCCTCGCGGTAGTAGAGGGCGTCGTTGAAGAATTCCGGCAGATTCTTCGTGCGCAGGTTCTTCGAGACGTCGATGAGGTTGGCGATGCACTCGGGCTGATCCTTGGAGGCGACGATGTCGGCCACGTCGGCGTCGGCCACCTCGTAGCAGGCCGTGCCGAGGACGTCCACCAGCAGCACGGAGTAATAACCTATCAGGGCGCGGCCCGATTCGCTCAGAATCGTCGGATGGGGCACGCCGCCGTGGTCGCACGCGAGCATGATACCCTCGACGACGTCGGCGCAGTACTCGGAGATGTGGTAATTGGCGCTCGATTCAAAGTTGGTATGGCTGCCGTCGTAGTCGACGGCCAGGCCGCCGCCGATGTCGAAGATACCCATCGGGGCGCCCTCCTTGACCAGGCCGACGTAGAAGCGCGAGGCTTCCTTGATGGTGTTGCGGATGTCGCGGATGTTGGGCACCTGCGAACCGAGGTGGTAGTGGAGCATCTCAAGGCAGTCGAGTGCGCCCTCTTCGCGCAGGCGGTCGACGGCCTGAATGAGCTGAGCCGGCGTGAGGCCGAAGACCGACCGGTCCCCGCCCGATTCGCTCCACTTGCCGCCCACCTTGCTCGAGAGCTTCACGCGCACGCCGATGCGGGGCTTGACCTTGAGTTCCTCGGCGACGGTCAGAATGATGTCGAGCTCCTCGAGCGACTCCAGCACCAGCATGGTCTGAAGGCCCATCTTCAGGGAGGAGAGGGCGAGGCGGACGAATTCCTCGTCCTTGTAACCGTTGCAGACGATATAGGCCTCGGGGTCATGCATATAGGCCAGGGCGGCGATGAGTTCGGCCTTGGACCCGGCCTCCAGCCCGTGGTGATAGGCGCGGCCGTAGGTGACGACGTCCTGAACGGCCTGCTGCTGCTGATTGACCTTGATCGGATAGACGCCGCGGTAGATCCCCTTGTAACCGTAATCGGCGATGGCCTTGGCGAAAGCGTCGTTGATGATGCGGATGCGGTCGGCCAAGATGTCGGAGAAGCGCAGGAGGACCGGCAGGCTCATGCCGCGGTCGTAGATATCCTTGACGATGGTCTCGAGTTTCACGTCGACGTGCTGGTCGCCCTTGCGCAGGCGCACGGCGACGAAGCCGTCGGCCGTCACGCTGAAGTACCCGTGCCCCCAGGCATCCACGGCATAAAGATCGGCACTGCGGGCGGCATCCCAGCTGTTCAGCGCCTCTGCGGTGTTTTTGGCCATCGTCATGTCTCCTCTGTAGGTCCGCCCGGAGGCGGAAGATCCGGACTATTCTAGCACAAGCCCGATCCCGGGGGCGGGCTCAGTCTTCCAGCGTGTAAGGGTTGATGTCGTCGTTGGAACGCGCCTTGGCCCCAAAGTAGGCTGCCAGCACATTCTGAATGATGGGGCCCGCGTCCTTGCCGCCGCCTGTGCCGTTGTCGAGCAGCGCCACGACGACGATCTCGGGATGTTCGGAAGGTGCGAAGGCCGCGCACCAGACGCGCTTGCGGCGGGACTTGGTCGCGGCGTCGATGTACTCGGCCGTGCCGGTCTTGCCGGCCACGGTCAGGCCCTCGACGCGCATCGTCTGGCCGGTGCCGCCGGCGACGACCATGCACATCCCGTCGATGACGGCGCGGATGGCGTCATGGTCCCACGGCAGGCGCCGCTGCAGTTCGCCCTGCGTGCCCACCGCCACGAGACGCGGACG
The DNA here is from genome assembly GCA_944391065.1 of uncultured Kiritimatiellota bacterium. Classification (GTDB taxonomy): domain Bacteria; phylum Verrucomicrobiota; class Kiritimatiellia; order RFP12; family DVOR01; genus Spyradenecus. The sequence continues at coordinate 25,832 of CALXSH010000007.1, read as the reverse complement.
GCGCATGTCGCCCTCCATCGCCAGCGTGCCGATGGCATGGGCCACCTGGAGCGGGTTGGAGAGAATCATGCCCTGCCCGATGGAACACTGCGCCGTGTCGGAAATCCGCCACCGTCCCCGTCCCGTGCGCTCCTTCCACGCCGGCGTCGGCATCAGCCCGGCGCTCTCGCCCGGCAGGTCGATGCCCGTGCGCGATCCGAAGCCCGCCTGCTCGGCCGTCGCCGCGATGGCGTCCATCCCGATGCGCGTGCCGAGAGAACAGAAGTAGGGATTGCACGACTTCATGAGCGCCTGGCGCATGTCGAGTTCGCCGTGACCGTAACGGTTCGCGCACCGCAGACGGCAGTTGTGCTCGGTATAGATGCCCGTGCAGTCAAAGAGGGTATTCGCGTCGTAATTGTGCTCCTGCGCGGCGATGGCCACGAAGGGCTTGAAGACCGACCCGGGCGGATAATTGCCTTGAATGGCGCGGTTGAAGAGCGGCCGGTCAGGATTCTCAAGGAGCCCCCTGTAGAAGGCCGAGGAGACCGGCGGCACCATGTTGTTGGGGTCATAGGCCGGCGCGGAGGCCATGACCAGGACGTCGCCGTTGCGCGGATCCAGCGCCACCACGGCGCCCGGGCGCCCGGCGAGCGCCGTCTCGGCCACCTGCTGCAGCCGCACGTCCAGGGTCAGCGTCAGATCGCTCCCGGCCTGTTGGGCGCGGTTCATCCATCGCTCATGGGCATAGCCACGCGAATCGACGCGCAGCAGTCCCTCGCCGCTGTGACCCGCCAGCAGGCTGTCATAACGCGCCTCAATGCCGGCGCGCCCGACGATCTCGGGCAGCCGGTAGTGCCACCGGATGCCGTCGTCGCGGACCTCCGTGGCATACCCGACGTAACCGAGCACATGCGCCGCCAGCGAACCCAGCGGGTAGACGCGCCGCGACCCGACCAGAATGATGACGCCCGGCAGTTCGTCCGCGTGTTCGGTGACATAGGCCACGGTGCGGAACCCAACATCCTCAAAGACGACAAAGGGCATCGGCAACGCCTGCCGCACGTGACGCGACACCTCCTTGGAGGTCACCTCGCGCGGCAGTCCGAGCCGCAGCGAGAGATCGTCGATGCAGGCGTCCACGGCGCGGATCGTATTCTCCCAGCGTCCGGACTGGCGGAGCTCCTCGCAGTAGATTGCCACCGAATAGACCGGCCGGTTGTCGGCCAGGACGATACCGTGGCGGTCATAGATGCGCCCACGCAGGCCGGGCGTCTGGACGCGGCGGTAACTCTGCGCGGACTGGGCCCCGCTGTATTCGCCGCTCTCGACGACCTGCACGTTCCAAAGGCGCCAGACCAGCGTCAGGCAGCCAAGCAGAAAGAAGACCATGGCCACGAGGAGTTTCCAGCCGGCCACGCGCTGGGGCGCGACGCGCTCAACCTTCATCGTCCGCCTCCGTCGGTTCCTCCAGACAGAGGAAGTTCCATCGGCCGTAGAGCCAGAAGGCGAAGCCGCCAAGGGCCGCGCCGACGACGGGCGCGGCGACGATCGAGCCCGCTCCCGGCACCAGCGCCAGCGCATCGGTGCCGCGGAAGAGGAGGGCATAGCCGAGCGCCCAGAGCCAGACGGCCGGCGTCAGCACCAACCCCACGAAGACCCCGTGGCGCGTCAGCGGATGGCGCGGAAAGAGGTCTTCCAGCCCCTTGAGCACCCACGCCAGCAGCACGCACCCGATGACCCCGCCCAAGGGCGGCAGGTCCCACATCGTCTCACAGAGGAGGCCTGCCCAGAGCGGCGCCCAGCACCCGATCCGATCGCGGCGCGTCAGCACGCGGTAGGCAAACCACGACGGCAGCCAGGCAAAGCGGAAGAGGGGCGTTTCGGGCAGCACCGCCTGCCCCACCCCGGCCAGCGCGGCGAAGAAGAGGGTAAACCAGAGTCCGTCCATGAAGCGGACGGCGGTCATTCGGAAGGCCCCTCCCGGCGTTCGGGACGCAGCACGAAGGCCATGCGCAACAGCGTCGGGTCGACGGCCGGAGCCACCGCCGCCTCACCGATCAGGCCGGCGTTCTCCTCCGGCACGACCATGGCGATGACGGAGCCGATGACGATGCCGCGCGGGAAAAGGTCGCCGCTCCCCTCGGTCAGCAGCTGCTGCCGGGGCTGGAGGGCGATATGACGGTCGATGAAGCGCAGCCGGAGCGGGTTCTGCGCGTAGAGGGCGTCGGGCCCGCCGGGACCGCCGACGTCCAACCCGCGCCCGCCCTGGACAATGCCCTTGGCCACGCCGGGAATCTCCGCAGCCACGTAGCAGCCCGGATCGGAAAGGAGAATAACGGTGCAGGTATTGGCCGTGACGCCCCCGGCCACGCGCCCGACCAACCCCTCCGGTACGACCACAGCGTCGCCGACGGCCACGCCGTCGCGGCTCCCGACGTCCAGCGTCAGCCGCGGCCAGACGCCCAGTCCGCCGCCATGAGAGAGAATATGGGCCGGCACAGCCTCCAGCCCGGGCGGCGGTTCCCACCCCAGGGCCCGGCGCAGGTCGGCATTCTCGCGGTGCACCGCTTCGGTCCTGGCAAGGAGGACGCGGAGACGCTCAATCTCCGCGTCGGCGTCGGCGCGCGTCACGCCGTCACAGAGGCCGCGCCAGGCCGCCTTCAGGCGGGTGCCGACCTGGCCGCGGAACCATCCCGCGGCGCGCGTAAAGGGATAGGCGGCCTCCGTACAGAGACCGCGTACGGTGTCATGACAGAAGAGAACGGTCAGGCCGACGGCGGCCGATGCCAGAAGAAGAACAATCCGCTGCCTCAAAGCCGCGACTCCCTATCCCGTCCGGACGGGAATCAGCCGCGGTTGCGGCTCATGCCGGAGTGCGCTTCGAAGAAATCCAGCTCCTCCAGCACGCGGCCGGTGCCGTTGGCCACACCCGAAAGCGGGTCGTCCGCCACCATGACCGGGAGCCCCGTCTGGGCCGCAATGAGGCGGTCCAGACCGCGCAGCAGCGAAGAACCGCCCGCGAGCACGATGCCGCGGTCAACCAGGTCGGAGGAGAGTTCCGGCGGCGCGTCGTTGAGCAGGGTGCGGATGGCGTCGACGATGGCGGTGACGGGGTCCTTGAGCGCTTCGCGGACCTCCTCGGAGGTGATGCGCAGGGTCTTCGGCAGACCGGCGACCAGGTCGCGGCCCTTGACCTCCATCGACATCTCCTCGTCCAGCGGATAGGCCGAACCGATTGAAACCTTGATGTCTTCGGCGGTGCGCTCGCCGATGAGCAGATTGTAGACGCGGCGCATGTACTGCATGATGCATTCGTCCATCGTGTCGCCGCCTACGCGGACGCTCTTGGCCCGGACGATGCCGGCCAGGGAGATCAGGGCGATTTCGCAGGTGCCGCCGCCGATATCGACGATCAGGCTGCCCGAGGGATCCTGCACGGGGAGGCCCACGCCGATGGCCGACGCCATGGGCTCCTCAATGAGGCAGACCCGGCGCGCGCCGGCACGGCGCGCAGCTTCCTCGACGGCGCGCCACTCGACATCGGTGATTTCGGAGGGCGCCGCGATGACCACGCGCGGACGAAAGAGGCTGTGATGGCCGCGACGGGCCTTGGTGATGAAATAGCGGATCATTGCTTCGGTAATGTCCGGATCGGCAATCACGCCCGACTTCATCGGACGCACGGCGATGATATTGCCCGGGGTACGGCCCAGCATGCGCTTGGCCTCCGCGCCCACCGCCAGGATCTTCTTGGTGCCGCGCTGCATGGCCACGACGGAGGGTTCGCGGATCACCACGCCCTGCCCCTTGACGAAGACCAGCGTATTCGCCGTGCCCAGGTCAATTCCGATGTCGGTCGAGAACATGCCCACCAGCCAATCCAAACATTTCAGCATTGTCAGCTCCTTATGCCTCTGTGTACCCCGATACGATAGCACAGATGCGCGAAGCGCCGCAAGGAGCGGCGCCCGCGTCTCCGCACGGCGGCGTCAGGGCGCCGTCGTCATTCCGCGGACGGGTCCGTGTCGCCTTCGGGCGCTGCGGCGTCCTCCCCGGAGAGCGAGCGGTTGGTGGCTCCGGGAGCGAAGATCTCGCGGTGGCCGAGGACCTGGAGACGGATGGATTCGAGGGTTTCGGGATGGGCACGGAGAAATTCGACGGCGGCTGCGGCCCCCTGACCGATCTGTTCGCCGTCGTAGCTGAGCCAGCTGCCGCGCTTGAGAACGACGCCGGCGGCAATGGCGGAGTCGAGGACGGAGCCTTCCCAGGAGATGCCGCGGGAGTAGAGAATGTCGAATTCGGCCTCGGTGAAGGGCGGGGCGACCTTGTTCTTGACCACGTTGACGCGGGTACGGTTGCCGTAGGCCTTGCCGGAGGCGTCCTTAAGGGTGGAGATACGGGCGATTTTCATGCGGACCGAGGCGTAAAACTTGAGGGCGTTGCCGCCGGTCGTGGTCTCGGGAGAGCCGAACATGACGCCGATCTTCATGCGGATCTGGTTGGTGAAGATGCAGAGGGTCTTGGTGGAGGCGAGGAGACCGGTGAGCTTGCGCATGGCCTGGGACATCAGGCGGGCCTGGGCACCCATGTGAGAGTCACCGATGTCGCCGTCGAGTTCGCTCTGGGGCACGAGGGCGGCGACGGAGTCGACGATGACGACGTCGACGGCACCGGAGCGGACGAGCTGTTCGGTGATCTGAAGGGCCTCTTCGCCGGAGTTGGGCTGGGAGAGGAGGAGATTGTCGACGTCGACGCCGATGCGGCGGGCGTAGGCGATGTCGAGGGCGTGTTCGGCATCGACGAAGGCGACGATGCCGCCCTGCTTCTGGGCGTTGGCGGCGATGTGCAGCGAGAGGGTGGTCTTGCCGGAGGATTCGTTGCCGAAGATCTCAATGATGCGGCCGCGGGGAACGCCGCCGACGCCGAGGGCCAGGTCAAGGGAGAAGGCGCCGGTGGAGATGACCGGGATATCCTGAACCTCGACGTCACCCATCTTCATGATGGCGGTGGCGCCGAATTCCTTGCGGATCTGACTGAGTACGGCGTTGAGTTTTTCCTGAGCGGAGGAGGGGGCGGCGGTCTTCTTGTCTGCCATGGCAGGAATTCCTGAATAAGCGGTTGGGAGAAGCTGACCTTGGGCCCCGCCCATGCGGGGTCGGACAGCGGGCACCAGTATAGCAAACCCCGTCAGCGGACGGGGAGGGTGAGACCGCCCTGACGGAGGACGGTGAGGGTGCCGTCGGCACCGACGCGGGCAACGGTCGAGGCCACGCCCATGCGGGCGGGGCCGCCGTCGAGCAGGAGGTCGGCGCCCGGCAGGGCCGCGGCGGCCTCGGCCGCGTCGCGCGCCGGCGGTTCGCCGTGAACGTTGACGCTCGTGCAGCGCAGCAACCCGCCGCAACGGCGGATGAGAGCGCGCAGGAGGGCATGGTCCGGCACGCGGAAGCCTTCGTCGCCGCCCCGCTCCATCGGCAGGACCAGAGTCAGAGCGCCCGGCCAACAGGCCGCGAGACGTTCGGCCGCGGGGGTGCGGATGGCACCGGCGGCCCAGACGGTCTCCGCCCCGTCGGCAAGCAGCTGGAAAGGCTGCGCGGAGGGGCGGCGCTTGAGGGCACGGATGCGGTCCAGGGCCGCGGGGAAGGCGGGGTGGCAGGCGATGCCGTAAACGGTCTCGGTGGGAAGAATGACGGCGCCGCCGCCGAGCAGGCGTTCGGCGGCGGCCTCAAGCGAAGCTTCCGTGAAGGGAAGGGTCCGCATCGGCTTACTTCGCGTTGGCGGCACGGAAACGGGCGATGAGCGCGTTGGTCGAGCTGTCGTGCGCGAGGGGAGCCTTGGGGTCGGTGAGTTCCTTCAGAATGCGCCCGGCCAGGACCTTGCCCAGCTCGACGCCCCACTGGTCGAAGGAGAAGATATTCCAGATGATGCCCTGGACGAAGACCTTGTGCTCATAGAGGGCGATAAGGGCGCCGAAGGTCTTCGGCGTGAGCTCGTCGGCCAGGAGCGTATTGGTCGGGTGGTTGCCTTCGAAGGTCTTGAAGGGCACGAGCTCCTCCGGGACGCCTTCGGCGCGGCACTGGTCGGCGGTCTTGCCGAAGGCCAGGGCCTCGGTCTGGGCAAAGAAGTTGGCCATCAGCTTGGCGTGATGGTCGCCCAGAGGATTGTGCGAACGGCAGAAACCGATGAAGTCGGCCGGAATCAGGCGGGTGCCCTGGTGGATGAGCTGGTAGAAGGCATGCTGGCCGTTGGTGCCGGGTTCGCCCCAGACGATCGGGCCGGTGGTGTATTCCACGGGGTTGCCGTCGCGGTCGACGGACTTGCCGTTGCTCTCCATGTCGAGCTGCTGGAGGTAGGCAGGGAAGCGGGCCAGATACTGGTCGTAGGGCAGGACGGCGTAGGAATCGGCGCCGTAGCCATTGGCGTAGAGGATGCCGAGGAGGGCCATGATGACCGGCATGTTGCGCTTGAAGGAGGCCGTGCGGAAGTGGCGGTCCATCGCCTCGTAACCGGAGAGCATGCGGCGGAAGTTCTGCGGGCCGATGGCAATCATCAGCGAGAGGCCGATGGCCGAGGGCAGGGAATAACGGCCGCCGACCCAGTCCCAGAAGCCAAACATGTTGGCCGTATCGATGCCGAATTCGGAGACCTTCTTGGCATTGGTGCTGACGGCGACAAAGTGCTTGGCGACGGCCTCCTCGCCGAGCGCCCTGACGAGCCACGCGCGGGCGGTGGCCGCGTTGGTCATCGTCTCGAGGGTCGTAAAGGTCTTGGAGGCGACGATGAAGAGCGTCTGGTCGGGCTTCAGCGTGCGAAGCGTCTCGGCCATGTGAGAGGCGTCGATATTGGAGACGTAGTGGCAGGTGACGGAGCGCTTCGAGAAGGGCAGCAGGGCCTGATAGGCCATCGCGGGACCGAGGTCGGAACCGCCGATGCCGATATTGACGATGTCGCGGATGCGCTTGCCGGTGGCGCCGCGCCACGCGCCGTCGCGGACGGCCTTGGCGAAGGCGGACATGCGCTCCAGGACCTCCCGGACGTCGGCGGTGACGTTCTGGCCGTCGACGACGAGCGGGGTCTTGGGATTGGCGCGCAGCGCGGTGTGGAGGACGGCGCGGTTCTCGGTGCGGTTGATGTGCTCACCGGTGAACATGCGCTCGATCTCGGCCTTGAGGTTGGCCTTCTCGGCGAGTTTGATGAGGAGCGCCATCGTGGGGGCGTCCACCAGATTCTTGGAATAGTCAAGCGTCCAGCCGGCGGCCGTCAGCGTCATCTTCGCGGCACGGTCGGGATCGGCGGCAAAGAGTTCCTTGAGTGTCAGTTCCTTGGAGGCAATGGTCTCTTCCAGGCGTTCGCACGTGTCAATGTCCATGAGTATTCCTTTCTTAATCCGCGCAACCCGCGGCAAACCAGTGTTCGGCCGAAACCGTCGCCTCCCGTCCCAGCGCCCTGCGCACGTAAACCCCCAGGAGGTCGGCCTCGAGATTCACGGGATCCCCGGGCCGCAACGCCCCCAGGACCGTATCGCGCAGCGTGGTCGGAATGAGCGACACTTCAAAAGCCCCGTCGTCCACGGCCGTCACCGTGAGGCTGACCCCCGAGACCGCCACCGACCCCTTGCGCACGGTGCCGCGCGCGAAGGCTGACGAACAGGCAAAACGGTAAACGAAATCATCGCCGGCGGAGCGGACGGAAATGAGGCGGCCGACTTCGTCGACGTGCCCCGAGACGAGATGTCCGCCGAGGCGGTCCCCCAGACGCAGGGCCCGCTCGAGATTGACCCGGTCGCCGGCGCGGAGCGTGCCCAGCATCGTGCAGCGGAGCGTTTCCTCCAGCACGTCGGCCGTGAATCCGTCGGCCGTAAGGGCGGCGGCCGTAAGGCACGCACCGTTGACGGCGATGCTCTCGCCCAGCGCCGGCGGATCCTCCGCCGGCGCCAACCCCGGCGCGCGCACCGTCAGCGACAGGCCGCTTCCGCGGCGCCGCGCCTCGGCCACTTCGCCGATCCGCTGGACCAATCCCGTAAACATATCGGGGCCATTGTACCCCGAAGCGGCGATGAAAGGCAAGCGGAGGCATGCCTTCGCCGCCGCAGGCGGCACCCCGGCGGGGCACCGGTACCCCGCCTCCGGCCCGTGGACTGCGCCCCGGCGGGCTCCGGTGCGGGGACAGCCTCCGGCAAAAGAAAAGCCCCGGGCAGTGCACTGCCGGGGCCATTTTGCTGCCTCAGGGAGCGGGACGCGTCCGGCGCCCCGCGGCTTACTTGCCGGCCTCGACGATCGCCGCAAACGACGCGGCGACCAAAGCGGCGCCGCCGATGAGGCCGCCGTCGATGTCGGGCTTGGCCATCAGGTCGCCGGCATTTTCGGGCTTCATGGAGCCGCCGTACTGGATGCGGACCTTCTCGGCCTGGGCGGGATTCATCTTGGCCAGGGTGGCGCGGATGAGGGCGTGGACCTCCTGAGCCTGGGTGGAGGTGGCGGTCTTGCCGGTGCCGATGGCCCAGACGGGCTCATAGGCAATCACGATCTTTTCGAAATCCTCCTGGCAGCCGGCGAGGTCTTCGGTGACCTGGCGGACGATGACGTCCTGCATCTTGCCGGTTTCGCGCTCTTCGAGGGTCTCGCCGACGCAGACAATCGGGGTGAGCCCGGCGGCGAGGGCGGCCTTGAGCTTGAGATTGACGGTCTCGTCGGTCTCGGCGAAGTACTGACGGCGCTCGCTGTGGCCGAGGATGACGTACTGCACGCCGAGATCCTTGAGCATGTCGGCGGAGATTTCGCCGGTGTAGGCGCCGGAGGCCTTCCAGTGCATGTTCTGGGCACCGAGGCCGATGGAGGACCCCTCGAGGGCTTCGGCGGCGGCGGGAATGGCAGTGAAGGGGACGCAGACAACGACTTCGACGCCGCAGTCGCCGTCGTTGGTGGCCTTACGGATGTCGGCAATGAGGGCGGCGGCTTCGGAAGGGAGCTTGTTCATCTTCCAGTTGCCGGCAACGATAGTTTTACGCATGGCGTTTCCTTTTGCTGATACGTTGGTTAGGGGAGTCGGGGAAGTTTGCCGACGCAGTCCTGGGGACAGTTTTCGCAGTCCCCCTCGCAGGGCCAGGCGCCGTCATCGTCGGAATCCGACTCATCCAGCTCATTAAAGCACTTTTCGGAGAATTCCTCAACCTTGACGGCCTGGGCCATGGAGAACTCCGTGGCGTCCGCGTCTTCGGTGAGGGTAACGAGATAGTACCGGCCGGGAAGGACTTCGTCGAAGGTGTGGTAGGGTTCGCCGCAGAGCTCGCCCGGACGGGCGGTCAGGCCGAGTTTGGCGAAGAAGGCCTCGTCGACGCCCTCGTCGCCGTAGTTGAGCAGAGACTCGAGGTCCTCACCGGAACAGGCGAACTGATTGTCGGAGACGGGGCGGAGATCGAGGAAGTCCCCGTCGTCGAGGAGTTCGGTCTCTCCGTCATCCTCCCCCGCGCCGGCGCAGGCTTCGCAGGCGCAGCCGTCGCCGTGGAGGTGGGATTCGTCAGGGTCGTCGTCGGAGAAGGTCATGTTCGGAGGGCTTTCGGATTAGGGCAGGACCTGGTAGTAGACCACGCGGTCAGGGAGCAGGCCGTAGGCGTCGCGCCAGACCAGGGCCACGGCGCGGGCGGTGGCCAGCGGACTGTAATCCCCCAGGGACTCGGTACCGGCCACGGCCGCGACGGAGTCGGCGCGCAGAATGTAGAGGAAGAGCTGCTGACGGTCGCCGAAGCATTCCCCGGCGACGGAGAGCAGCGTCGTCAGATCGTTCTGACCGAGCGGTTCGGCGGCTCCCTCGGCCCCGTTGTAGGCCACGATGCGGTCAGCGATGGAGGTGCCGGACCCGGCGTCCTCGCTCATGTCGGAAAGGAAGTTGACGTCCTGGGGACGGGCTCCGGCCGGCCACACCTCGGGCGACGCGGAGGAGGAGAAGCCCGCGCCGGAGGCCTCCTCGCCGGGGAGCGGGAAGAGATACCTGCAGATGAAGGTGTCGTACTTCGGCTTGCCGAGGGTGACGCCCTCGATCCGCGGGAAGACCTCGTCGAAATTCTCGATGTTGATGCGGCCGGCGCTCTGGGCGGTCTCGAGACGCGCGCGGGTGACGGCGGCGGCCTCACGGATGGAGGGCATGATGCCGCACATGGCAAACTGCCTCAGGCGCTGGGCGAGCGCATAGTTGTCCTGCGCGGCGAAGACGCTCATGATGGCGCGGTGCTCCTCGGGGAAACCGGGGGCGGCGAATCGGCGGAAGAGGCGGGTCATCTTCGTCGCGCGCTCCTCGTCCCAGGTGCCGTTGCCGTCGAAAGCGCCGTCATTGAATTTCGTCACGGGCATCGTGCGGAAGTAGGAGCACCTGGCGACACGGTTGTAGTAGTCCGACAGGTCGCGGGAATTGTAGTTGCCCGACGGGGTCCAGACGGTGTCGTGGAAGGGTACGGGCAGAAACCCGACTTCACCCGGGAGATAGAGGCGGCCGGAGTCGTTGGTGCCGTAGCGGACGTTGTCCCAGGTCAGCCCGAAGCTGAAGGGCACCTGGGCGGCGTGCTTCTCGGCATAGCTGTCGGCCAGCAGGACCTCGCGGCCGGAATCGGCGGCCTCGGCCAGGAAGAACCAGTGCGGCGAGGAATAGGAGACGATCGCGTTCTGGGCGTCGGTCCCGTAGTCAACGGCAGACCCGGAGCTACCGAGCATCGGGGAGAGCCAGTTGTAGCGCGGATCGACGGTCTTCCAGACGCCCTGCGCGGGGGCATAGCTGTAGAGGGACTTACCCCCCTGAGAGGCCGCGGAAAAGGACTGCCCGCCGATGGTAATCTGCACGGCCGGGTCGTCGGCGCCCTGAATCAGCTGCAGGTCGCCGTCAAAGGTCAGCTCGGCCGTGTAGGTCGGCTCCTGGGAGGGATCGCCGCCGTCATTCTTAGTGACCTGCCAGACGGGCCGGAACTTGATCTGGGCGGCGCGGGAGACGCGGAAGTAATAGCTGTCCCACGCCTTCATGGTTGACTCGTTCAGGCGGTCGCGGAGCGAGGACGGCATATCCGACGCACTCGGAGGCGCATCCCCCTCGGCGGGAGCCAGATCGCAGATGCCGTCGGCATCGATGCGCACGCGGAAGAAATAATCGATCAGCGCCGTGACGGTGACGTCCTCGGCGGGGATATCGACCCCCTCGCCCTGAGCGCCGGTGGGGATCTTGCCGGTGAGGTCGACCTCGGGGGAGGAGCCGTCGAGCGTGGCGGAGGCGGAGGCGGAGGCGGAGTAGACATTCTCCTCGACACCCCCGAGGCTCACCCCGTCAATCTCGGAAGAGACCGGCGCGATTTCCGTCTCGCCCCGGCCGGAACCGGCGACGGCGGCGGTGAAGAGGATATAGCCCTCGGCCTTCACGTCGGCGCCCTTGACGGCGTCGGAGGCCGTCTCATAGCCCGGGAAGTAGGTCCGCGCGTTCACCGTCAGCGGGAGATCGCCGGACTCGATGGACAGGGCCTCGTCAAAGGTGCTCAGGAGGCTCTGCGCGTCCGCGAGGGAGAGGTTCTCCTTCTTGGTGCCTTCCATCGGTTCGATAGCCTTCTGCAGCAGTTCGCCGATGGCCGAATCGACCTGGGCGGCGTCGTAGCCGACCTCCATGACCATCGGCACGTTCTCGACGGACGGGAAAGCATTGGCGGCCTCGTCGGCGCCGGCGCGCAGATCGATGGCGCAGGGTTCGCTGTCGGTGTCGAGGTAATCGGTCAGCAGACGGACGAGGCTGTCGCGGATGTCGGCGGCGTTGGAGACGCCGGCGTCGGAGAGGGCCTGTTCGATGCGGTTGACGAGCTCGGACCCGGTCCCCAGATCCTCGGGACGGACCTCGTCGCAGGAGGGCGCATTGCCCGCGGTGTCGTCGGTCGTGATGAGGTCCCCCTCCTCATTCTTGCGGTCGGTGGGCCAGAAGCTGTAGACGGAGAAGGGCGAGTAGTATCCCTCGCCGTCGCCGCTGTAGAGCGCGGCGTCCTGCCAGGAGTACGAGAGGATGCCGTCGGTGCCCTCGGGCTTGAGATTGCCCTCGTCGGTCATCGAGGCGTAGGTGTAGAGGTCGGCGTTGGAGAGAAAGACCGGCAGCTTGGGCTGCAGCTCGCCCGATTCGTCGGCGGAGGACTCGACCAGGTCAAAGGTCCGCGTATCCGTATCCGCGGTGGCGCCGGGCGCCTTTCCGAAGGCGAACTCGTTGCCGGTGAGGCCAAGGCCGCGGTAGGGGGAGAAGGAGCCGATGCCATTGATGTCGACGGAGTCGGAGAGGTTGATGATGGCCCAGGCCATGCGGCCGACGAGGGTCCGCGAACGGTCTTCGAGCCCGCTGTCGGACCCGACATCCACCTCCGGGATCGTCGCATAAATCGGCCGCCAGCTGGCCGCGGCGTCGTAGGCGTAGGAGCGGCCCGTGGACTCACCGGCCGTCGCGCCGTCGAGGGGAGGTTCAAGCGCGCTGAAGACGTTGGAGGCGACGTAGGGCGGCACGTGGGCCATGACGGCATCGTCGAGCAGATAGGCGACGGCGGCGCCGCTGCCGCCATCCTCGACGGAACGCGAGCTGATCAGGCGGGCGTAGCTGTTCTCGGAGACGCGGAAGGGCGCGATGTATTCGACCCTGCGGTCGTCGGAATTGTTCGCCGGGTCGGCGCCGCCGCGCTGCTCGACCATGGCGCCCTCCAGCGTGGAGCGGGCGTCGGCGAAGGCCATGGCCAGCAGGTCGCGCGTGCGCACGTCGGTACGGAAGGAGGCCGCCGCAGCGCGCTCGGTGCGCATGGAGATGGAGAAGGCCACGGCGCTGATCATCAGGAAGCCGAGCAGGCCCAGCACAATCAGCAGGGCCGAACCGCGTTTGCGGGAGAAGGGGTTGCGGAGATTCATGGGTGACTCCAAGGGAAGAGGGTTACGAACCGGAGGCGGAGGAATCCGCCTTCTTCAGTGCGCGGTGGCGGGTCTCCAGCGGGATGACGAGACGGTAATCGTTCTCCTCCTGGTCCTTCGGTTCGAACCGGCGGACGCGGATGCGGTAGGGATTGCCCCACGGGTCGCGGAGGACGCCGCCGCGGATGGAGGATTGGTCGGCGCGGAAGTAGACGGTGTTGCCGTTGGAGGCGGAGGGTTCGGTCATCAGGCGCGTCAGCGTGCTGTTGACGTCGGAGATGCCCTCGTTCAGCCCCAGGTCGGAGAGAGGGTTGCCGGCGCTCTCCCCGTCCTCCTCGGTGCCGGTCTGGGTGAGGCAGTAAAGACGGATGGCGTTGCCCAGCTCACGCCCCTCGGCGGTGGCCTTGGCGGTGCGGGCGTTCTCCTGGGCCGAGACCATGGAGAAGGCGAAGGTACCGGCCAGAATGCCGATGATGGCCATTACGACCAGCAGTTCGATCATCGTGAAGCCGCGCCTGGCGGCGGGACCGGTCACGCGGGCGCGCAGACGGCGGCGGAGGGCATTCAGAACAGTCAGCGTATGGCTCATAAACAGGCTTCCTCTCTGCCGGCGGGCTTAGCGGTTGTCCTCACCCTCGACCCAAGGGCGGATGTCATCATCGGTGCCCCACCGTCCGTCGGGGCCGCAGGAGCCGACGGCAATCTCGTAGTCGGCGATGGTGGGCGGCGTGGCGGGACTGACGGTGATTTCGATGCCCAGGGCGTCTCCGAAGGCGCTGGACTCCGTCTCGCCGGAGGTCTCGGAGAGCGTGACGGAGCGGGCCGAGACGCTGCCGCCGCTGCCGATGGGAAATTCGGCCGTGCGGCCGGCGGCGGTCAGCTGGCCGTTCTCGAAGAAGCGCTCCTCGCGCTTTACGTCCGTCCCGAAGGTATAGGTGATGTAGGCCACGGCGCGGTCGGGACGGTCCGCCATCGCCGCCGTGGGATCGTCGTCGCCGGGCGTGCGCAGCGTCCAGAAGGAGAGCGTGTTGCCGTCGACGGAAATCTGCTCGTTGAGTTCGTCGGCCTTCGTCAGGTCGACGTTGCCCTCACCGTCCATCGGCAGGAAGGTGGCGGGATCGACCGCGGAGGCCAGGTCGCGGCTCAGCGAACCGACGACGGCGCGGGTCGACGCCTGGGTGTTGGCCCGGCGCAGACCGATGGACCAGGCCAGCCCGGTCTGCTGAAAGACGCGCGCGACGATCAGCACGATGACAACCAGGATGGTCATCGCCACGAGCACTTCGATCAGCGAGAAGCCGCGGCGGGAGGATGCGGGAAGGATTCGGCGGATGGGATTTCTCATGAATGCGGCCTCCCTCAGTTCGTCTCGTCGCCGGCACCGTTGAGCACGAGCTTGACCACGCTGATCGGGCGTCCGACGAAGGCATACTTGTTCTGACGCCAGTTTTCCGTCGTCACCTGGATGCCGGCCTCCACCACCCGTTTTCCGGTATCGCTCAGGTCAACGTCGCCGGAGCTGTCCTCGGCGACCCAGGCGCGGTAGAAGACATTGCTGAAGGTATCCTCATAAATGCCGCCCGTCTCGTGCTCCTCGCCGATGCCGACGCTCACGTTGATGCCAAATTCCGAGCTGATCGCGTTGGCCAGATCGTTCTCATCGCGGACGTCGGGGCTCATGGCGACGACGCGCGCGGCCCCGAGAAAGCGCTGGGCGAAGGCCGTGGTGCGCATCTCGGCATTGGCCTGCTGGCTGTAGCGCAGCCCGAGCGGGAAGAGCCCCAGGAGCGCCAGCGCGCCGCCGGCCAGCACGAAAATGGCCATATTGACCTCAATCAGCGAGAAACCCCGGCGCGGCCGCCGGACGGCCGGGCGGAGTTCGGAGAGGGATGTGCGGATCATAGGCTGTGTCCTCCGCGGGTTCAGAATGTGACCTTGCCGGTCGAATCGATGGAGAGCGAGAAGTTTCCGGTCTCACGGCTGGCGACGCTGTGGCTGACGGAGAGGCGCGCATTGCCCTCGGTCTCGACGCGGCCGTCGGGACGGAAGACGATGGCCGTGCGGTCGGAGCCAAAGGCGTAGTAGGCCGGCAGATTGTAGACCTGGCTGTCGCGGGCCGCGAGGGGGACGACCCCGTCGACGGACTTCAGCGGCGCGGCACCGGACCTCAGTCTGGCGATGACCTGCATCGGGTAGTTGACCGACTCCTGCTGGCCGCCGGCCATGTAGCGAAGCTGCACGGTCTGGGCCTGGCGGTTCTGGTCGATGTCGCTCTGCGTCATGTTGGGGCCGGTGAGCGACTCGTCGATGACGGCGAACCGCGTCGCGTCCGGGTCGGCCAGACTGATGACGCGGGTCCCCGGCTCCAGGGTGCCGAGCGACTCGCGCTGATACCCGTAGGGGACGCAAATCTGGGTGCCGGAGAGCCAGACGTTGCCGACGGAGGAGAAGACGGCATACTTGCCCTGCTTGGCCGCTTGCTTCCGGTTGCCGACCTCGATTTCGGTGTCGGCGTTCCAGAGGACGACCACCTGGGTGCGCCCGAAGACGCAGGCCGTCTGACGCGCCGCGAGCAGCACGTCGCGGAGCTGGTTGCGGGCGCGCGTGGCGTCCTCCTGGCGGAGAGCCCCGAAGAACCCGGTCGACGCCATGGTAATCAGCATCGCGACGATGCCGACGACGACGATCAGTTCGATCAGCGTGAAGCCGCGCCGGGCGCGCCCGGCGGCATGGGCAATGGCAGAGAAGCGCTTCTTCATGGTCAGATCTCCCGACGGTCCAGGGGGGGGGTGCTCCGGTCAGGCCTCGGCCTCAGTTCCCGATCCGCATGACGAGATTGAAGCTGTTGCGTCCCGGCACGGTGACGGACGCGCGGTCAAGGTCAAAGTCGAAGCTGATGATGATCGGGGCGAAGGCCATGCGGCCGCTGACATCGCGGAAAGCCGTCGCGTTGGTCTCGTCCATGCGCAGACGGTAGCCGATGTTGTCACGCTCGCCGATCGACCCGGCGGCCAGCGCCTCGTCGAACTTCGTCACGCGGCCGGAGGAGGTCCTCACGTAGAGGTCGGAGGTGTCGGTGATGTAGGCGCGCATCTCCGTATCGCGTTCGCCGTTGGAGCGGCGGCCGAAGAGCTTGAGCAGGATCGGCGCGTTGGGATTCTCCACCTGGCCGTCCTTGGGCTGGCCGTAGACGACAAACGGCGTGGCCGACGAGGAGAGGCCGCCGCCGTCGGGCAGCGGATACTCGCCGTTCTCGGACTTGTACGCCGCCACGGCGCTCTCCACGATCGGACCGAAGGAGGAGCGCTGCGTATCCTCCGCGCCGCTCAGCGTGCGGGTGACCGCCATCGCGCCCAGCCCGACCAAGGTGGCCAGAATGGCGATGACGACAAGCAGTTCGATTAGGGTGAAACCGGACTTGACCGGGACTTTCTTGGCATTGCGGAAAATCATGATGCGTCACTCCTGCCCGTCAGGGCGTTTACCAATTGCAGCCGAAGACTTCGCCGTCGTTGCGGGCGTCCTCGCTCTCGGGCCAGCACCACACGGCCGCGTCGCCGCGGACCTTGACGTCGCCCAGGGACCCCGGCAGACCGTCGCTGCCGTCGACCATGCCGTCCTCGTTGGCGTCCAGGACGAAGTGATAGAGATGATCCTCGACGCGGCTGCCGCGGACGCCCTTCTCGAAGAGGTCCAGACCGATCGGCGAGAGCAGGCCGACGGCCAGCTCGGGTTCGTTGTCGCGGTTGCGCGTCAGGCCGGTGTTGGCCTCGTTGTCATCGATGTAGAGCACGTCGAGCAACCCGGCCTTGCCGAGGATTTCGCACATCTCGGTATCCATCTTCTGGACGCCGCTGCCGAGGGTCTGGGGCCAGAAGCCGAGCTGCTGGTGGTAATGGGTCCAGGCCGCGGCAATCTGCGCGCACGTGTCGGAGGCATTGCTCTGACGGGCCTGTTCGATGAAGTGCATATACGCGCCGCCGCCGGTGGCCGCCAGCACCGCGATGATCACGATGACCACCAGCAGCTCGATCAGCGTAAAGCCCGCACGGGCACGGGAACGGACGGATTCGGGAAGCTTCATGGGCCACTCCTCCTGGGATTATTCGTCGTCGTCATTGCCGCCGGCGCCGGCGCTGCTGATGTCATCGGCCGTGCCGACCACGCCGTCGGGACCGGCGGAGATGATTTCGCCCACGCCGCCGTCCTGGCGGTAGTAGAGCGTGCGGCCCCAGGCGTCGATGGCCGTGGCCAGATAGACCTCTTTGCCGGTGTCGGGATAGATCACCGGACCGGCGGAGACCAGCCCGTCGGCCGCCAGGCGGCGGAACTCACGGTACACCTCGGTCAGATTGGGATTGGCGTTCTCCTCGCTGGCAAGCATGCGCAGGTTTCCGGACGTGCCGCCGCGGTACTCCACCTCCCAGACCGACCCCTCGTCGGGATTGCGGATGCAGCCCTCGTAGTAGGAACGCATCGAATCGCTGGCGTTGCCGTCGATGAGTTTGGCGCGCGGCATGAAATAGGAGAAGAGGCCGAAGGTGATCTTGTTGGAGTCCGAGAGGCCGCCGTCATCGGTGTTGTCGTCGGCCATGACCGTGTCGTCCCCACCGGGGTCGCAGACGAAGCTGAAGGAGACGGAGGAGACGCCGTCCTCGCTGACGCCGGTCCGGACCTGCGGATACCTGCCGTAGGCCGCCTTGTAGCTCTCCAGCATCGAGGCAATGGCGTGGACCTTGGCCGTCGTCTTGGCGATGCCCGAGCGGTCGCCGCCGGCGCGCATCATCAGGAAGACGCCCGAGGCCAGAATGGCGATGATGACCACCACCACCAGCAGTTCGATCAGGGTAAAGCCCTTACGGAGAATCTGTTTCGAAGTCATACGCGAAGCTCCTTTCGTCCGGATCAGCCCGCCTGCTGACCGATGGTGCCGATGATGGAGATCAGCGGCATGAACATCGCAATGACGATGCCGCCGACGACCACAGCCAGGAAGATGATCATAATCGGCTCAATGACCGAGGTCATGGCCGCCACGGCGTTGTCGACCTCGTCGTCGTAGGTATTGGCGATGCGCACCAGCATCTCGGCCAGCGCGCCGGTTTCCTCACCGACCTCGACCATCGAGACCACCATGGGCGGGAAGACGCCGCTGGCGCCCAGGGGCGCGGTCATGCCTTCGCCCTCCTTCACGCTGTCATGCACCGTCTGCAGGGCGTTGGCGATGACCTGGTTGTCGGTCGTGTCCTTGACGATCGAGAGGGCCTGCAGCACCGGCACGCCCGAGGAGAGCAGCGTGCCCAGCGTACGGGTCAGACGGGCCACGTTGGTCTTCTGCGTAAGCGGACCGAAGACCGGCGCCTTCAGCGCGAGCTTATCGGCCACGTAGGAGCCGCGCTTCGTGCGCACGGCAAACTTGATGAGCACGACACCGCCCACGACCGCGCAGATCGCGAAGAGCCAGTACTGCTGGAACCACTCGGAGAGCCCGATGACGAATTCGGTGATCGCCGGCATGCCCTCGCCGCCCATCAGGTCATTGAAAATCTGCTGAAACTTCGGAATGACGCCCACCATCAGGAAGGCCACGATGCCGAAGGCCGCGCACAGCACCACGATCGGGTACGTCATCGCGCCCTTCACCTTGTTCTTGATCTTCTCGGCCTTCTCCATGAATTCGGCCAGACGGTTCAGGACCGTCTCCAGCACGCCGCCGGCCTCACCGGCCTTGACCATGTTGACGTACAGGTGACTGAAAATCTTCGGATAGTTGCCGAGCGATTCGGAGAAGGTGTTGCCCGTCTCGACCGTCTCGATCATGCCGCTGAGCGCGTCTTTGAGTGTCTCGTGGGTGCACTGGCGGTGCAGCACGCGCAGGCCGCGCAGCAGGGGAAGACCGGCGTCGACCAGCGTCGCCAGCTGACGGGTGAAGACCATCAGGTCTTTCGTCTTGACCTTGGCCTGCATGAATTTCGGCGTCTTGATCGACCCGCCTTTTTTCTTCTTGGCGGGGGCAGCCGCCTTGGCGGCCGGGGCGGCCACGGGTTCGTCGTCGCGCACCTGACCGATTGCCTTGGGCGTCAGGCGCATGGCCCGGATCTTCTCGATCGCCGCGCGCTGGGAATCCGCCTCAACCGTGCTCAGGACCTCTTTGCCCTGGGAGTCTACCGCCTTGTACCTGAATTTGGCCATCGCTGTTTCCTTCTGCTGGGGGGCGCCGGGCCCCATTCACACTCTTCTTACATGATACCGCATGCAGGATAGCCCACGCAACCCGAAATCGGAGCCCCCGCGGCGCCGCGCTTGACGCCCGCCGGCCGCCTCTGCTAGTATGGCCGCATTCTTACGGAAAGGAGTGAGACATGAACGCCAAGATACGTTTCTGCCGCTGCTCCGACCCGCATCATCCGGGTGAGACGGCAGCCATCGGGACCGGCGACAGCCATCCCGCGCCCTCGGATATCCGCTGATCGGATTCCCCCACAGTTCATCATGATGCCGGCCGCATGCCTGCGGCCGCGCCCTTGCTGTCCGGTTTTCGACCGCTTTAGAGGAGTCTCACCCATGTCATCGTTTCTGCTTGAAGCCCCCGTCCGGGGACTCTACTTCCGTTATCTCGGGCCTACGGTTGCCGCCACGCTGGTCACCGCGGTCTATCTCTTTGCCGATTCGGTTATGGTCGGACACCGCCTCGGTGCCGACGCCATCTCGGCGCTCAACCTCATCGTTCCTCTCGAATACTTCTGGTTTGCCGTCGGCGCACTGCTGGGCAACGGTGCGGCCGTATGCTTCACCCGCAGCCTCAGCCGCGGCGACACGGCCGCGGCACGCCGCGCCGTCACCCTGGCGCTGGCCGCCCTGCTGGCCTTCGGCGTGCTCGGCATGCTCCTGTCCGTGCTCTGCCTCGACACGTTTGTCGGGAGCGTCCTGGGTGCGCGGGGAGCGCTCGCCGACGCCGCGGCCGCCTACGGCTTCTGGATTGCGCTGGGCTGTCCGGTCTTTGCCGCGGCGACCTTCCTGCAGGTCCTCGTGCGCCACGACGGGGCGCCCCGGCTGGCCATGGCTGCCGTGCTGGGCGGCGGCCTGAGCAATATCCTGCTCGACTGGATTTTTCTCTATCCGCTGGACATGGGTCTGGGCGGCGCGGCGCTGGCCACGCTCCTCGGGGCGCTGCTGACGGTGCTGCTCATGCTGCCCAGATTCCGCAGCCGCGGGACCGCGCTGCGCTTTGCGCGGCCGTCCCTCCGCGGGCTTCCCGTCATCCTTCACTACGGCTGCGGGGCGTTCCTGCAGGATCTCTCCGGCTGCACGACCGTGCTCCTCTTCAACCGCCTCATCCTGGGCGCCCTGGGTCCCTCCGGGCTCGTCGTCTATACGGTGGTGGCCAACTGCCATCTCACCGCCGCCGCCCTTTTCGGCGGCATCGCCCAGGCGGCCATTCCCATTGTCGCGGCCAATGCCGCCGTCGGCCGCGCGGCCCGCGTCCGCAGGCTGCTCTCTCTGGCCCTGCTGACGGCCCTTTCGGCCGGAGCGCTCTTTGCCGCGGGCGGCATACTCTTCCCGGAGGCGGTGCTGCGCGTCTTCCTGCCGGCCGGGACCGTGGACGCCCTGCCCGGCGGAGCCTGCGCAGCCGTCGCCGCAGCGCTCGGCGCGCTCCTGCCCATCGCCGCCGGCCAATGCCTCACGCTCCAGCTCCCGGCGCTGGCCCGGCCCACCGCGGGCCTGACCATGGCCCTGCTGCGCAACGGCGGCCTCCAGCTCCCCCTGGCGCTGCTGCTCTGTCTGGCCCTCGCCCCGGAAGCCCTCTGGTGGGCCTTTGCGCTGGCCGAACTGCTGCTCCTCCCCCTGCTGCTGCGCCTCACGGGCCTGCTCCGCACGGGCCGGGCGGGCTCGGTCTGAGACGCCGCGCGCCCCCGGAAAGCCCGGGGGCGCGCCGGCCGGCATCCCGCTCAGCCCTCCCGCGGCGGCTCTGCGGCCGGCCTGTTCAGACACGGATGGCGCTGGAACGCCTTCGGCGGCGGCGCCGGCGGCGTCGGCGGCGTGTCAAAGACCGTCCCCACCGGGAGCGGCCGCCCGCGGAGATAGGCCTCCGTCTCCATCGGCTTGCCGCCCGGCACCTGCACGCGCAGACAGCGGATCGCCCCGTCGGAGGTCCGGATGACAAGACCTTCGCGGTCGGCCTGCACCACCGTGCCGGGCGCGGCGCGTTCGCCCGCCACGTCCAGCATGGCCGCCTCGGCCTCGAGAATCTTGAACATCCGCCTCCCCGCGTCCTGCTTTCCCTCCGCCTCCAGCGCTGCGTCCCGCTCCGTCGGCGGCAGATAGGTATAGGTCGACGGCCAGGGATTGTAGGTCCGCACCATCCGCAGCAGCCGGTCCGTGGGCTCGGTCCAATGCAGCAGCCCGTCGCTCTTGCGGATTTTGTAGGCCACCGTCGCCAGCGCCGGATCCTGCGGCGTCGCCCGGATTTTGAAGAAGGCCCACTGCGGCAGCACCCGCACCAGAAGCTGCGCCCCCAATTCCGTCAGGCGGTCATGGAGCGTCTCGATCGTGTCGAAGGGATAGATCGGCGTCTCCTCACGCATGAGGATCGGCCCCGTGTCCATGCCCTCGTCCATCAGCATGGCCGTCACCCCCGTCACCGCGTCGCCCGCCAGCAGCGCGGCATGGATCGGCGACGCCCCGCGGTAGCGCGGCAGCAGCGACAGATGAATATTGATGCACCCCAGCGTCGGGATGTCCAGCAGACGGCGGCTCAGAAACTGCCCGTAGGCCACCACCACGATCACGTCCGGCAGCCACGCGGCAATCTGCGCCAGCGACTCCGGCGTATTCACCTTCTCCGGCGTCAGGCAGGGGATGCCCGCCTGCGTCACGAAGGCCTTGCACGCGCACGGCGTCAGCTTTTTGCTCCGGCCCGCCGGCTTGTCGGGCTGCGTCACGCACCCGACCACCCGGAAGCCCTCGGTCTGCGCCAAACGCTCCAGCATCACGGCGGACAGGTCCGCCGACCCCATAAAGACCACGCGAATCATGGCATCTCTCCCTTCCGCGGTCCGAACCGCTCCGTCAGTCTCAGGCAGAGGGCCGACAGCGCCGCGTCCGCGCGCACGATCGGCTCTCCCCCGCAGGCCAGGGCGCGGCGGACCATGGCATACGCGGCCGGTCCCTCGCCGATGGCCTCATACAGCGCGGCCGCCGTCAGCCACAGCCGCGGATTGCGCTGATCCGCGCGCAGGGCCGAACGCGCCAGACCGCGCGCGCGTTCCTCGTCGCCGGCCTGCAGGGCCACTCCCGCGCAGACCATCCGGTCCGCCGGCGACATCAGTGTCCAGGACGGCTCCGGCACGCGCCGCAGCAGGCGCACGGCCAGCTCCGCATCGTCCAGACGGATCGCCGCCGACGTCCCGTCGGCAGCCTCCCGGGCCGTCAGATCCGGGGCCTCGGCGACCTGCCCCCAATAAGCAAGGGCAGCCTGCCCCAGCCCCAGCCGCTCCGCCGTGCGCGCCAGCGCACAGACATCGGCCGTGACGGCCTGCCCCGCGCGGACCTTCCGCGTCAGGGCCTCAAAGGCCTCAGCGTCCGCCGCACGCGCCTCCTCCGCCGCGAGCAGGCCCCGCAGCGCCGCATTGCGCGGGTCCAGCCGCAGCACGGCCCGTATCCGCCGCACCGCCTCGCGGTGCCGCAGCGTCGGCCCGTAAACCTCGCGCACGGCCCGGTAAACCGTCTCCGGCGACTCCGGCCACAGCGCCGTCGCCCCGTCGAAAGCCCGCTCCGCCGCACCCGTCATCCCCGCCGCCGCATAGGCTGAGGCCTGCACCGCGCGCAGCTTCGAAAAACTCTTCTTGGCCGCAAAATCCCGCCGGTACGCATCCCGCGAAATCAGCCGCCGCTCCAGCCAGTCCCAGAAATCCGCGTCCCGGACCGCGTTCGCCTCCAACGCCTCCCGGGCCGCCTCCGCCGACGCCGTCAGCCGCGTCGCCAGCCCGTTCGGCACCAGCCGTCCACGCATCCACGCCAGAGGATAGCTCTCCTCCACGTAGACCGGAATCCCCGGATTGCCGGTCACAATCCGCCGCGACAGGATGCCGTTCAGCGCCGTGATGGCCCCGGTGCCCGAGATGCGCATCGTCCCGTTCTCCTCGGTGAAGGAGCCCGACACACCCTCCCGCCGTCCCGAGGTCACCTCCCCGAAAAAGTCCGCCAGCGTCGCCGTATGCTCCGCCTCCGAGGGCAGTTCCAGCCGCTCCCCGTAGAGCTCGCGCACCGTCTGCAGATAGGTCGCGTCCGCCAGAGCGTTCTGCGTCACCACGGCGATGTCGGGGCGGAACGCCGCCGCGTGAACCATATAAGTCGGCACGAAGCGCCCCGGGTCCGTCCCTCCGAAGAAGAGCGCCCCCGCCGCCATCGGCGGCGGCCAGAAAGGATCCGGCAGCGGTTCCTCGTCCGGGCTCAGCTCCGCCGCGATGGCCCGCTGCCCGTCAAGCATATACGCTCCGTACTGCCATCCGAAATCATGCCCGGTCTGTTCCGCCGCCCCCATGCGCCGCACCAGCTCCCCATCCAGAAAATTCGCCGCCAGCGGCACCGACGGCAGCAGCGCCCCCAGCAGACAGGCCGGCACGTAGAGCCCCCGGATCCTGCGGCTCCGGCAGAAGGCCAGCACCGCCGCCAGACCGTAACCGCCCCACAGCACAAAGATCCCGTGCGAAGAGATGAACTTGACCTTCTGCACGAATCCGTCCTGGATGTCCCCCGTCGGATTGGCCAGCGCAATCAGCACCGCCGACATCACCAGAAAGAAGCCCCCCAGCGCCACCGTCCACCGCAGCCACAGCCCCCGCCGCCGGACCGCCGCCCAAACCGAAACCGCCGCGCCCAGGAGCGCCAATCCCAAGACCGCCGGCGAAAACTGAACCCACAGATCCCCCAGGTAATCCCACAGCTGCCGCAGATAGTCCGCCGAAAAGAAGGCCGAAGGCTCCAGCGCCGCATACTGCCCGCGCGTCACCACCCGCCAAAAGCCCTCCCACGTACAGGCATAACCCCAATTCATCGCCGGCGAGAAAGAGGCCGCAATCGGCAGATACGCATAGACCGCCAACCCCAATTCCGCCGCAAGAATGGCCAGCGCCGCGCGCCCGCCCTGCAGCGTCAGCTTCGCCAGCAGGGCGAGCATGACCAGATTCCAGACGACAGGCCACCAGAACCATCCCGTCGCCGGCGACGTCAGCCCCGGCAGCAACCCCTGCTGCATCAGGACCAATCCCACCGACTGCACCGCCGTCACGCACGCCGCGAACCGCCGCGCGCGCCGGAAACGCCACGCCGCCGCCCACAGCACCGCCAGCGCCGCCAGATGAATCCCCCACGCCCGGCCAAATCCGTAAAGCGTCCCCCGGAATCCCTCCGGCACCGATGCCGCCGCGTAGCAATAACCCGTTACGCCCAGCATCACCGCCGTGCCGGCCAGCCCCGGCAGGGCGACCCAAAGCCAACGCCACGCGATGCCGACCAGCACCACGGCCAAAAACGCCCCCAGCGCCCCATAAGCCCAGAACGGCGCCGGGAGGAAGGTCCCGTCACCCGCCAGCGGACGCACCACCGTCGGAGCCCCCGGCGTCGAGAGGATACCGGCCGAAGGCAACGCCCCCACCGTCAGCAGATAGGCCGTCAGCCCCAGCGGCACCGCCGCCAGCAGAAAGGTCACGCCCAGCCGCGGCCGCCGCAGAAAGACCGCCGCCGCCATCGGCACCAGACCCAAAAGAAGCACCTGATAGTTCGTCAGCCCCAGACCGAAAACCGCCCCCAGCGCCACCAACACCCACGCGCGCGGCTCCCGCAGCCAACGGTAAAGCAGCACCAGCACCGCAGCAAGAAAGAGCGCCCCCAGCGCATACACCTCCGCGATGACCGCCTGCGACCACATCACCGGCGAGAAGGCAAAGACCAGCGCCGCCGACACCCCGCAGACCACGCCCCCGCTCCGCCTCAGCACCGGCGCCAGATCCCGCGCCGACCGCGAGACCAGAAGCGCCGTCAGCCCCGCCGCCACGGCCCCCGCCAGCGCCGAACCCAACGCCACCGCCCACGCCGGATTGGGATACCCCTGCCACGTCACCCACCCGAAAAGCCGGCAAAGACACCACGAAATCAGCGTCCACAGCGGATACCCCGGCGGATGCGGCACCCCCAGCCCATCCGCCGCCGTCACCAGCTCCCCCGCATCCTCCAGCCCCACCGAAGGCCCCAGCGACAGCGCATACACGGCAAACGACACCCCCGCGGCCAGCCCGAAGGCCAGCCAATCCGACCGGTCAAAAAATCGCCCCTTTACGCTCCGCATATGCTGCGCATCATACCATATGCCCCCAAGATCCGCACCCCTCCCCCACACCGCCGCCACCGCCCTCCGCGGGCGCCAGCCCGCGCCACCGCCCTTACCCGCCGTCCTCCCGCGGGCACCAGCCCGCGCCACCGCCCTCACCCGCCGTCCTCCCGCGGGCACCAGCCCGCGCCACCGCCCTCACCCGCCATCCCCCGCGGGCGCCAGCCCGCGCCACCGCCCTCACCCGCCGTCCTCCCGCGGGCACCAGCCCGCGCCGCCGCCTCGCGGGCTACGCCCGCGCCGTCAGTACGGTCTATGCGCAGACGTCGTCAGACGTCGGTCTCCAATGCCCCTGGGCCACCCCACCGGAGCGGCCCCTTACCCGGCACCGGCTCACCCTCTGCTTCAAAGGCTCCACCCCGCCGGCCGACTCCCCTCGGACCGCCCACCTCCCCACGGCGCCCCACTCCCCTCGGACCGCCGGCCCCTTACCCGGCACCGGCTCACTCCCTGCTTCAAAGGCTCCACCCCACCGGCCCACTCCCCTCAGACCGCCCACCTCCCCACGGCGCCCCACTCCCCTCAGACCGCCGGCCCCCGGCCCATATCTGCCTCATGCCCGGGGG
>CALXSH010000006.1 GCA_944391065.1 uncultured Kiritimatiellota bacterium | reverse complement strand
GGCTATTGTCTTGGCGCTATCTCCTGACTTAGGGACTTTCACCTTTTAGATTGAGTACATGCCGAGCACACAAGGAAGGCCCCGGCGGATGCCGGGGCCGTGTCCTTCGGATGGGCTCAGTCTTCCTCTGAGGAGGCCATTTTGCCGTCGAGGGGTTTGTCATCCGGGGTGTCGTCGGCCTTGTCGGCAACGTCGCCGGGTTTGACGGTGAAGACGGCGGACTTGAGTTCGTCGGGGTTTTCCTTACCGGAGGCCTTGGGAGCGTAACCGTAGGCGGAGTAGCCGTAACGGGTTTCGTAACGGCTGAAGCCGGCCCAGCGGCCAAAGTCGACGTTGTTGACGACAACGCCGAGGATGCGCGCGCCGACATCGGTCAGGCGGCGGACGGCGAAATTGATCGGCCCGAAGCGGGTCTTGTCGGGCGTCGCCACGAGGATGACAGAGTCGACGAGGTTGGCCAGCATAATCACGTCACCGACAAGGCCGAAAGGCGGAGAGTCGATGATGACGCGGTCATAATTGGCCCGGGCCCAGGCAAAGAAGTCGGTGATGATGTTGGTGCCCATCAGCATGGAGGGGCTGATGGAATTGGAGGCGCGCGCGAGGATCACATGGAGACTGGGGACGTCGGTTTCCTGGGGCAGCGTCTCAAAGAGGGAGGCGTCGTTACGGGCCAGAATGTGGGGCAGCGAGGGGAAGGAGCCCGGCTGACGGCCGAAGATTCCGGCCATGCGGGGACGGCGGAGGTCGAAATCGACGAGCAGGGTCTTCTGACCGGACTGGGCGTAGGAGATGGCGATGTTGGTCGAGGTACAGGTCTTGCCTTCGGCCGGCTGCGTGGAGACGCAGAGGATGGCCCGGGTCATGTCATGATAGCGCGGGGAGTCGAGGAGGTTACGCAGACCGGCCATCGATTCGGCATACTGGGAGAAGGGGTCGTCACGGACGGTGGTGGCGACCTGGGCGCGCTGCTTGCGGCGGAGGTGCGGGAAGACTGCAAGAGCCTTCTGATGGAGGCGCTTCTCGATGTCGGTGACGTCGGTGAGCTTATCCTCCATACGGTCGAGCAGGAGCACGAAGAGGGTGCCGAAGGCAATGCCGATGAGAGTGCCGGCGGTGAAGATGATGTAGGGATTGGGGCTGCTCTGCTCCTCGGGGGGCAGGGCGGGCGCGATGGGACGGATGGTGGCGGCGTTTTCGTCGGCCTTGAGTTCAGCCACGCGCATACGGCTGCGGAGATCGGTAATCTTGCTCACTTCGGTCTCACGGGCGCGCTCGAGCTGCTGGATGGCCATTTCGGCGGCGATGACCTGGGTGTCGAGTTCAACGAGTTTCGCGCGGATTTCCTCGGCGCGCTGACGGAGGGGGTCGACCTGGCGTTCGAGCATCTCAAGGGTAGCCTTGCCGGTGCTGTAGGCGCGCTGGGCGGCCTCGGCGAACTGTTCGCGGTAGACCTCCTCCTCGCGGGTCTTGAGCTTGACGTCGGGATGATTCTCGGTGAGCTTGATCAGGAGGGTCTTGCGCTCCGTGGAAGCCTCCTGCCAACGCTGGTAGGCGGTACCGATCTCACCGGAACGGGGGAAGCTCTCAGGCAGGGAGCCAAACTGGCTGGGATCCTGGCGAACGATTTCGAGGCCGGCCTGGATTTCCTTGGACTGACGGATTTGGGTGGTCAGTTCGATGACCTGGCTGTCGAGGGCGGAGAGGCTGGCTTGGACGGTCTCGCGTTCGCGGTTGAGGGTCTCAATATTGCGGCTCTTGCGCAGGTCAAGCAGTTCACCGTCAAGCTGACGGAGGACATGCTCCTCATTGTCGAGCGAGGCAGCGAGGAAGGCGACGGCGGCCTCGGCCTGGGCGCGGTTCTGCTCGTCCATGAAGGTCTTGCAGACCGAGACGTAGCAGTTGGCCAGGTCGGCCGAGAGGGTGGGATCGCCGGTTTCGACGACGACCTTGACCAGACGGGACATCGGGACGAGATCCATCTCGGTGTACTTCTTGAGAGTCTCGACGAGGGTTTCGGTGGAGACATTGGAACCGCTGTGCTCGGTGCGGTAGAGGTCGATGACGGCCTTGCGGACGCGGTCGGTGTCGAACTGGGCCTTACGGGTATTGAAGACTTCGCGGAGGGTGGGCGCGGTGCTGCCGCCCTCGTCAACGTAGACCTGGCCCATGACCATGGACTGGCCGCGGACGGACATTTCGTAGTAGGCCTCGGCCTCAAAGCGCTGCGGAAGCAGCTGGTAAAGCACAAAAGCCGCCAGAAGACCGAGGATCAGGAAGACGAAGATCGTCATCCAGTGGGTGGCGCAGACGCGGATGATGCGGCCGACGCTGAGCGCGCCGCCCCCCTCACCCTCCCCGTCTCCGGCGCCGGAGGCGCCGTACGAGGAGGCCCCGTAAGCCGACGCCCCATAAGCGGGAGCGCCGTAGGCGGGCGCGCCGGAACCCATCATCTGAGGCGTGTAGCGATGGTAATAGAGGCTCCTGCCCTTTTCCTTGGTATCAGCCATTGCGGAAGTCCTTATCTTTTATCGGCGACGGGGCAACCAGCCCGTCATACATGCACAAACGGTCAGAAAAACGCACAGGGTCAGCGGTGCGTGAAGCGGGTTCCCGATCAACGAGAAGAGCAGGACGCCAATCACGCCGAGAAGGGACCCGAAGAGAACAAAAACGTAACGATAACTGTAGTGACCGCGGCGGTCTTGGAGGACCTCGGCCGAACCCATCAGCAGGGACCCAATCAGGGTGGCGCCGGGCAACAGGAGCAGCAGGGTGCCCATCATGCCCTGTTCGGCCAGGAGCAGCATGAAATCGCAGGGGACGCCGGTGCCGCCGGCATTCCAGAGGGCCCACTCCGCGCGGCCCTTGACGAAGAAGCGGGCCACCTCGCCGAAGCCCTCGGGGCCGATGCCAAGCATCGGATTGGCGCCGAAGACCTGGGTGGCCAAGCCGCAACGAAAGCCCCACTGCTCCCAGAAGGCCGCCATCGGTTCACTCAGGGAGGAGGGCTCGAAAAGCGCAAGGAGGGGCTCCAGCGCGCCGTCGGCCACGAGGCCCAGGGCAGCGCCGGCCAACGGCGGCAGCAGCAGCACCAGCATCCACACCATCCGCGGGAAACGGGCGCTCAGGCGGACCGCGACCGGCACGAAGACAATCCAGACCGCCAGGACCAAGGCCACCGCCAGCCACAGGGCGTGAAAGGCCATCGCCGCCAGAGCGGCGAAATCCAGGAAGAGCGCCACCAGCGTAAAGACCAGCGAGACCCGATGCCCCTCGAGAAAACTCCCGACGGCCAAGCCCATCGCCACGCAGCCCATGAGAAAGGCCGCCAGCGCCCACACGGAGGCGCCGCCGCATCCTGCCAAGAGCGCGTCGGAGATGTCCCCCGGCGCCAGGGCAATCAGCGTCCCGACCGCGCCGACCAAAAGCGCAAGCCCCGTCAGCAGCAGGACGCGCTGCCGGCGCGGCAGCACGGTGCGGACCGCCACGGCGGCCGTCAGACCGCCGATCAGACCGGCCCAGTGGCCAGCCCCCTCACCCGCAAGCGAGGAGGGAAAGAGCGGCAGCGGCGCAGCCGCAAAAACCCACCGCTTCAGCTCCGGATCGAAGGTGAGCAGACGGGGCGCATTCAGCAACTGAATGCCGAGATAAGTCACGGCCAGCAGCGACGCGTAGAAGAAGGCATCGCGCCTGAGCGCGTGCCAAGCCCGCGTCCGGGCCGAGAAAAAACCCTCGTCGGTATGGACCGGCGGCAGGAGGAGGAGCGCCATGAACGACGCGACCGCGGCCCAGAGCGCCAAACCGGCGGACTCCGGGAAAAAGCAAAGGGTGCCTGCCGTCACCAGAAGGTGGGCAAGCACCCAGAACTTTGTGAGCAGAAGCTGCACCACAGTCGGGGGGCTCCCTTATCAGAACCTGTAGGAGAGTCCGATATCCGCGCGGAAGTCATCGGAATCGTCGTCATCGTCGCCGGAGTACATATCCTTGTTGTAGGAGACGCTACCGTAGACGGAGAGGCTCTCGGTGACGTTGTAGTAGTGGCTCAGGCGGACGTTGACGTAGGTACGCTCGTAGTCATCGCAATCGGCGGTCCCGGCGACGCCTTCATCGCTGTAGTTGCCGTCATTGACGTGCATCTCGTAGCGGAAGGCAACATCGAGACGGGTGTTGTTGCGATCGTCCCACTGATAGTTGGCACCGGCCGTGAGGGAGTGGTTCCAGATGTAGTAGGACTTCTGCTCGTAACGGGAGCCGTATTCAGGCTGATAGTTGGAGGAGAGCGCCAGGGAGAGGGCCAGGCGGCGGGTGACGCGCCACGCGCCGGAGACGCTGTAGCTCGGGCCGACAGCGAGGTCGTCATTGTAGCCGCTGTAGTCATAGATGCCGACACCGACCATCGCGTTCCAGGAGAGCTTGGCGGAAAGCGGCGCGCCGTAACCGGTCATGAGCGTGTAGCTCGTGGACGTATCACCGTAATCCGGATCGTCCACGACCATGCTGAAGGAGGTATTCCAGTTCGCCCGGCCGCCGAAGACGGAACGTCCGACCATCACGCTGGCGGAGAGGGACTGGCTGTCGCCGTCGTTGTAGCCCTTGTAATCGGACATATTCCAGCCGACGGTACCGGAGAAGTTCCAGCGATCGTTCGGATGATAACCGACGCCGACGGTCAGACCGTAGTTGTCGCTTTCATTGGTATCGATCGTCGGAGCGTAAAGGGTACCGAAGCCCGGGATGAACTGGTCATCCTCGGAGTGACGGTAGAACTGCGAGACGGAGACCGTCCACTTACGGGAGAGCTGGTGGTTGATGGTCAGCGATTCGCCGAAGGAGTCGGAGTCCTGGCCGTCGTCGCTGTCAAAGCCGCGCTCGAGGGTGTAAAAGACGTTCAGGCCGATGGTCGTGCGGTTGGCCGCGAAGCCGAAGGAGACGGCAGGCTGGACACGCCAACCGGCTCCGGACTCTTCGTCGCTCGTCGTGTTGCGGGCGTTGGATTCCCAGAAGATGCCGGCATTGACGACGGGGTTCATGGTGAGGTCACGGCCGAAGCGGAAACCCGGCTGGGCAGCACGGGCGGTATTGGCGGCAAAGAGACCGCAAACCGTCAGACCAAGCGTAAGCAGAGAGTATTTCATTGTTCAGTCCTCATTCATTGCGACACACACGCTCAAGGCATCCCAGGGGCGATATACTGATTGCCGTATCCCGGGCTGGCTTCAGGGAGCGAGACCGCGGGCGTATTGTAGCGCCCCAGGTCGACGCCACCGGGGACCGCGTATTCGGCGAATCCGGGGACGGTCGTCACGTCAAGACCGGGGTAGGTCGGGATCGGAACATCGCGGCCGAGGACATCCTGGCCATTGACGTTGGCGGCCTCCCAGTCGAAATAGAGGGCGGCATGGACATCGGCATTCATACCGCGAATATCGTCGGTGAAGCGGGCGATCAGCGGGACGGCCACGGGCTTCTCCTCACCGGAGGCGGAGACCGTCGAATCGCCGGCAGGGGCGGGCGAATCGAAGGGCAACTCGCCGGGGGCGGCCGTGGTGACCGTGTCGGGATCGGCAGGCGTCTCGGCGACTTCATCGACGCCGGCACTGACGGCAAGCTGATCGACGTTGCCGGAGAGGGCGGCGGCGACAAGGGTCGGTGCCACTTCAGAGACGGAGCTCGGCAGCGCGCGGGTGTAGGTCTCCTGCACGCGGGCCGGGTCCTTGGCGCCCTTGACGAAAGTTGCCACGAGGATGGCCATACGGGTGGACGGCGCGTCGGCGCCGGAAATCTCAATGGCCTCGGAAGCGTTCTTGATCAGGCCGGTGCAGAACGCGTCATACCGCGCGTCGTCCATGCCGTTGACTTCCTGCGAGAAGTTGGGCTGAAGAAGCTCGGCCACGCCCGGCAGCAGATCAATCGGCGTCGAAATGAAGACCTCGGCGATGACGGCGGTCGCGCCGCCGTTGGAGGCACCGCCGATGGCCGCGCGGGCGGCCGAGACGATGTCAGCGCTGCGGGTCTGGGCATCGGCGGGCATCGCGCCGATGGCCTGAATAACCTGAGCGGTGTAGGCGCGGCGCTGGGCGACCGGGAGAGCGGCGACGGCGCTCTTGACGTTGGCCGGCTCCAGGTCGCGGGCGCTCAGCGCGGCAAACGCGGAGGTAGCCCCAAGGGCCAACACCAGCGTGTAAACTAACAGGGAACGATTCATCAGAATTCTCCTTTCATACATTGTAAAATTGTAAAGGGATTGCTTACCAATTGCTTTCAGGAACGTACAACACATCCCCCGGCATCAGAATCACGTTCTGTGCCGTATCGCCGTGGGTACCGATGCTTTCGGTGTCAATAATCAGGCGCTGCTTGGTGCCGTCGGCCAGATTGCGGGTCAGGCGAACACGTCCCTTGTCAGCCCACATCCCCAAGCCGCCCGCGGCCTGAAGGGCCTGCATGACGGTGAGATCGCAGGTCTGGGGAATATTGACCACACCGGGCGTACCGACACTGCCGGTCACCAACACCGAACCGTAAGGGGATGAACCGCCCTCGGACATCGGCACGTAATAGGCGGAAACGACGGGATCACGATAGAATTCTTTGTAGCGCTCGGTGATTGTGCGCTGGAATTCCTCGATGGTCATGCCGGCGCACTGGACGCTGTTGATCAGCGGGAGAACAAGGTCGCCGGAGGCGGAGACCTCTTTGATTTCCTCCTGGAAAACAGATTCGCCCAAAGCCACCAGAGACACGCGGACCTTAACCCCGACGCGCAGCTGCGGGGTAATCACACCGGGCTTAAGCTGCTCTACGCTGACGTCATACGTCCCATCGGGCGTAAACGAAAAGCAGCCTGTCAGCAAGCAGGAGAGCATGATTGTCAAAGCACTCAGAAACCGAAACATTCTTTCTCCGTCTAGAAAACGGGGGTAACTATATCACACCCGTCAAAAAATAACAAATGGCAACGCGTTTTCAGATTCTTCCGTAGAATCCCTCCGCAGTCCGGAGCCATTCCGACGCCCACTCCGGCGGCCCGGGAACAGGCCTCGGCGGGTATCCGCGCCTCTCCCGGGGACCCTCCGCGGGCCTGCGGCGTCAGCGGCCGTCCGCGCCGGGCGCGGGGGGCTCCGCGGGTTCCGATTCCGGCTTCGGGTCGGACCCGAAGAGCGAAAAGACCCCGTCGACGAGAGTGCCGCCGACCGAACCGACCCCGTCAATCACAGCGCCGCCGGCATCCAGGGCCGCGTCGCCAACCGTTCCGGCGCCGTCCCAAACGGCGCTGCCGGCATCCAGAACGGTCTGGCTGCCGGTACTGATGCCGCCGACGGTCACGGAGACGGCCTGCCTCACGCCGCGAACAGTCGTCTGCAGCGTCCGGAAGAGGCCTTGTCCCTCCTCATCGACTCTATCCATCGGCGGCAGCGGGACGGGCAGCGTCGCCATCATCCCCACCAACGGATAGCGGATCGTGACGCTGTTGTCCTCCAGGCGCAACGCGAGCAGGCGCGGTTCGGGAGAAGACTCCGCGTCGGCCTCGGGCGCGGGAGGTGCCCCTGGCGCATCCGCGGCAGCGCCCGCGTCGGCGGCTTCGGGTTCACTGCCGCCCTTCAGACCGGCTTGGACCAGAAGGGCGTCGAGGTTGGATTCGTCGCCTTCGACGGCATAGAGGAAACGGAGCCCTTCGGCTTCGATTCGCTCAATCGTGACCCGATCCGCCAGCAAGTCCATGACGCCGATGTCGACGACGGCGCGGCGCAGGGTCACCAGCGGGGTCTCGGTATAGTATTCATCGGCAGCCTCGAAGGATCTCGGATTGCCGACGCGCAGTCCTGTGACGGAGACGTACCCTCTCAGCGGCCACACCGAACAGCGCTCCACGGAGACCGGCAGGTCCAGAAAGGCATTCGCCGCCGGACAGACCACGTAGGTCACGATCGGCCCCAACGCCCCCAAGCAGGCCAACTCGACCAGCAGCACCACCGTGTTCAGCACGAAGGCCAGGAGCCGGGACACGACCCTCAGTCCCCTCACCCGGCCAACACGGCGCAGGAAGAGGAGACGGGAGGGCCAGGTGAAAATGAGCGTCAGCGCGGCCAAGGCGGGGTTACTTCCCCTCGCCCTCGGCTTCCGCGGACGCGACGTACGGGATTTGGCGGACATAGGCACTATCCTTTTGCAAAGAGGCGTATCCCAATGGCGACAGAACCGCGCCGCGGGGAACGGGTTTACAGCGGTGAATCGAGTTCGTCACGGGCCTCACGCAGGGCGCGGTCGGCACGGCGGAGGTCGTCGCGCAGGCTGCCGCCGCGGCGGGGTGTGCCGGGAAGCGGTTCGATGCCGAGCTCACGGTCGCGACGGCGCTGAGAGCGTTCAGCCGCGCGGCGGTTGTACGCGTTGATTAAGCGGTTGACTTCCCGTTCGGCCCGGTTGACGGCATCCTGCATCTCCATGCGGCGACGCATCTCGTTGAGACGGTCCAGTCCGTCCATGTCGGGATCGTTGAAGACGCGCATGTGCGAATCCATGTTCCGGCGGGAGGCCTCGCGGCGCAGATCGTTGAGATCGGCGCGGGCGCGGTTGACCTCATAGCGCGCGCGGTGCTCCCGATGCACGGCGCGGTAGCGGCCCAGCGAAGCGGAACCGCCGCCGTGTCCGCTCCGTCCGACACCGGCACCGAAGGGACGGACGCCGTAACGGGCGTAAAGCTCTGGCGCGGCGACACCCCCGCAGATGACGGCCAGAGCCAGGAGCGTGGCGAAGAGGGTTCGGACATCACGGACGGACAGCTTCACGGAGGACCTCCGGTCAGAAGAGGCCCTTCAGGGTGCTGCGGAGATCGTCGGCGGACTTCTTCAGCTCCTTGACGGTATCTTCGATATTCTTCTTGGCTGCCCCGGCGTCATCGGTTTCCAGCGCGTCGCGGACAGACTGACGGATCTCCTCACCGGCGGCCCTAAGCTCCTCCTTCGTATTCTCCAGCAGCCCCTGACCGCCGGAGGTGAGGGTCTCGGAGAAGGCACGGACATCGGCCACGAGGGCTGCGTTGTCATAGTCGGTGCGTTTCAGCGGAGGCTGAGCCAGGGTGAACTCGGGCTTGAAGCCGGGAATGCCAAGATCGAGGTAGGCCTTCACCGAATTGTCGGAGATGTCCAGGTTGTCGATACGGAACTTTGGCAGGTTGGAGAGCCTGTCCATGGCGCTCTCGGCGGCGTCAACCGTGGAGCTCAGGCGTTCGCCGAGCGTCGGGCCGGGCTGCCCCGCGGGCACCTCGGCGGGCGTTTCGACAGGTACTTCGGCGGGCGCTTCGGGCGGGGCGGGCGGCGGCATGAACTGCGCCAGGAGGGCGCTGACATTGTCGGTGCCGAGCTTCGCGTCGCGTGCGTAGAAGAGCGATGTGCCGCAGACGGTCAGGTCACGGACATGTATCTCCTGCTTCATCAGCGCGCACAGGTCGACGCTGACATTGAGATCCTGCAGCTCAAGGAGCGGCGTTTTGCCGTAACGCTCCGCGTCAGCCGTGACGAAGCTCTCGGGGTTGTCGACGCGCAGCCCGCCGATCCGAACCGTGCCGGCCAGCGGCCACACCGAGCAGCTCTCCATCGTGACCGGGATGCCGATCTTGCGGGCGACCGGAACGCCGACGAAACGGACCGTCGGCCCCAGACCGCCCAGGCAGACAAAGAGAATCAGCCAGTAGCAGAGATTGAGGAGCAGCGCGAGGAGATTCGCGATCCAGCGGATGAACGCCGGCTTGCGGATACGGTGGAGCTGCAGCAGACGGGACGGGAAAAAGAGAATCCAACGGATCAGAATCCCGCCGATTCCGGGACGCTTCGGTTCGGTGGCTTCTTCGGCGACGGGGGGAACAGGATTTTGCTCGGCCATAATTCACTCCTTCATTCAGAATATGCGGCAGAAAAGATCTTACCCGGAAGGAGAGGTGCTCTCCGTCACCCCAGACTCCCGTCCGCCTCTGAGTATAGCACAGCGCCCTGCCCCGCACCTCCCTCCCCGGCGCCTTTCCCCGCCCTGTAGTCCGGTGTAGGCCCCTGCCCGACAAGCGAGGCCGCGCAGGATTGCCGGAAGAAGAAAGGAGCCCGCGTCGCCGCGGGCTCCTTTCGGGAAACGCGTAAGGGAGGACCTTACTTGATTTCGATCTTGGCGCCGGCCTTCTCAAGGGCTTCCTTGATCTTGGCGGCTTCGTCCTTGGCGACGCCCTGCTTGACGGGCTTCGGAGCGCCTTCGACGAGGTCCTTGGCATCCTTGAGGCCCAGACCGGTGATGGTGCGGACTTCCTTGATGACGGCGATCTTGTTGGCGCCGACTTCGGCGAGGATGACGTCGAATTCGGTCTTCTCTTCGGCGGGAGCGGCAGCGGCACCGGCGGCAGCGACGGCGACGGGAGCGGCGGCGGAAACGCCCCACTTCTCTTCGAGGGCCTTCACGAGGTCGGCGATCTGGAGCACGGTCATGCCGGAGAGGGCGTCAATGATTTCTTCCTGGGTCATGTTAGTCTTCTTTCTTTGTGCAACCGCCCGGTTCGGGACCGGGAGGATTTTTGGGTTGTTTTACGACACGGCGGTTTAGGCCGCAGGGTGCCGACGCTTACTGAGCGTCGGCGGAAGCGGGAGCGGAGCCTTCGCCTTCCTGGTCGATCTTCGCCTGGAGGACGCGGGCCATCTTGGAGGCGGGAGCCTGGAGGGTGCCGAGCAGGCGGGCCTGCTGGGCCGCGAGGGAGATGAGCTCGGAGAGCGTCTTGACCTCGGCGTCGGAGATGACGTTCTTCTCCATGAGGCCGGCCTTGACGGTGCACTGCTCATTCTTCTTCACGAAGTCGACGACGGTCTTGGCGGCGTCGGCGATATCGCCGTTGCCGGTGATGACCGCGGTCGGGCCGGTGAGAACGCCTTCGGGGAAGGTGATGCCCTGATCGGCGGCGACCTTGGCAATGAAGGTGTTCTTGATGACCATGAGGGCGGCACCCTTCTCAGCGAGGGCGCGGCGGAGCTCAGACATCTTCGCGACGGTAAGACCGCCGAAATTGAGGAGGAACGAAAATTCCTTGCCGGTCAGGAACTCAGAGACTTCCTTGTAGATGGCAACGACTTCGGGGCGTTTCTTCTGATTGGACATCGGTCTTACTCCTTAACGATGACGCGCACGCCGACACCCATGGTCGGGCTGATCGTGCAGCTGCGGACGAAGACGCCCTTGGCCGCGGCGGGACGCTCGTGCTCGACGGCGTCGATGATCGCGCGGATGTTATCCACGAGCTTGTCGGCGTCGAAGCTGAGCTTGCCGGCGGGAACGCAGACGTTGCCGGTGCGGTCCATGCGGAAGTCCACCTTACCGGCCTGGGCGGCCTTGACGGCGGCGGCCACATCGTCGGTGACGGTGCCGGTCTTCGGGTTCGGCATGAGGCCGCGGGGACCGAGAACGCGGGCGACGGTGCGGACCTGCTTCATCGCGTCGGTGGTGGCGATGGCGACGTCGAAGTCGACCCAACCGCCCTTGATCTTCTCAATCAGATCGTCGAGACCAACGGCATCGGCGCCGGCGGCGACGGCGGCATCGGCCTGGTCGCCCGCGGCGAAGACGACGACGCGGACGTGCTTACCGGTGCCGTGGGGCAGATGCACCACGCCGCGGACGGCCTGGTCGCCCTTGGTCGGATCGGCGCCGAGGCGGATACCCACATCGACGGTTTCGTCAAACTTGGCGCCCGGATTGGCCTTGATGAAGGCAACGGCCTCTTCGAGGGAGACGGCGGCCTGGGGGACCTTCTTGAGGGCGTCCTGATACTTCTTGCTGTGCTTAGCCATGATTCGTACGCTCCTCAGTCAACCACTTCCACGCCCATCTGACGGGCGGTGCCTTCAATCATGCGGGCAGCGGCTTCGGGATCGGTCGCGTTCAGATCGGCGGCCTTGATCTTGACAATCTCGGCAATCTGGGCGCGGGTGATCTTGCCGGCCTTCTCGGTATTGGGCTTGCCGGCACCCTTCTGGATGTTGGCAAACTTCTTGATGAGAGCGGAGGCGGGCGGGCTCTTCAGGATGAAGGTGAAGGAGCGGTCGGCGTAGACCGTGATCACCACGGGGATGATCATCCCCCCCTTGTCCTGGGTCTTGGCGTTGAATTCCTTGCAGAACGCCATGATGTTCACGCCCTGCGAACCGAGAGCCGGACCGACGGGCGGCGCGGGATTGGCGGCTCCGGCGGGAATCTGGAGCTTGATCATCCCAGTAACTTTTTTAGCCATTTTCGTGACCTTTGTGTTTTATGCCGCGCTCCCGGGGATCCTTGCCCGGTACAGACGCACGACCGTCAACATGACGCTGTGTCTACAGACAGAACGAAGGCGTCTCAGACGCCTTCGGGGTGATCGACAATGCGTTCAACCTGCCAGTATTCCAGCGTAACAGGGGCACTGCGTCCGAAAATCGAAACGGATATCTGCAGGCGACCGCTGTCAGGATCGATTTGCTCAACCGTGCCGTTGAAGTTCATGAACGGACCATCCGTCACGCGCACGGTTTCGCCGACTTGGAAATTGACCTTGAGTTTCGGCTTGGTGTCCTTGGCCTCGACGCGGTTCAAGAGGTCAGCGGCCTGTTCGTCGCTGATCGGGCGGGGCTTGGTGCTGGTGCCGCCGAGGAAGCCGATGATCCCGGGAATCTGCTGAATGAACTGCCAGAGCTCAAGGTTGATCTGGCGACGCGCTTCATCAGCGTAGAGAGCCATGTGGACGAGGACGTAACCGGGGCAGAGCTTGCGCGTGACGATGCGCTTCTTGCCGTCCTTGAGCTCAGCGACCTTCTCCGTCGGGACCACCACGTTGAAGTCGTTGAGCACCTCGCCGCGCTTGCCTTCCTCGGGGATGTCAAAGTACCCGCACATACCGGCGGTACGCGCCTGGGCGACAATCTGACGCTGCGCCTTCTGCTCCTGACCGGTGAGGGCTTGCAGCACATACCATTCTTTGCGCATTTCAGACATTGTCGTTTGTCCTGTCGGGGAAGAGGGGAGGGTTACGGCCTGATCAGGCCTGGCCGCCGAGGACAAGCCTCAGGGCCGTACGGATGATTTCGTCGCAGCACATGATGACCACGGCGAGGATCACGATGAAGCAAAGCACCACAATCGCGGAATCCACCAGTTCGCGGCGGGCCGGCCAGGCGATGCGCTTGGCTTCCAAGGCAACCTCTCCGAAGAACCGTTTTACTTTGTCAAACATGATCGTCATCCGAAAATTGGCAGGGTGGGAGGGAGTCGAACCCCCATTGGCGGTTTTGGAGACCGCTGCTCTGCCATTGAACTACCACCCTAAAATTTGGAGTAGCCGCGAGGCGAGGATTACTTGGTCTCGCGGTGGAGCGTGCGCTTGCGCTCAAACGGGCAGAACTTCATGAGTTCGACACGTTCGGTCTGCGTCTTTTTGTTGCGGGTCGTCGTGTAGTTGCGGCGCTTGCACTCGGTGCAGGCCAAAATAGCGAGTTCGCGGGGCATCGTATGAATCCTTCTTACGAAGCGTTAAGATCCGGGTCTTGGAAAAGCAGCCTGGGGCGGGGCTTGCCGCCCCAGGCTCAGCTGTTCACAGGAGGAGATCTTACTTGATGATCTTGTCAACCGTGCCGGCGCCGACGGTCTTGCCGCCTTCACGGATGGCGAAGCGCATCTTCTCTTCCAGAGCGACCGGAGCGATCAGGTTGACGGTGATGCTGATGTTATCACCGGGCATGACCATTTCGGTGCCTTCGGGGAGGGTGATGTCGCCGGTGACGTCCGTCGTGCGGATGTAGAACTGCGGACGGTAGCCCTTGAAGAACGGAGTGTGACGGCCGCCTTCTTCCTTGGTGAGGACGTAAACGTTGCCGGTGAACTCGGTGTGAGGGGTGATCGAACCGGGCTTGGCGAGAACCATGCCGCGCTCGACTTCTTCCTTCTTGGTGCCGCGGAGCAGGGTGCCGATGTTGTCGCCGGCCTGGCCCTGATCGAGGAGCTTGCGGAACATTTCGACGCCGGTGACAGTGGTCTTCTGGGTGGGCTTGATGCCGACGATTTCGACTTCTTCGCCAACCTTGATGGTGCCACGCTCGACACGGCCGGTGACGACGGTGCCGCGGCCTTCGATGGAGAACACGTCTTCGATCGGCATCAGGAAGGCCTGATCGACCAGACGGACCGGGTCAGGAATGTAGCTGTCGAGGGTGTCCATGAGCTCGGTGATGCAGGCGCAGGCCGGATCGTCGGCGCTCTGGGCCTGGGTGGCGGGATAGGCGCAGCCACGGATGATGGGAGAGCCTTCGTAGCCGTACTTCTCGAGGAGCTCGGTCACTTCCATCTCGACGAGGTCGAGGAGCTCAGGATCGTCAACGAGGTCGATCTTATTGAGGAAAACGATGATTTTGGGAACGCCGACCTGACGGGCGAGCAGGACGTGCTCACGGGTCTGGGGCATGACGCCGGTATCGGCAGCGCAGAGGAGGATGGCGGCATCCATCTGGGCGGCGCCGGTGATCATGTTCTTGACGTAGTCGGCGTGGCCGGGGCAGTCAACGTGAGCGTAGTGACGGGTCGGGGTGCAGTACTCGACGTGAGCCGTGGCAATCGTCACGATCTTCTTGGCATCGCGGCGGCCGGCGGATTCGGAGGCCTTGGCGACTTCGTCGTACTTGATTTCGGCGGAGAGGCCCTTGAGAGCCTGAACGTGGGTGATAGCGGCGGTCAGCGTGGTCTTGCCGTGGTCGACGTGACCGATGGTGCCGACGTTAACGTGGACCTTATCGCCGCGCTCGAAGTTTTCTTTAGCCATTTTTCTTCTCCTGTGAGCAGAAGTTTGGGTTTGGTGTTGTAATGGAGCCTACGAACGGAATCGAACCGGCGACCTCTTCCTTACCAAGGAAGTGCTCTACCTACTGAGCTACGTAGGCGCAACTGACCCCTCGCGGGATCACCGCTCTCCTTCCCATTCCGGCTGCCTAGCGGCGGCTTTTCTGTGAAGAAGTCGCACGAATGTAGCATAACCCCACCCAAGGAGTCAACTACCTTCACGCAAAATGGAGCCTACGAACGGAATCGAACCGGCGACCTCTTCCTTACCAAGGAAGTGCTCTACCTACTGAGCTACGTAGGCGCAAAAGTGGGGCACAAAATAACAAAGCCCGCCTCTCCCTGTCAACCCTTTTTCCGCGCGCTGCGATTTTTCACGCGCTGACACGGATTTAAGGAGTTCCCGTCCCCTTGCTCCTCCCCGGGAGACGGGGTTACGGGCCGGGTTTCGCGCGCCGTCAGGTCCTGCGGCGGCGGAGCGGCAAATCGGCCAAGGCCTCGCGCGTCGCCTTCGGCGCCAGGAGCGCCACCGCCGGCAGATAGACCGCCGCGCCCACCGCCACGCAGAGCGGCACCGAGACAATCAGCGGCACATGGCCCGCCAGCAAACGGTGCAGTGCCCAGACCGCGCCGCCCATCGCGAGGGCCGCCAGGAGGACGCGCGTGCCCACCGACGCCAGGCTGCGCAGTTCCGGTGCCATGCCCCGGCGCCGCAGAATGGCCACCAGCGCCACGGAGTTCAGCACCGAACTGATCACCGTCGAGAAGGCGATGCCCGCGTGACGCCACCCCTCCGGCAGGAAGATTACCGAGGAGACGTTCATCAGGCAGTTCGCCCCGATACACCACGACGCCACCTTCACGGGCGTGCGCAGATCCTTGAGCGCGTAGAAGACCGGCACCACCGCCTTGTTCAGCGCGAAGACGAGCAATCCCGGCGCGTAGGCCAATACCGCGCGCGCCGTCCAGACCGCCGAATCGGCCCCGAAGGCGCCGCGGCGGTAGATGAGTTCAACCGTAGGCAGGGCCAGCGCCATCAGACCGATCGCTGTCGGCATCATAATCAGTGCCAGGCTCCGCAGCGCGCGGTTCATCGTCGTCTTCAGCGCATCCGTGTCGCCCTCGGCCACCTGGCGGCTGTAGGTCGGCAGCAGCACCGTGGCGAAGGCCGTCGCGAAGAGCCCCAGCGGCAGATAGATGATGCGGTCGGCGTACTCCAGCGCCGACGGCGCCCACGCCGCCCCGTAGAAGGCCAGCACGCCGTCCAGACAGATATTGATCTGCGCCAGCGCGATGCCCAGCGAGGCCGGGCCCATCTGCAGCAGCACCTGACGGATGTAGGGCGAACTCCCCCACCCCGTCACGCTCAGCCGAAACCGATACCCGACACGCCTCAGTTCGGGCAACTGGAAGAGAATCTGCACCGCACCGCCCAGAACGATGCCCCAGCTCACCGCGCCGATGCGCCAGTAACCCTCCGCCGGCAGGAAGGGGCAGACCCCCAGCAGCACCGCAATCCAGACGAGATTAAGAATGACCGGCGTCAGCGACGAAACCGCGAACCTGTCATGGACCGTCAGCACCGCCGACACGATTGCCGCCGCGCAGATCAGCACCGCGTAGGGCAGCATAATGCGCAGCAGCGGCATGGCCTCGGTCCAGCGCGAACCCTCCCCGCACGCCGCCTCGATGCCGTAAGAGACCGCGATGCCGATGCCGACCAGCACGCCCAGGGCGCAGACAAGCAATCCCAGAATGCGCGCCAGGAAGCGTTGGGCCCGTTCGCGTCCCTGCGTCTTCTCCACCTCCACAAAGATCGGCAGAAAGGCCGCACCGAGCGCCCCCTCACCGAAAAGGCGACGGAAGAGATTGGGGATGCGGAAGGCGATGACGAAGGCGCTCTGGAGAGTCGACGTCCCGAAAAACCAGGCCATCACCATCTCACGCACCAGACCGAAGATGCGGCTGATGCCCGTCATGGCGCTGACGATACCGACCTTGCCCAGCAGCCTGCCGCGCGGACGCGGGGCGGGCGCCGCGCCGTCGGCGGCGGAAGCTGTCGGAAGGCTCTCGCTCACGCCTTCTCCTGAGCCGTGACGGGTTTCGCCGGGGCGGCCTTGGCGGGTTCGGCCGAGGCCCGGTGCCCGCGGGGTTCGTCCTTGAAGCAGATATGGAGCACCGCGTCGCGGAAACTGTCGGCGCCCTTGAGAATCTCGATTTCGATGCGCAGGTAATAGACCGGCACGGCCGTCGTCGTCAGGCGCGGGAAACGCACCGCGTCCTTTTCGGTCGTGATCAGCGCGTCGCACTCCAGGTCGGCCGTATGGTTGACCACGTTGATGACTTCCTGCGTGGCGTAACGGTGGTGGTCGGCGTAACGGACGCACTCGGCGATCTCCGCACCGTAACCGCGCAGAAAGTTCTCGAAGCTCTGCGGCACCGCGATACCCGAGAGGGCCACGACGCGTTTGCCCCTGAGCCAGGTCAGATCGAGGGTCTCCGGACCGTAAACGTTCCGCAGGCACTTGGGCGCATGGCGGCACTCGATGATTTCGGCGTGGTTATTGTACTGCCGAATGCGCTTGCGCAGCGCCTCGGAATTGCCGTCGGACTTGGTGATGAAGATGAAGTCGGCCCGGCGGATGTTGTGGATGCCCTCGCGCAGCACGCCGCGCGGCAGCAGATTGCCGTTGCCGAAGGGATTGGTCTTGTCGACCAGCACGATGTCGTGGGAGTGACGCAGCTTCTGATACTGAAAGCCGTCGTCGAGAATCAGCGTGTCACAGCCGAGCTTCTGCGTCGCGTAGCGGCCGGACTTTACGCGGTTGCGGTCCACCAGCACCACTACGCCGGGCAGATTGCTCGCCAGCATGTAGGGTTCGTCACCGCCCGTCTCGGAATCGAGCAGCACGCGCCGCCCGTCGCTCACGATCAGCGGCGGCTCGTCCGTCGACGAGAAGAGGCGCTGCAGGAAGGGCTTCTCCTTGCGGCGGTAACCGCGCGAGAGAATCGCCACCCTGCGCCCCTCCTTGGTGAGTTCGCGGGCGAACTTCTCCACCACCGGAGTCTTGCCCGTGCCGCCGGCCGTGACGTTGCCGACGCTGATCACCTGACATCCCAGCGGCCAGCGGCGCAGCACGCCGATGCGGAAGAACCACATCCGCAGCCACACCACCCCGGCGAAGATCTTCGAAATCCCCTTCAGCACCGCCAGCAGCACCTTCGGCCAGAACTCCGTCACCTTCCTGTCCGCGCCCTCCTGCTGAATCAGCGGGATGACGGAACTCTCCAGGCGTTCGATGAAGCGGACCTTGTTGCGGGCCATGGCGGTGTGACCGAGGAGGGGCTTGGGGGCAGGGTTTAGGCCTTGGGGGTCATCGCGCAGCGTTCGGCGCAGCAGGCGCAGTGGCCCTTGCAGCCGCCGTTGCCCCTGAGCGAAATGTCTTCGCCCGTCCAGCAGTAGGTGCAGATGCGCGGACCGATGCCGATCGCCTTCTCCACGTCAGGCACGCGGGCGAAGACCAGCGAAGTCATGCCCAGACGGCGGCGCATCTCCTCGACCATCGCCTTATAGGGCGCCCCGTCAGGATCGCGGAAAGACTCGACATCCGCGTCGCTCCCGCCGATCTCCTGAATGATGCGGCGCGTCATTAGGTCCATCACGCTCTCGGTGCGCGAGAAGGTGAGAAACTTGCACTTGTAAATCAGCGGCGGGCAGGCGATGCGGACATGAATGTCCTTCGCCCCGGCGTCAAAGAGGCGCTTCACCTGATTGC
This sequence comes from uncultured Kiritimatiellota bacterium, assembly GCA_944391065.1. Classification (GTDB taxonomy): domain Bacteria; phylum Verrucomicrobiota; class Kiritimatiellia; order RFP12; family DVOR01; genus Spyradenecus. The sequence goes on along the minus strand of CALXSH010000006.1, from coordinate 45,121 downwards.
GCAGCTGCGTGCCGCGCACGATGGAGTCGTCGCAGAAGACCAGACGCTTGTCGCGGATGAGTTCCGGCACCGGCAGAAGCTTCATGTTGGCGATCTTCTGACGGAGGCTCTGATCCGGCGGCATGAAGCTGCGCGGCCAGGTCGGCGTGTATTTCACGAAGGGCCGGGCATAACGGATCCCGCTCTCAAAGGCATACCCCAACGCGTGCGCCACACCCGAATCCGGAATGCCCGCCACGATGTCGGCATCCACCGGATTGCGGCGCGCCAGATAGGCGCCGCAACGGTAGCGGACGCGCTCCACGCCGACATTCTCGTACGTGCTCGCCGGATAACCGTAATAGACATAAAGGAAAGAGCAGATCGCCTGCTCCTCATGGCCCTCGACCAGCGTCCGCACGCCGTCGAGCGTGATGGCCACCACCTCGCCGGCCTTCAGGTCGCGGTCATAGGCGTAGCCCAGGTTCGACAGAGCGCAGGACTCCATCGTCACCGCGACGGCACCGTCCGACTCGCGGCGGCCCAGAATCACCGGCGTGCGGCCGAAGCGGTCGCGCGCGGCGTAGAGAACGCCCTTGTCCGAGAGCAGCAGCAGCGACGCGGACCCCTCCACATGCTCCTGCACATACCGCAGACCATCCTCAAAGGTATCCTGCGTATTGATCAGCATCGTCAGGATTTCCAGCGCGTTCAGTTCGCCGTCCTTGCCCAACGCGCAGAAGTGGCCGCGGTTGTCCCTGAGCAACTGCTCGGCCAACTCCTGAAGGTTCGTCACCAGGCCGACCAGCGCCAACGCGTACCGACCCAGGTGCGACTGCACGAAGATCGGCTGATCGTCCTGATCGCTGATGACGCCCAGGCCATAATGGGGGTTAAGGCCAGCGAACCTCGTCGCGGCCCGTTCAAAGCGCGCGCGGAACTGCGCGTTGGCCAGATTGTGACTCGAACGATGAAACGCGTTGCCCGCGAAAACCGCGATGCCGCCGCGCACGGTACCCATATGCGAATGGTAGTCCGTGCCGAAAAATACATCGGAAACACAGGTCTGCTGCGAAACGACACCAAAAAAGCCGCCCATAGTTGCTCCTCCGAAGTGTTGGGCTCGGATTTTACCAAAAAAGCCCCCACCCCGCACGGGCGCCTCACCCGATGGGCCACATCTCTGTGATATCCGGAGCCCCCAGGGGCGGACGGACGGAGCGGAAGGTGAAGCCGTTGAAGGAGAGCACCACGGCGCGGAGAGCCTGATTGGGGAGACGCAGGGCCGTCCTGTCGGCCTCCGTGAGGGTGCCCTCGCGAAACCGCAGGAAGATTTCCGGGTCCGGGCCGTAGATCTTGTCGCCCACCACGGGATAGCCCAGCGTGCGGAGCGTCGCACGGATCTGGTGGGTCCGCCCCGTCACCAACTCCGCCCGGAGCCGCGTCGTCCCCGGCCACGGGCCCGGTCCGACCGCCTCCAGCCACGTCGCCGCCCCGCGGTCGGGCGAAAGGCTCTCCGGCATCGCACTCAGGAGCGACGCATGGTCCAGCCGCCGCATCGAATAAACCGGCGGCTCATTGGTCCGGTGAATCTCCCCCACCGCCGCGTAGCGTCCCGCGGGAAAGAGCCCCTCCACCAACACCTCATAAATCTTGCGTTTCGGGGTTTTCCCCAGGATAGCCGCCGTCACGCGGTCCTTCGCCACCAGCACCAACCCGCTCGTCTCCCGGTCCAGCCGCGAAATCAGATGGATCGTGTCGGCTGGCCGGTAGCGCTTCAGCAGCGTATCTAGGGTATGCAGGCGGTAACTGCCGCTGCTGTGTACCGGCAGGTCGGCGGGTTTGTCCAGGACGATCATCCGCGCGTCTTCGTAAATCCAGCGGATGTCCGTATTGACCGGCGGGTCAAGGCGCACGGACCGCCTCGCTCGGGTCCAGCCCCTCAGCCCCGCCGTCCTCGCCGCGTAGCGCCAGCACCTCGCCCACGAGGAAAAGCGAACCGCAGATGACCACGGTCCCCTGGCATCCCTGCGCCCAATCGGAGGCTGCCTCCAGCGCCGCCTCCAGGCTCTCCGCGGGCACCGCCCTGCGGATGCCCGCCGCGCGCGCCAACACCGCCGTCTCCTCGGCCGGCAGGGTGCGCGGATTGGCGATCCGCGTCGTCCACGCGGCCTCGACGAGCGGCGCAATCTCGTGCAGCGCGTCCTTCACCGCCTTGTCCCCGCAGAAGCCGCAGACCAGGGCGACCCGACGCCGCACGTGGAGCGACTTCAGCGACTCACGGAGCGCCCGCAGCGCGTCGGGATTGTGGCCGCCGTCCAGGAAGGTCGGCGGGTCGGACGCGATCAATTGGCACCGGCCGGGCCACCGCACCGTGCGCAGCGCCTCGGTGAAAGCCTTCGGCGGAATCTCCAGCCCCTGCTCCATCAGGCGCTCCAAGGCGCAGAGCGCCGTCGCCGCGTTCTCCGTCTGATAGGTCCCCGTGAGACGCGTCAGGCCGGCCGGATAGGTCCCGCGCGGCGACTCGCACGTCAGCGTCTGACCGTGCACCGTCCGCCGCGACACCGCCACGGAAATTTCCTCCGACGCGTCATGGAGCGGCGCCCCGCAGTCCGCGGCCTTCGCCGAGATCACCGCCTTTGCGAGCGGATCCATCGCGCCCATCACCGCGGGACGGCCGGGCTTGACGATCCCCGCCTTCTCCCCCGCGATGGCCTCAAGCGTGTCGCCCAGAATCGCGCAGTGGTCCAGCGCCACATGGGTAATCACCGACACCAGCGGCGCCTCAATCGTATTCGTCGCGTCCCAACGGCCCCCCATGCCGACCTCGGCCACCGCGAGCTGTACCCCGGCCTCTTGGAAAATCACCCACGCGCAGGCCGTCAGCACCTCAAAGAAGGTCGGCTCCAGCCCTTTGGCCGCGCACACCGCCTCCACGCGGTCCAACGCCCGCCCCAGCGTCTCATCCGAGACATCCTCCCCGTCGACCGTGAACCGTTCGTTCACCCGCACCAGATGGGGCGATGTATAGCGCCCCACGCGGTAACCCGACGCGCGCAGCGCCGCGTCGCACAGCGCCGCCACGCTCCCCTTGCCGTTCGTACCCGCGATATGGATCACCGCGAACTCCCGCTCCGGATGCCCCAGCGCCTCACACAGCGCCGACATCGTCTCCAGCCCCGGACGGATCCCGAAGACCCGACGCGCCGCCAGCCGATCCAGAAACTCCCTCGCCATACGAACGTCCCTCCCTGCTGAAAAAACAAAGCACACCCGCGCTTGCGCCGCGGATGTGCTTCGCTCGTTGTGACGGACTGCCGCTTACTTCGCGAAAGCCGCGCGCGTCTTCGCCGGGGTGCGCAGATAATCGCGGATCTGCACGGCGTTCAGCTTGGACACGACGGCCTCGTCCATGCCCAGGGCAACCAGACGCTTGCGCTGAACGGCATCACGGCGGCGACGTTCACCGGCAGACTTCACCGGACGCGTAGCCGGCTTCTTATTAAGGGTACGACCTGTTCCCATCGCTCGATCCTCCAAATGAATAAAAGGGGTTCAAAAAGTCCGGTGATAATACCACACCCCACAAAGCAAAGTCAAGCCACAATTTAAGGCAGGGTGACGGACGGGTGCTGACCGCATACGCCGGGGAGGGACCAAAGCCTGGCCAAGACGACGGCGCCTGCAGACGGGCCGCAGGCGAGTCACAGACGGGGCGACGCCACATGACAAAGAAAAGCCCCGCGGCAAAGCGGGGCCTTCTTTGTACGCGGCGCATGCCGTTCAGTCAAGGATCTTGTCCTTGATGTTCTTGGAGAGGGTGAACTTGACGGCCTTCTTGGCAGGGATCTTCATCTCTTCGCCGGTACGGGGATTGCGGCCGGTACGGGCGGAGCGGGTGACGACGGTGAACTTGCCGAGGCCGGGGAGGGTGAAGGGACCCTTCTTGGCGCACTTGCCGGTGACGGTGACAAGGGCGTTGTAGACGGTCTCGACGGTGACCTTGGTGGTGCCGGCTTCCTTGGCGACGGCTTCGACGATCTCGGCCTTGGTCATGGGCTTCTTGGGGGCTTTGGGCATGGTGTGTATGACTCCTTTTGTGTTATGCGTCCGGGCGGGAAATCCGCCCGACGACGCTATTATGCGGCTTTCGGGGAGGTTTTTGCAAGCGGAAAATGCAGTGTGACAGGGATTTGCGGTCTTTTATGTCCCCAAAAGGGCGTCATGGCACGGTTTTCCTTCGGGGAAGCAGAGGTTGGCGCGGTTTTCAGCGGGTTTTGGCGAGGATTTCAATCTCGCAGAGGCAGCCCTTGGGGATGTCGCGGACGGCGACGCAGGAACGGGCGGGCTTGGAGACGAAGTAGCGGGCATAGACCTCGTTGAAGGCCGCGAAGTCGGCGATGTCGGCGAGGAAACAGGTCGTCTTGACGACATCCTCGAAGCCGAGGCCGGCTGCGGCCAGAAGGGCGCCGACATTGCGGCAGGACTGCTCGGCCTGGGCAGCGATGCCCTCGGGGATGATGCCGGTGGCAGGGTCGACGGGAATCTGCCCGGAGGCAAAGAGCATGCCGTTGACGCGGACGGCCTGGGAGTAAGGGCCGATGGCGGCGGGAGCGTTGTCGGTGGCGATAATATCCATGGTACGGTTAAACCTTTCGGATTGGATTGTGGTTACAGGGTTTCAAGCAGCCGTTCGGCCGTGGCGACACAGACGGCGCAGGGGGTGCCCGTTCCGGTCTTGATGCCGCGGCAGGTCACGTCGCCGACGGCTTCGCCGAAAGCCCGGCGCAGCGCCTCGGCGCGGTCGGGGCGGATGAGCATGGCGGCATGAAGGGCGCCGCAAAGTCCGCCGGGCGCGCGGCCGCCGCCGCAGGCCGCCATTTCGGCGACGCGGTCAGGGTCGCCGCAGCCGGCCATGACCGCCTGGGCGCAGTTGTGCCGCTTGGGGACGGCCGCGAAGAGCTCGGACGCGAGGCCCATCTCAGAGGCGCTCCCGGAGCAGTTTCTCGACGACGGGGACATCGGCGGGCGTGTCGACGCCGACGCCTTCATCCTCGCAGCGGATGACGCCGATGCGGCCGCCGAGCCAGAGGGCGCGGAGCTGCTCGAGAGACTCGGTCTTCTCAAGCGGGCAGGGCGGCGTGGCGATGAGGCGGGCAAGGAAGTCGCCGCGGTAGGCATAGATGCCGAGATGGCGCCAGTAGAGGCCGGAGCTCAGGTCGGGGTCGCCGTCGCGGCGGCAGGGGATGGGAAGACGGGAGAAGTAGATGGCGCTGTCGTCGGCGCGGAGAACGACCTTGACGACGGTGCGGGCCATGAGGTTCTCCGGGGTGCGGATGGGGCAGGCGGCGGTGGCCATCTCCTCGCCGGTCCTGATCATGCGCTCGGCGAGGGCATCGATGAGGGCAGGATCCATGAGGGGCTCGTCGCCCTGGATATTGATGACGATGTCGGCGGGGCCGGCCTGGGCGGCGACGGCGACACGGTCGGTGCCGGAAGGGAGGGCGCTGTCGGTCATGACGACGCCGCAGGCGTCGCCGACGGCTTCGCGGATACGGTCGTCATCGGTGGCGACGAGGACACGGTCGAGGCGCTTGGCGCGCCTGGCGGCTTCGACGACCCAGCGGATGAGAGGTTTGCCCAGGATGGGCGAGAGGGGTTTTCCGGGGAAACGGGTGGAGCCCCAGCGGGAGGGGATGACGCCGATGACGGCCATGGGGGATTCCTTTCGTTATTCGGGCTTGACGGCGCGCTCCATGAGAATCATGACGGCGTCGTCGGTTGCGAGGGATTCGTAACAGATTCTGTAGACGAGATTGGAGATGGGCATTTCGACGCCGTACTGGACGGCGAGCTCATGGAGGAGCCGGGCGTTGTCGACGCCTTCGGCGACCATCTGCATGGAGCCGGTGATGGCCTCGATGGATTCGCCGCGGCCGAGGCGGCGGCCGACGGTGTGGTTGCGGCTGTGCTCGGAGGTGCAGGTGACGATGAGGTCGCCGATGCCGGCAAGGCCGCTGAGGGTCTGACGCTTGGCGCCCATGGCCAGGGCGAGGCGGGTCATCTCGGCGAGACCGCGGGTGATGAGGGCGGCGCGGGTATTGTCGCCGAAGCCGAAACCGTCCGAGGCGCCGACGGCGATGGCGAGGACATTCTTGACGAGACCGCCGATCTCGACACCGACGACGTCGTCGGTGGTGTAGACGCGGAAGCGGGGGCCGTTGAAGAGGTGCTGGACGGTGACGGCGAGGTCATAGTCCTCGCAGGCGCAGGTGACGGCCGTGGGTATGCGGCGGGCGACCTCCTCGGCGTGGGAGGGGCCGGAGAGAACGACGACGCGGTCGGTGCCGAGGACGCTGCGGGCGACCTCGCTCATGCGCTGGCAGGTGACGGGGCAGACGCCCTTGGTGAGGCTGACGACGATGGTATTGACCCTGTCGAGGAGGGGCGCGACCTGTTCGCAGACGCCCTTGTAGAACTTCGAGGGGGAGGCCAGGACGACGACGTCGGCATCGGGGACGCAGGTCTTCAGGTCCGAGGTCCAGCGAAGGCTCTCGGAGAAGATGATGCCGGGGAGGTAACGGGGGTTCTGACGGGTCGAACGGACTTCGTCGATGTAGTCGGGGAAGGGCCCCCAGACGGTGACGTTGTGCCCGTAGGCGTCAAGCATGGAGGCGATGGCAGAGCCCCATCCGCCGTCACCGATAACCGCGATGTTCATTCGGAGACCTCCCCTTTCTGTTTGCCCGCGTCACGGGCGGCACGCTGCGCCGCGGTGAAGGCGAACCGGTTTTCCGTGCCGCGGACGAGGCGGACGATGTTCTTGGCATGCTTCAGGACGGCCAGGACGGCCAGCACCGTGATCAGAATCGGGAACCAGCGGGGGACGCCGCCGTAAAGCGGCGTCCAGACCACCGTGCCGACAATGACCGCCGCCAGGCAGCTGGCCAGCGAGACATACCGCGAGAGCACGAAGAGGATAACCCAGCCGCCGAAGCCGATGCCGGCGGCGGCGGGGGCGACGCCGAAGAGAAGGCCGAGGGCCGTGGAGATGCCCTTGCCGCCGCGGAATTTCAGGTAAATAGGAAAGATGTGGCCGATCATGGCCGCCGCGCCGCCGAGGACGCGGAAGAGGAGCAGGTCACAGGGGCCGTAGGCCTCCGGTGCGAGCCAGAGAAGGGGGAGCCAGGCGCAGAGGGTACCGGTGAGACCCTTGACCATGTCAAGGAGGAAGACGAGGATGCCCCACTTGGCGCCGAGGCAGCGGAAGGCGTTGGTCGCGCCGATATTGCGGCTGCCGACGGTGCGGATATCGGTCCCGCGGGCGAGGCCGATGAGGAGGCCGAAGGGAATGGCGCCGATGAGGTAGGCCAGGGGAAGGACGGTGTACCAAGGGCTCATTTTGCGGCCTCCTTGCCGTTGGCGCGGATAAAGTCGACGAGGCCCTCGACGGCGAGTTCGTAGCCCTTGAGGCCGAAGCCCTGAATCTGCGCGACGCAGACGGGGGCGGTGAAGCTGACACGGCGGAATTCCTCGCGGCGGTGGGTATTGGAGATATGGAGCTCGACGGCGGGGAGTTCGGAGGCGGCGATGGCGTCGCGGAGAGCGACGGAGGTATGGGTGTAGGCGGCGGGATTGATGACGATGCCGTCGTATTCGCCGCGGGCCGCACCGATGACGGAGACGAGCTCGCCCTCGATGTCGCTCTGGAAGCAGTCCATCTCGGCGCCGAGGCGTTCGGCGGTCTCACAGGCAAGGGCCTCGGCGTCGGCCAGGGTGAAACGGCCGTAGATTTCGGGTTCGCGGGTGCCGAGGAGGCGGAGATTGGGGCCATTGAGCAGGAGCAGTTTCATAGCGGGTACCTCAGAGATAGAAGCGGTCCGTCCAGTAGGGCAGGATCTGGGCCGGCGGGATGTTGCGCTCGAGCCAGGTCTGCAGCGTGTCGAGCAGCGCGGGATTGTCCAACAGGCGTGCCAGGGGATGACGCGCGGCCTGGACGGCCAGGACGGAACGGTATTCGGGAAAGCGCAGCGGGGCCTCCCCGCCGCCGGCACGGAGGCGAATGAGGTCGCCCATCCACTGCTCGACGGTCAGGAAGAGTTCGGCGCGGAGCGCCTTGGCGCGGGCGGCGACCATGGCCGTGAGGACGTCCTTGTCGGTGTCGATGGCGTCGTTGGCGCGGACTCCGGCGGTGACCTCCTTTTCGGCGGCGGCGGCCATATCGTCGAGGACGGCGCAGAACCCGTCGGCCAGGCAGGCGGCCTCCCAGACACCCTTGCGGCCCTCGCGGGCGAGGAGCCCGAGGACGCGGGTACGCCAGGGCTCGGGGAGGCGGCGGTCACCGCCGGCCTGGATGACCTGGCAGCGGGAGACGATTGTGGGCAGAAAGTCGTCGGGGGAATCGGCCAGCAGGAGGGAGACGGTCTTGGGGGCAGGCTCCTCGAGGGTCTTGAGGAAGGCATTGGCCGCGGCGGAGTTCATGCGGTCGGCGGAGACGATGACGGCGATCTTCCAGCCGCCGGAGAGGGAGGTCTGCTGGAGGAAAGGGAGGATCTTCTCCTTCATCGTCTCGACGTCGATGACGCGGCTCTTCTTGACGGGTTCGAACCACGGCATGTCGGGATGGGTGTGTTCGGCGACGGTGGGGAGGTCGCCGAGGAGGTGGCGGCCGAGCCATTCGGCGAGTTGGGTGCCTTCGGAGCGGACGGGGCCGAGGACAATGTAGCCGTTGGCCGGACGGCCGGCGGCGAAAGCCTGGCGGAGGCTGTCGAGGACGGTTTCGGAGACCATCGCTCAGCGTTCCCTTCCGCAGACGCGCAGGGCATCGAAGAGGAAACCCGCGGCATAGAGCATGACGGCGGCGAAGGAGAGGCAGCCGACGGCCAGACGGAGGTCAAAGATGCCGCCGGCGCTGTCGTAAACGGCCTCCTGCATGGGGAGCCAGGCCCACTGGGTCTGCAGCTCGGGGAAGACCGCCGCCGTGGCCCAGGCAAAGCAGGGCGGCACAATGGCGCAGATGAGCAGGGTGAGGAAGGCCGCCGCCGCGGCACCGAAGGTGAGCAGGGAGACCAAGGTCCCGACGCCGGCCCAGAGGAGAGCCTGCAGGACCAGCATGACGCCCGCGAAGAGGTAGCCCTCCCACATGCCGGGAAGCTCGGCCCCGGCGGGCAGCCCCCAACGGGCCAGAATCCACCCGCAGACGCCCATGGCGATAAGATAGAGGCACTGGAGCCACCAGGAGGCGAAGGCCTTGCCGAGGACCCAGGTACGGGCGCGGACGGGCGTGGAGAACATGAGGCGCATCATGCCGCTCTCGCGGTCGCGGGTAAACCCGCGCGAGGCAGCCGCGGCGGCCAGGAGGGGCATGCCGAAGGAGACGGTGAGCCCGAGAAGGGAGGCGAAGGATTCGGCAGTGCCTTCGGCGCGGCGCAGGAGGAAGAGGAGGAGGCCGTTGCCGCCGACCAGCGCCAGAAAGAGGGCCAGAACGCCCTGGGAGGAACGGAAGAGGCGGCTGAAGTCGCGCCGGGCGACGGTGAGGGGCATCATGGGCGGCCTCCCTTCCGGCCCGGCGCCGGGACCTCCTCGGCGGCGGGCCGGGCCTCGGCCTCGCGGAGGCGCCCGACGGCCTCGCCGTAGTCGTCGACGACGGCGGTGACGCGGGCACGCTCGACCAGGACAAAGCGGTTGCAGCAGGTCGCGAGGAGTTCGGGGTCATGGCCGCCGATCAGGACGCAGGAACGCTGGGCGACGGCGCGGAGGAGCTCCGCGAAAGACTCGCGGAAGGCCAGGTCGGCGCCGGCAAAGGGATCGTCCAGCACCAGGAGGGCGGGATGGGTGAGCATCGCCTCAGCCACCGCCACGCGGCGGATGACGCCGAAGGAGAGACCGGCCAGGCGGGTCTTGCGCAGCGGCCGCAGAGCGCAGCGCTCCAGAATGTCCTCGACGCGGCGGCGGACGCGCAGGAAGCTCTCGCCGCGCAGGGCGGCGCGGAAGCGGAGATAGCCCGCGACGGTCATCTCGGGACAGACCGGGGCGCGCTCGGGCAGATAGCCGACGTGGCGCCGGTAACCGATGCCGATGTCGGAATCATAGCGACGCTGGCGGCCTCGGCCGCCGGCGTCGGTAAGCGTGAGACGGACGCGTCCGGACTGCGGCACGAGGGCCGCGGCGGCGAGTCCCAGGAGGGTACTCTTGCCGGCGCCGTTGGGGCCGATCACGCCGACGCACTCGCCGGACACCGCGCGGAGGTTGGCTCCGTCGATGCCGCGGCCGGGGGCGTAGAGGAAGGTCGCGTCGGTCAGTTCGAGCATCCGGCTCTCCGAGAGAGGGTGAATCAGCGGACCAGGGTGTACCCGGCCGCCTCAAGGTCCATGTGGATGCGGCCGATCTGCTCGAAGTCGCGCGTCTCAAGCTGGAGGCTGAGGACGCAGGAGGCGAGGGCCGTTTCCATGGCCGAGGGGCCGTAGGAGACGCCGATGACGTTGCCGCCGGCCCTGGAGATGATGGCGGTGACGGCGGCGAGCTGCCCGGGTTTGTCGGGCAGCGCCAGACGGAGCTCAGTGCGGCGGCCGTTGGCCTGGAGGCCGCGGTAGATGACGCGGCTGAGGATATTGACGTCGATATTGCCGCCGGAGAGGACGCAGCAGACCTTCTTGCCGCGGAGCTCGGGGATGCGGTCATAGATCATGGCCGCGACGGTGACGGCGCCGGCACCCTCGCAGACGAGCTTGCGCTGCTCGATCAGGAAGAGGATGGCGGCGGCGATCTCGTCCTCGGAGACGGTGACGATGCCGTCGACATACTGATTGACGAGCTCAAAGGTGAGGTCGCCGGGGTGCTTGACGGCGATGCCGTCGGCGAAGGTGTTGACGGTGGAGAGGGTGAGCTTGTCCTGCGCCTCGATGGAGCGCAGCATGGAGGGGGCCTCGGCCGCCTGCACGCCGTAGACCCTGCAGGAGGGCTTGAGATGCTTGATGGCGTAAGAGACGCCGGAGATGAGGCCGCCGCCGCCGACCGGCACGAGGACCGCATCGACATCGGGCAGCTGCTCGAGGATCTCCAGACCGACGGTGCCCTGGCCGGCGATGACCTTGGGATCGTCGAAGGGATGGACGAAGGTCATGTGGCGTTCGTCGCAGAGCCCCTTGGCGTAGGCGCCGGCGTCATCGTAGGTGCCGGGCACCAGATGGACTTCGGCGCCGTAGCTCTTGGTGGCCTCAATCTTGGAGATCGGGGCGATATCGGGCATGCAGATGATGGCCTTGGCCTTGGCGCGCTGAGCGCTGAGGGCCACGCCCTGGGCGTGGTTGCCGGCCGAGCAGGCGACGATGCCGTGGTCGAGCTCTTCCTGGGTGAGGGTGGAGACTTTGAAGAAGGCCCCGCGGACCTTGAAGGAGCCGGTAATCTGAAGATTCTCGGTCTTGAGGTAAACCTGGCTGTTGACCGAGAGCTTGGGAGCGAAAATCATATCCGTGCGGCGGGCGACGGCCTTGAGCGTCTCGGCGGCCCGGCGGATCAGATCCATGGACAGTTCTGACATAGGAACCTCTTTCGTTTGATATCGGTATTATAGCCGATTCCGCAGGCGGCGCCTAGCCCGCACGACCGCTTTTCGCGCAAAGCGGCGGAAAGGCCGGCCGCGCGCCGACCGCCGCGGGGAAGGCCGCGGGCACAAAAAAGCGGCCCGGGCATCCGGGCCGCATTCGTGCCGCGCGGGCTTACGCTCAGCCTTCGAAGCCGTGGAGCGCAAGGAAGTCGGTGCGGTAACCGGCGATGTCGGTGAGGGCCTCGACGTTCTCGGGGGAGAGCTTCTCCATAAGTTCGTCGACGGCGGCCTGGACCTCGGGGCGCATTTCCCAGTCGTCGATGCGGACGCGACCTTCGGAGTCGGTGGGGATGGTGCCGTCGGGACGGTAAAGGAATTCGCGGAGGAGGCGGTCGATCTGATCCTGGCAGTCCTCGTGGAGCCCCTTCTCCTTCATGACCTTGAAGAGGCAGGAGATGTAGGGAGGCATGGCAGGGATCACGGCCGAGGCGCGGGTGACGAGGGCCTTGTTGACCGAGACGACACCGACGCCGCCAAGCGGGGCGAGGGCGGCCGTGATGGTCTTGGCGGCGGCCTCCAGATTCTCCTTGGCGCGGCCGAGGGTGCCGCTGCGGTAGATTTCCTGCGTGCACTTGGGGCCGATGTAGGAGTAAGCGACGGTCTTGCAGCCCCGGGCGAGGAGGCCGCGGTCACGGAGGAAGTCCATCCAGATGACCCAGTCTTCGCCGCCCATGACCTTGACGGTGGCCTTGATTTCGTCGTCGGTGGCGGGCTCGACGGAAACCTCCTTCATCTCGCAGGTCATGATGTCGAGGGTACGGGCGACATGGGGCTTGCCGATGGGCTTGATGGCGGAGCGGTAGGTCACGCCGTCCTTGGGGTCGGTGCGCAGGGGCGAAGCGAGGGAGTAGACGACCAGGTCGAAGGGCGCGAAGCCATTCTCGGCGGCGAGGCGGGCGACGGTTTCGCGGGTCTCGTCGGCAAAGGCGTCGGCGGAGAGGGTGAAGGCCTTGAGACCGTCGGCCTTGGCTGCGGCGTCAAAGGCTTCGTTGTTGTACCAGCCGGGAGAGCCGGCCTTGCGGTCGGTCGGGGCGCGCTCGAAAGAGACGCCGAGGGTCTCGGCCCTGGGGCCGCCGAAGGCAACGGCGATGCGCGAGGCCAGGCCGTAGCCGCCGGAGCAGCCGAGCACGAGCACGCTCTTGGGGCCGTTCTGGATGGGGGGCAGGGCCTTTTCGCGGGCAATGTAGCGGTCGGTGAAACGCTTGCAGCCTTCGCCGTCGACATTCAGGCAGAGACCGCCGCGGACTTTGGGAGCTTCGGACATGGGAAGATTCCTTCCTGGAGAGGGTGAAGGCGCTCAGTTGGCGCCGGAGAGGGAGTTTTCGGGGACGACGAGGCAGAACCACTGGGCCTCGACGGCGACCATGGGCTTGCCATGGCGGTCGGTCTTGCCGACGATGACGCCGACACCCTTCTGCTCGAGACGGCGGCCGGTGGCCTTGATCGTCTCGATCTCGTAGCGGACGGTGTCGCCGGGGCGGACCTGATTGACGAAACGGACCTCCATCAGCTTGGCGAAAAGGAAGAGCTTCTTCTCCTCGTCGACCGCGGCGAGACGGTAACCGGCACCGCCGCACTGGGCCATGGACTCGACCAGGATCACGCCCGGGCAGACCGGATAGGACGGGAAGTGGCCCTTGAAGAAGTAGCGCTCGGGTCCGTAGTCAACCTCAGCCACGATGCGCTCGGGGGTCGCCTCGATCACGCGGTCGCAGAAGAGGAAGGGGTCGCGGTGCGGCAGGACGGTTTTGATGACTTCTTGATCGTACATGGGAATCCTTTCGTCAGGCGGGGAGTGCCCGCGGACAGGCTCTAAAAGGGAAAGGGCCGCCGCGTCGCCCGAAGGGTCCGCGGCGGCTCTCCGGCTCATCAGGCGTAACGGCGGACGATGAGCGAGGAGTTGTGGCCGCCGAAGCCGAGCGTATTGGTCATCGCAATGTCGAGCGGCGCCTCGACGCCCGTATTGGGCACGACATCCAGATCGCAGTCGGGATCGGGGGTGTGGTAGTTGATGGTGGGCGGGTAGAAGTTGTCGTTGATGGCCTTCACGCAGACGAGGGCCTCGAGGGCGCCGGTGGCGCCGAGGAGGTGACCGGTCATGGACTTGGTCGAGCTCATCTTCAGCTTGTAGGCATGCTCCCCGAAGACAGCCTTGCAGGCGCGGGTTTCCATCGGGTCATTGAGGCCGGTGGAGGTGCCGTGGGCGTTGATGTACTGGACGTCCTCGGGCCTGATGCCGGCGTCGGCGATGGCCATCTTCTCGGCGAGGATGATGCCGGAGGCCTCGGGATCGGGGGCACAGACGTGGTGGGCGTCGCCGCCGGCGCCGTAACCGGCGAGCTCGGCGTAGATCTTCGCGCCGCGGGCCTTGGCGTGCTCCTCGGACTCGAGGATGAGCATGGCGGCACCTTCGGACATGATGAAGCCGTTGCGGTCCTTGTCAAAGGGACGGCAGGCCGTGAGCGGGTCGGGATTGGTGGAGAGCGCGTGCATGGCCTGGAAGCCGCCGACGCAGTACTCCTCAATCGTGGACTCGGTGCCGCCGGCGATGATGACGTCGGCGCGGCCGGCGCGGATCATGTCCATCGCCACGCCGATGGCGTCGGTGGAGGCCGAGCAGGCGGTGGAGACGGTCAGGACGGGCCCCTTGGCCTTGAGGTAGATGGAGACGTTGCCCGGGCCTTCGTTGGCAATGAGCATCGGGATGGTCATCGGGCTGAGACGGCGGGGGCCCTTCTCGAAGAGGGTCTTGTAACCGGCGGAGTCGACCTCCTTGCCGCCGATGCCGACGCCGAGGATGCAGCCCACGCGGGCCGGATCGGCGCCGATGGCCGGCTCCGTGCCGACCTTCTGCCAGGGATTGGGATTCTCTTCGGTGGCGGGTTCAACGGTGGCGAAGCCGGCATCGACCCAGGCCTGCTTGGCCGCCGCCACGGCATACTGGGCAAAGAGCGCCAGGCGTTTGGCTTCCCGCGGGTCGATATACCGGGCGACGTCGAAGTCCTTGACTTCGCCGGCCACCTTGACATTGAGGCGGGAGGTGTCAAAACGCGTGATGGTGTTGATTCCGCAGCGGCCCGCGCGGATGCCTTCCCAGAAGGTCTTCACATCATTGCCGAGGGGCGTGACGCAGCCGAGACCGGTGACAACAACTTTCTTCTTGTCCATGTGCGTGTCCTTTCCTAAAGCTTACTTCGTCCATTCGACCGTGATGCCGCCGTAGACGAGGCCGGCACCGAAGGCCACCAGAATGATGCGGTCGCCGCGCTTCAGCACGCCATTCCGCTGCATCTCGTCGAGGGCGATCGGGATGGATGCGCTGGAGGTATTGGCAAAATTCTGGATGTTGACATAGAACTTCCCGACCGGCACGTCGATGCGCTTGACGGCGGCGTCGATGATGCGGGTATTGGCCTGGTGGGGGACGACCCAGGCGTAATCCTTCTCGGTGTAGCCGTAGTGCTCGAAGGATTTGGTGACCAGTTCGCAGAAACTGCGGACGGCGAAGTTGAAGACCGCGCGGCCGTCCATGTGCAGCGCGCCGGGGGCGTTGCGCGCCGTCTCTTCGGTGCGCACGCCGCCCTCGCGGTAGAGCGCACGCGCGCCCGTGCCGTCGGCACCGATAATGTGGAAGCCCAGACCGCCGGGCTCCTCGCTGTTCTTCAGCACCGCGGCGCCGGCGCCGTCGCCGAAGAGGCAGCAGGTATTGCGGTCGGTCCAGTCAATCGTGCGGCTCATCACCTCGGTGGAGACGACCAACATGGGGCGCGGATCGAGCTGCATCATGCCGTGAGCCACGGAGAGACCGTAGACAAACCCGGGACAGGCCGCGCTCAGATCGAAGGCGGAGGCGTTCTTGGCGCCCAGCATCCCCTGAATGACGCAGGCCGTGGAAGGATAAACGGCGTAATCGGGCGTCGTAGAGGTCACGATGATGCCGCCGAGCTCCTCAGGATCGACCCCCGCGTCGGACAGCGCCCTGCGCGCCGCCTCGCAGCCCAGCGTGGCCGCGCTGTCTTCGGGGGAAACAATGTGACGCTGACGGATGCCGGTATGCGAGACGATCCATTCGTCGCTCGTATCCACCATCTTCGACAGGTCATCGTTCGTCAGAATACGGCTCGGAACCGCGGATCCGATACCGGCGATGTGCGTATACACTTGGGATTCACTCCTTCCGTAAAAGCAATTTGGTCAAAGTATCCCACATTTTCAAGCAAGATGCAACATTTCCGCCCGCCCGGCGCTCAGTCGGAGGCCCAAAAAAGGGGCACCCGCGGGGATGCGGATGCCGAAAGGGGAGAATGGTGGGCGGTGACAGACTCGAACTGCCGACAGCCTGAGTGTAAATCAGGAACTCTAACCAACTGAGTTAACCGCCCAGGGTCTACCGACCGAGAAGATGGTGCCGGGGGAGGGACTCGAACCCTCACGCTTTAGGGGCGGCAGATTTTGAGTCTGCTGTGTCTGCCATTTCACCACCCCGGCGGAGATGGAGCGGGTGAAGGGAATCGAACCCTCGTAGCCAGCTTGGAAGGCTGGAGCTCTGCCATTGAGCTACACCCGCGGGGAATGGGCGATACTGTAGCACATTCCGTCCCGTCACGCAACGGCGCCCGCCGCGCCCCCACCCCGCCGCGCGGCACGCGGGGGTGAGGCCGGTCACGTGCCGGGGAAGGCCCTACCCGTCAAAACGGCAGGCGGCCGCCCGAAGGCAGCCGCCTGCCGTTGAGGTCCGGGGGCCGGGCTTACTTCAGCGCGTCCGTGTCGCGGGCGGAGATGAGGACGGCCTTGAAGAAGCGCAGGTCGGTATCGATGACGTAGTAGCGCTCCCTGGCGATATCGTCTGGGCTGAGCGTCGTGACATAGCTCCACGGCCCGTCGAGCTCCGCCTTGCCCAGGAGGACCAGACGGCCGTCGCCCCTCAGCGTCTCAATCGGTTCGCCGCCCTTGGTGAAGGAGAAGGCGAAGGTCGAGAGCGCCGCGGACCCGTCGGTGGAAGCCTCGGTGTCGAACGCGACCGAGCGGACACTGAGCTCGACATCGGAGGCATCGACGTCCGCGCTGCTCAGGCCGACCCAGTACTTCTCGGCGGCGGTCACGCCGTCGCCCTGCGCGGCAATCACCGCGTCGGGGGCGGCCTGCATCAGCCACGCCAGGAAGCCGTCGTCGGCCGAACCGTCCAGGACGCCGGAGTCGGCGAGCCTGCGGGCGGCATCGGTGTAGAGGAAGCTGATGACATACTCGGTATCGCCCTCGAGGGTGCCGCCGAAGGTCAGGCTGTCGGTCTCGGCGAGTGTGTTGAGACCGCCGGAGACGTAGGTCTTCGCGGGCGTCACGGAGACGGACTCGCCGTTGCGGGTGGCCCCGCCGAAGCGGAACCAATCGCTGTCCCACCCGGTCACGCTGAGCGTGTAGGCCGAGCCCGAGAGGGCGGACCCGAGGACCATGCCGTTGGCACCGGCGGAACTCTCCGCCCCGTTGAGCGTCATGAGCAGGTCGGCCGCCGCGCCCTGGAGCTGTGCCCCGAGGGTGTAGTAACGCGACTGATTGGCACTCGGCTCATAGGAGCTGTTGGGCTGCGCGCCGACATCGCCGGTGCCGAGGTCGATTGCGTTCGGACCGGGCAGCGTCGAAATCTGGTTCCCCATCCGGTCGTAAGCCCAATAGAGCGCATACGGGGCGGAGTCGGTCTCGCGGTGACGCAGGAACTGCGCCGTGGCCCTGCCATCGCTCTCCGCCATCGCCTTGTCGGTCAGTCCGCGGACCAGACCGGCGGAGGTGAGACGGCGGTTCTCGGCAGCCAGCGCCACCTTCATGCGGGAGCCCCAGTGCGTGAGCGCCACCGGCTGGTCCTCAACCTTCTCGAAGCAGAAGAGGACGCGGTCCTCGACGACACCGTTGTTGCGGCGCAGGCTGAGGGCGTAGATGACGCCGTCGGCGTAAGCGCCCTCAGGCGCCTGATAGGGGAAGGCCGACTCGGAGATCCGCAGATAGTTGAAGCGATCCGTGGTCCCGGCCGTGCCGACCGTCCCGTCGTAGGCAATCCAAGCGGGCGTCTGGCCCTTGTTCAGCCAAGCCGCGTCGGAGGTAATCGGATAGAAGTCCAGGCCGCCCCAAGGGTCGCCGCCGTCCGCGTAAGCCGGGTCGTCCGGATTGTGGCCGAGGCGCTGGGAGGGAATCCAGCCCCGGAGCTCCACGGAGCCGACATCCTCCCACTCCACCTCGGAGACGAGCTCGGCCGTGCTGACATCGAAGGACTGACCGGAGATATACGGCGTCTTAAGCCTGGGCAGGGGGGCCTTCTGCATGACCAGCTCCCAGCCGTCCAGCGACCACTCGGGCAGATAACGCGTGGAGTCTGCCGTGGTGTCCACGTCGACCGCAGAGCGGTACATGGCCAGCTCGAAGGCCGGAACGGCGTTGTCGTCCGCGCCGCGGAAAGGACGGAACTCATTGATCCACGCCACGCCCTGCGGCACCTCGTAGACCCAGACGTAGGGCGATTCGCCGCGTCCGCGGGAACGCGAAATCGTATTGAGGTCGGCCGTCTCGGCCGGCAGATACCACGGGCAGTAGGCCGGCATGTTGTCGCTCGTGAAGTTGGAGACGGACTGCCAGTCGTAAATCGTGCCGGTGCGGGCATCGGCCACGACGATGGCGAAGCGGAGGACGGCGCCGTCCGTCCAGTCACGGTTCTCGGTGTCATTCTTCATGACGATGCTCTGCTCAAAGGGCGCGAGCGTGTCGTCGGACGTGAGCGAGATACCCGTCGCCGCCGAGGCCGCCGCGGCGGCACTGAATTCCTCCGGCGTCATCGTGCGGAAGAAAAGCGCGTCGCGGCTCGTCACCGGGTCGGTCTTCGGATTGTCCGCCGTCCCGCGATCATAAATCATCGGGACGACCCCGGCCCGGGTGAAGGTGCCGTTGAGGCTGCCGGTGACGTTGCCCAGGTTCCGGCGCAGATCCGTCAGGAGCATTGCGCGCGGGTCGCGGCCGAGCCAGGAGTCGGTATTCCAGGTCGAGAAGAAGTCCGCCGCGGCGTCGCTGCCGGTATCGGTATTGACCCGCGAGGCGGGAATCAGGTTCCAGACCAGGAAGGGACGGACGGAAGTCTCGGTGGAGGGCGCCGTGAGGCGCTCGCGCAGCTGCGCGGCCGTGAGCGAGGCGTTGGCCGTCAGGCCCTCCTCGGGCACGATGACCGCCGTCATGCCGAGCGTGTCGCCGACACGCGGCTGATAGACCCAGCCGTGGACATCCTTGTACTCACCGTCCGCGTTGCCGTCGGCATCGGTCCAGATCGGCTTGTAAAACGCAGTGCCGCCCTTGGCCATGTCAGGATCCGGATCGTTCTCCGCCTCCCAGCCGAAGAAGGACTGCGTATAGAGCCAGAGGCCGGGCACGACGTTGCCGCGGTTCATCGAGACCGTGATTTCGCTGACGGCGGAAATCGGCTCCTCGACGATGACCAGGGTCACATAGTAGTTTTCCAGGTCGGCGAAGGTCGTCCCGTCGGTCTTGTCAAAGACGGTGTCGGGCTTGAAGGTGATCACGCCGCGGTCGGCGTCGACGTCGCAGAGACCGCCCAGACTCAGCCACGTCGTCTCCTTCGCGTCGGGGTTGACGGCGGCGAGATTTCTGTACTCCGTGATGCGGCGCTCCAGGTCGGCCCGCTCGACGATGCGGCTGGTGCCGCCGAAGAGCATCACGCGGCCGACCATGTCCGGCGGAAGGGCTATCGACCCGAAGACGTATCCGGAGCGGTTGCGGTAGGAGAGACTGAAAGCGCCATTGCCGTAAATCCAGTTCGCACCCTCACGGGTCTGGCGGAAGACCTGCGAGCCCGGATTGCCGGCGGAGGCCGAGAGGAAGAGGCCCTCGGTCCAGTAACCGCACTCGGAGGCTTCAAAGCCGGTCGCCGCGTTGCGCATGCGGGAGACGAGGGTGACCTGGTTCCAGGCCGGAGGCTCCGGCGTGACGGTGGAGCCGTCCTCGCTGTTGTCGGCGCCGGGGGTCACGACCGTCTGATAGGCCCACTCATCGCGGAGCGACGCATCGGAAGAGAGGTAGTAGGCTGTAATCTGATCGGTGACGGAAACGGGGACCCGCTGCCCGACCAGCTGGACGGAGCCCTCGGGACCGTCGGCCACACCGGGATAGATGTAGGTGCCGATCACGGTCGCGCCATCCGCGCCGACCTCGTCGGCAGCGGGGGCCAGCCAAGTGCTCTTGGCCGCATCCGGGATCTCCACGCGCGTGCCGGGGTTGACGGCGTCACTGCGCTGCGTCCAGACGCCGCCCTCGGCGATGCCGGCGGGACGAATCAGGACCGCGGCCGTCGGGGCCGCAAAATCCACGCTCCCGGGCAACGGTGTGACCACATGGTAACCGTACGATGGGATGCCCGAGTCCGTTCCGGTCTCAGGCAGAGAGACCGTCGCTTCGGCCACACCGTCGTCGCCGCAGAAGGCGACCGACCAGGCCTTCGGGTCCGTCTGAGGAACGCCGGCCTCAGTCAGCGCCTCACGGAGCTTCGGCATCGCCACTTCGACAAAGGACTGCCCGGTGACAGGGGCAGCGGCACCCGCCGTACCGTCCAGGTCGAGTTCGCTCACCCACGCCGACTGCGGCGGCGTGGAGTAGAGGTGGAAGTACGGGACGCCGGCGCTCTCGACAGCGTAGTCCGGGCCACGGTACCAGTCGGGCTTCGTGAAGACGGTGCTGTCGGCACCGAGCTTCTGGGGCAGGACGAAGGTGACCTCATCCATGCCGCCACGGTCATTCGCGGCCGAATCGGTGTAGATACCCCACACGATGTAGGGGACGGGCGGTTCGGCCGGGGCGACGGTCGGAGCGGAAGCCTCATATTCACGGCCGAGGATCGGCACCACGTTAGCCGAAGCAATGCGGCCGTCCGCGGCACCGTCGATGCGGGCGAAGCGCGCGCCGAGCGTCACGCCGCCGGCAATGGTCCCGGCGGCGGCGTCCTCGACAGACATGCTGTTGAGCCACGCCAGTGCCTGATCGAGGGGCATTCCGGTCATGACATTCAGGCCGGCCCAAGCGTAGGCGTCCGATGCGGTATCCCAGTTGTCAGGGCGATGGGCGCCGTCGGGATAGACGACCAGGACGCCGCGCGGCTGAGCCGCAGCGGGCAGGTCCTCCGCGGTGTCATAGGTGACCTCGAAGCCGAAGGCGCTGCCCCACCAAGGCTGATACTTGGCGTATCCCGGCAGTTCGGCGCCGTCGCCGCAGTAGGTGCGGACCGAGGTAATGCCGCCGCCGACCGTCTCGGGATCCAGCGTGAAGGTGGCGGTGAAGGTCGGATTGTAGGTCGTCGTCGTCCCGCCGTCCGTGATGAAGACGTCAAAGGGCACCGTGACGGACCCGTCATCCTGGAAGGCAGCGTCCGGGATGGTGAGGGTTACCAGGCCCGCGTCGAAGGAGGCAATGCCGAAGTCGGCATCCAGGGCGTCGGCCAGGAGCGTGCGGACGGTAGCCTCATCCGTGACGGTCTCGCGGGAGACGCGGTCGACGAAGGAGACCGTGAGGCCGGTCAGCTTCTGATAGACCACCGGACGGTAGGTCAGCTCCAGATCGTAGGCCGTCTCGGGAACGGACCAGGTCGCGGCACTCAGACCGCCGTAACGGGTCGTATTCGTGGACGTGACGCTGAGCAGGTGGGAGCCGAGACCCGCGATATTCGAGGTCACGCTGATCTGGCGGATGCCCTCGTAGGGGATCAGGTACTGATTGACGTTGATCTGGCGGGGCGTGACCATGATGGTATGGGTATCGTCGCCGGAGCGCGCGCGCTCCGTCGGATTGTACCCTGGCCAAGTCGTCTGGAAAAGGTCGGAGAGATCGGTCGGGCCGGCAGTGGCCTTGGCGCTGACAGCATTGTCGGTCTGCACCCAGACGGTACCCATATCGATGGTGGAGAAGGAGTTGGCGGTGGAGCTCGCGTCGTCGCCGCCGGCGAAGTCAAACATGAAGTTGGCGTTGTTCGCCTCGTCGGTATTGGTCGCGTCCGGCTTCACCAGGACGGAGACCAGACGGGAGCCGTCGGACTTGGCCTTCAGGATGGTCAGGGTCGTGTCGGGATTGGTCTCGCTCTCGAGCTTCTTGGCCCAGTCGCCGCTGGCGAAGGTCTGAGACCAGGCGCCGGTGGCGTCGTCGAAGTCGAAGCCGTGGCCGCTGTAGCCGGCCTTGTAGTAGCCCATCACCTTCGTGACCTCGCCCTGCATCGTCGCGGCATTACCGGAGGCATCGCCGTTGGAGTAGACCAGGATGTGCTCGGCGCCGCCGGTCGGGCGGTAGAGGAGGATGCTGTTGGCCACAGAGATTCGGTTGGAGGGGCTGAAGCTGCCCATTTCCGAACCGATACCGGCATTCTTCGCACTGCCGACGAGGGCGGAGGTCTCCCCGCCGCCCGCAGTCACCGTCTGATAGAAGGACGGACGGCTCGCAAAGAGGGTGTGGAAGGCGCGGTCCGAAGCGATCGCGGGATTGCGCGCAGCAGGCACGGCGCCGACATCCGGGGTGGGCAGCTTGCCGCCCTCGGGATCGGTCAGGGTCGGAATCGGATTGAGGGTGTCGAGGGTCGTCGACGTATTGACCGTCAGACCCAGACGCCAGCCGCCGAGCGAGGTCTCCGCCGGGGCGCAGACTTCGACGAAGACGTGCTCCTTCGTATCCGTCGGGATCTGCGTGCCGTCATTGAGGTTGAACTCATTCACGAAGACTTCGCCGGGCACCGTCTCATAGACCCAGTAGTAGGGCGAGAAGTAGGCCGCGCCGGCGGACTCCGCGCCGGAAGCCGCCTCGTAGCGCGAGCGGTTCTCCTCATTGAGGCTGCGCGGGAAGTACCAGGGAAACTCGCGGTAAGAGGTGGCGGTCATGGCCATGGTGCGGCGCGTGCCCGTGCCGTCGCCCCCGCCGGCATCGTCGGTGACGACGTAGGAGAACCAGGCGGCATAGCGGACCAGCGAATTCACGTCGGCCGTGGCAATTTCGTCGGGGAGCGTGCCTTCGTAGACGGAGCTGCCGTCACCCGAGCGGGTCAGCTCGATGGTCAGGGCGCCGGACACCACGCCAGCGACGTCGGCCGGATCGGCGGAGACCTCGTCGGAGGGAAGATTGGGGGTCAGCCACTTGCTGACCGGCCAGTTCTCCAGGTCATTCCAGACGTAGATCGGCGCGTCGGCGGAGCCGGAGACGTCATTGCCCAGCACGTCGGTGTAGGAGACATTGCCGTCGGTGACGGCCGCCAGCCTCCCATCCGCGGCGCCGGGCGTCGAGAGGATGCAGGAGAGGAAGACGCGGACGGAATCGGAATCGATGCGGTCGGCGTCGTAGGGTTCGAGGGTCACGCGGACGCGGACCTCAGGCGCCCCATGGACGGGCTGGGAGAGCGGCGAGGTGCGGCCGGCGAAGTCGTTGTCGCCATTGGCGAAGACAATGCTCGCGGCATCGACCGTCGGGACAACGGGGTCGGAGACCACGACGCGGTCGACAAGGATGCGGCCGGTGCGGTTCTGGGCGTCCTCGTTTCCGGGCACGGCATCGGGATTGTCCTCCTGCCCCACCATCAGGCGGAGCCAGCGGGCCTGCGTGCAGTCAAAGGTCGAGCCGTCATCGGGCCAGGCGGAGATGCCGGCGAGATCGAGGGAGAAGGGCTGCCAGATTTCGCCGCGGACGTCGACGCTGTGGACGACGCGGTAGGTCCGCTCGTTGCGCGGCACGTTCTCACCGTCCAGGGAGACGGCGACATAGACGCGCACGGAGGCGCCGGGCTCCAGGCGGCGGGCCGCGAAGGTGACCTGGCCGATACCCTTGTCCATATAGGGCGAGTCGAGAGCCGTCATGGCGAAGGTGTCGCTGACGGCCGTGTCGCCCGCGGAATCGGTGCCGTCGGCCTGACTGACGTCATTGAACTGCATGGCCGCGGTCAGGCGGGAGCGCTCGGCGAAGGGGGTGTCGCGCGACTGGGAGCTATTGGGCTCGCGGTCCTTCCAGTAGAGGTCGTCGGCCGGGGTGGAGGTCAGCTTGGTATTGGTGCCGTACCAGACAGCCGAGGAGGCCGCGGCCTTCTGCGTCAGGAAGATCTGGTCGAGGTAGACCATCGGGTCGGTCTCGCCGCGGTTGGTCGTGACCATGACCAGACGGATGTAGCCGTTGGAGAAGTTCGCAGGAAGCAGGTTGGGGTCGGGCACGATGGCGGCCGACCGCCATTCGCCATCCGTCGCGGAGAGGCGCTTGACCTGAGAGGCGGGCTGCCAGGCGTTGGCGCCGAAGGGACCGCCGGGCGTGCCGAGGAAGTCCTTCACGTAGGAGCTCGAGCTGGTGTACTGAAGGAGAACCTCGACGTCGGGATTCGGAAGGCCGGTCGCCGGGTTCGTCGCGGGGATCATGTAGCGCAGGTTGACCGCGCCGATGCCGTTGTTGGTATAGGGCATGTAGACGGCCAGACCGTTATTCGTGGTGCGGACCCCATTGAGGACGCCCTCTGTGCCGCAGGATTCGTTGCGGCGGGAGTACTGGAGCAGCATGACCTGGTCGCCGGAGTAACCGGCCTGGGAGCCATTGAGCTCGGCGGTGTACTTCGGGGTAATCCAGGCGCCGACGGCGGCGAAGCCGGTATTGCCCTCCGCGACGCCGGGGAAGCCGGGGTCGGTGTAGGTCGGCACGTAGCTGCCGTTGCGGAGCCTGTCATCGCCGCACCAGGAGGTGACGCGGACGCTGTCGATCAGGACGTTGGAATTGGCGTCGGGGCGGATCCGGAGCTGCGCGCCGGTGTTGCCGAGGACGACGGAGACGGTCTTTGGGGTCATCCCGGCCGTTTCGCGCTTGCGGTTGATGACGAGGCCGTTGTCGACGGCTTCAATCAGGACGGCGCCGGCGGTATCCGTGGAGGGGGTCCTGCGGGTGACGCTGAGCGACGTGCTCTGCGCGGAGGGATTCCAGGCCGCCTCATTGCCAATCAGCCAAGTATCCCCCGTGAACCCCTTCCAATCATCTCCCGTCAGGCCGCCGTCCTTGGGCGCGGTGGTGTAGCTCACGGCGTCGAAGACGGGGAGGCACTCGGCGGAACCGAGGGCGACGGAGAGGTTGGCCGTGCCCGGATTGGTGAAGATTTGGTTGGCGGAGGTGAAGTTCGCGTTGCTGACGCTCTCGGCCGTATTGGAGCGGAAACCGACCCGGAGCTTGCCGTCGGCGCCGACCCAGAAGGCGACGGTCGCGCCGGAGAGGGAACCGGCGGTGGCGAAGTACTGGGAGCTCACGGTGCCGGTGCCGGAGACCGGCAGGCGGGTGGCCGCGTAGGCATCGCCGGAGGAATTCCAGCGATAGAGTTCGCAGATCACCTGATTGCCGGGACGCTGGCCGTCGCGGGTCGAGAAGTCGGAGATCTGGGTGAAGCGGGCCTCATAGATTCCAGAAACCGTCGTGCCCGACTGGCTGGCCAGGTAGAGGGAGACGGAGTAGCCGGGCAGCGAGGAGGCGGGCAGGGTGGTGAAGCGGATGCGCGACTGCACGCCGCGGGCGACCGACATGAAGTTGTCCCCCGCGTCGAGCGGATAGAGGCCGACACGGCCCTGGATGTCGTAGGGAATCGACAGGGCCATGGTGAAGGTGACCTGGCCGATGCCGTTGAGGGTGACCAGGGAGTCGGCGGCGTAGTTCGGGCCCATCTCGGTATTGGAGCGGAGGCGGACCAGGGCGTCGGGGAGCCAGCGGGTCTGGCTGTCCATGGCGGTGCCGCGGGAGAGGAGCAGTTCGGCGCCGGGACCGAGGGCCATGTTTTCCGTACGGGTATCGTAGTCGTTGGCGTCCCGAATCAGCAAATACGGCTGACCGGGGGCATGGGAGGCGCCCCAGGAGGCGAAGAGGTTATTGGCGTCCGTGGCGGTACCGGGATAGTAGAGGGCGGCATCGGCACCGACGGTGCCGCCGGTGGCGGAACCGTTCTCGCCCAAGCCGGCGCGGCCGACGGCGAAGTCATCCTCGAGGGCGTTCTCGCCGGCGAAGGGGCCTTCGTCGGGATACCACCCGCCGAGCACCTCATAGCGGCCGCTGTCGGCGTCGAGTCCGGTGCGGGCGTCGAAGTTGGTGCGGGCGTAGACCATGGAGTCGGAATAGGAGGATTCCGAGAAATCGTCGGAGGTGGCGACCCAGGTATTGAAGTCCTGCTCCGCGGCGGAGGTCAGGGTGATGACGCCATTGGCGGAGAGATCGATTTCGGCCAGGACGGTGGGATGGGTCACAGAGGCGGCGTCAATGCCGAAGGCCTTCACATCGTCGCCGCCGTTGGTGGTGCCCTTGGTCAGGTCCTTGCGGACGGCCTGCGCGAGCGTGACGGATTCGGGCGGGGTCGCGGCGCCCTCGGCGGCGGCTTCGGCTCCGTACCAGCTGTAGGAGAAGGAGCCGTCGGCCCCGACGGTGGTCACGCGGATCTTGACCGCGATGACCGAGCTGTCGAGGGTATCGGGATTGACGGTCTGGTAGGAGCCGGAGCTGTCGGTCACGGTCCTGTTGGTGCCCCAGGCATAGCTGTAGCCGGCGTAAGTCTCCTCGGGGAGCTCCTTCGGCAGCAGGACGCGCCAGGTATCGGAGGCGCCCTCCTCGGAGACCGGTTCGCAGGCGAAGGCCAGCGTGGAGATGAGGTCGTGGGACCCCGTCTCATCCAGGACGGAGACCATGAGGTCTACGGCGCGCTGCTTCGTCTGGTTTTCGCGGACCTCGAGGGTGAAAGGCGCGGCGGTATCGCCGTCGGCGGCGGGAATGGCGTCGTAGACGGTCGTGACGGTCTCGCGTTCGTTGAGGGCCGTGCGCCCGGCGAGGTAGGATCCCCGGACGCCAAGTGCGACGGAGAGGTCGTAGACATTGGGGAGGAGGCCGACGGTCCTGCCGCTCTGGGTGAAGAAGGCGCCGCTCTCGACGTTGGGGCGGTTGTCCGCGTCGTTGTAGGAGAGTTCGCGCGCCAGGAAGGTCGTGCTCAGACGGGTCACGCCGGCGGAGGAGGTGACCTCCATGTCCAGCGTGGTGGGCTGCGCCGTCAGGTCGTCGCCGCGGCGGGCAACGGTCAGGCGGCCGGTGTAGCCGGTCGGAGCAGGATCGGAGGAGATGCCGCTCAGCGCGAAGGAGACAGTGAAGTCATCGAGCCCGGAGGGTTCGGAGCCGGTCGCGGCGCCGGAGACCGAGAAGGTCGGCGCGGCGGCGAGGGTCGCCGAGGGAGCCGCGGAGCGGACGCGGAGATTGCGGATGACGCAGGTCGTCTCGTATTCGTATTCGGAGGCGATGGGCTGATAGGCCGCGCGGACGATGCGGAAGCGGGCGCCGCTGTTCACCGGCAGCGCGGTCGGCGGGAGGGAAACCGTGTAGCGGAGAAAGGCGTCGGAGAGAATCACGCTGCCCTGAACGGCAGCGCCGGGCTGAAAGGCGACGGAAGCGCCGTCCGTGGTGGCGACCGCGGTATTTTCGGCGGTCAGCGGGAGGGTGATCCAGTCCGTCGAGCCCTGCGTGCGGTACTGGAAGAGGAGCGGCACGCCGAGGTCATCGGTCCGCGTGGCCGCCGCTTCGAAGACGACCGCGGAGACGCCGTCGGGATAGTAGGGCGAGACAATCTGGGCGGCCGTCGCGTAGTTGTCGCCGAGGTCGACGACATTGAGCAGCTGGGCGCCGAGGGCACCGCCGCCGGAGGCGCCGTTGGTCCCGACGGAGCCGTTGCGAATCTCCCAGGTGACACCGCCGGGAGCACTGCCCATCGACTTCAGGCTGACGCTGCGGGC
Source organism: uncultured Kiritimatiellota bacterium (assembly GCA_944391065.1). Taxonomy (GTDB): domain Bacteria; phylum Verrucomicrobiota; class Kiritimatiellia; order RFP12; family DVOR01; genus Spyradenecus. The sequence goes on along the minus strand of CALXSH010000006.1, from coordinate 17,749 downwards.
CTCACCGAGAGCCGCGAGGTCGGCAGGCTTGCGGTCACCCGCCGCCGCACCGGTCCAGAGGGTGGCGTCGTCGAAATTCTGTTTGCGGCCGTGATCCTGAATGTCGGAAATCTGGGAGCTGCCGCCGAGGCCGGCGGCGGAGACGTACCATTCGTAGGTCGCCAGACCGCCGCGCAGGGCATCGATGAGCTCATCGCTGACGGCGGGGTCGTCGGTGAGCGTGACGGCGTCGACGCGGGACCAGCGCCTGGGGTCGCGGCCGGTCTCCGCGGCCGAAACCTGCTCCCAACCGCGCACCGGTGTCAGCAGAGACCCGTTCCAGGCGGCCGCGTCATCGGTCGCGTTGTGACGGCGCCACAGCAGGGTGACCGGGTTGGCATTGGGGAGCGAGGAGGGGGGGCTGCTCGAGGCGCCCAGCGCGCTGGTCTCAAGGGTCAGCGTGTAGGTATTCTCTCCGGCGGGCTCCAGGCCCGTCACCGAATAACGGAATGTCAGCTGTGCCAGAGCGGCAGACCCGCTCAGCAGGCCTGCCGACAGCACGAATGCCGCAAGAAATCGTCTCATCATGTCCTTACTCCAAGGAAGCGCTGCTGTTCAGGCCGCCGGACCCGTACCACTTCGAGAGTCGCTGACGGCGCCCCGTGTCCGGAGAGGTCGGATCGCGGGAGGGATCGCGGATGGCTTCGACATGGCCGTCGGCAAAGCAGACGTGCGCCTCCATGATCCCGTTGTTCTCATGATTGAAACCCATCGACTCGTTGCCCTTGTCCCAGTCCCAGACCTGGTCACCGGAGAGGGAACCTGAAGACTTAACCTCGGAGTCGTCCAGATCGAGCTCGACGAAGAGGACGGTCTTGGCGGGGAGGGCTTCGCGCGTGCTGGAGCGCGAGCTGTCGATATTGGGATAAAGCGAGGCGAGGCCATAGCGGATGGCGGAGTTGCCGTCGGAGCCGCCGGTCTTGTTGTACTGCTTGTAGACGTCGTAGATGTCCTCGTCGGCGCCGGTGATGACGTTCATCGCGTAGGCGCGGACGACCTTGTCCTCGGCGATGCCGAGCTTCTCGCGGGCGCGTTCGGCGAAGGCGCCGTTGGAATAGGCGCGCGTGTCCCCGCCCATGTAGGGATAGATGGCGCCGTTCATGATGTCAACTTCGGCGGGAGCGTGCGCCGAGGAGGCCCCGGAGACGTACCAGCCGGAGGGCTGCGGCGAGATGCCGCCTTCGTTGGCGGTCGCCTTGAAGCAGGTGCAGATGCCGGCCTCATTGACATAGCGGTTGGCCGCGCACCCGGTGCCGTCGTCGGAGTTGATCTGACCGCACCCCTGCGACAGCGGATTGCCGTCGCAGACGTCGTCGGGATTGTTCTCGCGCGGGCAGCCCGAGTGGGCGAAGTAGACCCAGCCGGCGGAGCGGCCGTAGTTCCGCTCGCGCTTGCCGGCGGGATCCCAGATAAATTCAAAGCAGACACCGCCCGCGGAGGGGTAGCAGTTGTCATGGTCGCTGCGGTACGCAATGGCCGCCGCGCCCAGACGGCGCAGATTGTTGCGGCTCTCGGCGTCGTCGCCGACCGAGAGAAAACGGCCCACCACCGGCACCATCGCCGTGGCCAAAACACCCAGAATGACAATCACCACCAGAAGTTCAATCATCGTGAACCCATGACGGCGGCCAAAACGCGTGCCACGGACGACACGACGGAAGAAGGCGAAAATCTGTGTCATACCAATACCTCTCACATTGAGGAAAGTATACCCCAAAAACGGACGGGCTTGCAACCTGCTGCCGCGCCTTCGCGTCCCGGGATCCATCCCCCGCCCGACCCCGGCGGGGCCTCCAAAAAACATCGCCCATGTTTGACTCGTTTGTCGCCCACTTTTGACTCGTTTGTCGCCCACTTTTGACTCGTTTGTCGCCCACTTTTGAAAGGGGCCCCGGCAGAGGCCGGAAAAACCCGGCCAACGTCCGGAGCAGAGAGGGCCCTATTTTCCCGAAGGCCGCCGACGATGTGCTAGAATGGCGCCAAACCCCACAATCCGGAGAACAGTCATGCCGGTTTACGATTACCGCGCCAAAAACCCCGAGGCCGCCTGCGCCTATTGCCGCGACAGGTTCGAAGCCGTCCGTTCGCTGACCCAGGAGCCGCTCAGGACCTGCCCCTACTGCGGCGCCGAAGTGGTCAAACTCATCTCCGCCCCGGCCATCGGCCGGAGCAAGTCCAAACTCGACGACCGCGCCAAGGCCGCCGGCTTCCACAAACTGAAGCGCGTCGACCAGGGTGCCTTCGAAAAACTCTACTGAGCGCCCCGCGCCCAGCGAAAGGAGCATCCATGCCTCAGACACCCGAGGAACTCAACGCCCGTTACGGCGCGCCCGGCCGCATCGTCTTCCGCGAAGGTCCCGGCGGCCACCCCATCGCCGTCCTGGCTGCGCCCAACGGCTATTGCGAGATTTCGGTCTACGGCGGCCACGTCCTCTCCTACCGCGCCAAGGGCTATCTGGACGCCCTCTGGCTCAGCCCCACGGCCGAGTACGCCGACGGCAAGGCCATCCGCGGCGGCATCCCCGTCTGCTGGCCGTGGTTCGGATCCGCGCCGGAGGGCTTCCCGCCCGGCGTTCAGACCCACGGCTTCGCGCGACGCACGCTCTGGCGCGTCACGGGCAGCTCCTACGCCGCGGCCGACTGCGAACTCACCCTGGAGCTCGATGACGGCGACGCCACCCACCCCGCCTGGCCCTACCGCTATCAGCTGACCATGACCGTGACGGTGGGCGATTCGCTCCGCGTCGACCTGCAGACGCGCAACCTTGACCGCGTGCCCTTCACCTACAGCGAGGCCCTCCACGCCTATCTGCGCGTCGCCGACGCCACGGCCGTCACCCTTATCGGGCCGGCCGAGAAACCCCTGACCTTCACCGACGCCGACCCCTACGACGTCATCCATCCCACCGAGCACGGCCTGGCCGTCATCCGCGACCCCATCATGGAGCGCAACCTCAATGTCATCGGCGAGGACGCCTCGGCCTTCATCGTCTGGCAGCCGCCGCTGGAGAACGGCATCGGCGACATCCCGCCCGGCGGGTCGAAAAAGTTTCTCTGCGTCGAACCGGCCAATCCCCACCAGCAGGGCCTCACGCCCATCACGCTGGCCCCCGGCCGCGCCCACACCCTCACCCTCAGGATCCAGCCCACGGAACTCAAATGAAGACAAAAGACTTCCTCGCCACCCTCGACTACGCCATCCTGAAGCCCGACGCCACCCTGAACGACCTCCGGGAGGCCGCCTGGCTCTCCGACGTCCTCGGCGTCGGATGCCTCTGCGTGAAGAGCTGCGACGTCGCCTTCGCCGCCGCCCTCCTGGAGGCAAGCGAAACGAAAATCGCCGCCGTCGTCGGCTTCCCCCACGGCAACACCCACGCTACCCTCAAGGCCGCCGAGGCCCAGCTCGCCGCCGCTGAGGGCGCCGACGAAATCGACATGGTCATCAATATCGCCGCCCTGAAAGATGGCGACACCGAATCCGCCGTCGACGAAATCCACGCCGTCGTCACCGCCGTCTGGCCGCGCCCCGTCAAGGTCATCCTCGAGACCGCCCTCCTCACCCCCGCGGAGATCCGCAAGGGTACGGCCTGCGCCCTCAAGGCCGGCGCGGCCTTCGTCAAGACCTCCACCGGCTTCGCCGCCCACGGCGCCACGCCTGAGGCCGTAAAGACCATGATCGCCGCCGCCAAGGGAAAGATTCAGGTCAAGGCCTCCGGCGGTATCCGCACCCGTCAGGACGCCGAGACCTACCTCGCCCTCGGCTGTACGCGCCTCGGCGTCGGCAACGTCCGCTGCCTCCTCACCCCCGCCGAATCCAAGAGCCTCGCGGCCATCGAGGCCCAAGCCCTGGCCGAGGCGCAAGAGCACGGCGACGGCTGCCACGACGCGGAGCCTGAGGCCAAGCCGGCAGCCAAAAAAGCCGCCAAAGCCCAAAAGGCCTGAAGCCCCTACCCCACACAGCCCGCCTCCCGCATGGGAGGGCGGCCGGATCTGCCGCACGCCTGCCTATGCCGGCTCCCCCCACAGCCGGCCTGTCGCATGGAGCGACCGGACGATAAGGCGCCCCAAAGGCAAAAGCAGCTCCCCCGATACAGCAAAAGCGGATGGCTCAGCGCCATCCGCTTTTGCTGTATCGGGGACGTCCCGCGTCGGTTTACTCGGCCGCGGAGAACTGATCCTTGCCCACGCCGCAGTCCGGGCAAACCCAGTCCTCGGGAAGGTTTTCGAAGGCAATACCGTCATTTTCGGCGGGATCGTAAACGTAGCCGCAAACCTGGCAGACGTACTTCATGTGGAATCTCCTTGTTAAGGGTTGTTGTCAGTGACGGTTGTAATCATACCAAAAATCAGCACTCAAACACATCACCGCACAAAGCCGGCGCTGCTGTCTGCGCACGGCAAAAGCGGCATGGCGAAGCGTGACGGTGTCCGCGCACGGCAATCGCCACCCGGTGAGGGCAACGGAGCATGGCGGCATCCCGACGCACTGCCTGCGACAGGAGCGCAGCCCCATCCGCCGCGTGCACGGCGGCCGTTCACCCGAGCAGCCTCTCCCAGGTCTCGGCTTTGAAGCCCGGGCAGACGCCGCGCTCGGTAATCAGCAGCGGCCGCTTAACCAGCATGCCGTCGGAGGCGAGCAGATCGAGCTGTTCGTCCTCGGTCATCGCCGGGAGCTTCTCGGAGAGCCCGAGACCGCGGTAGACCAGGCCTGAGGTATTGAAGAAGCGTTTCAGCGGCACGCCGGAGCGGCCATACCAGGCGGCAAGTTCGTCGCGCGTCGGAGGCTCTTCCTTGATATGACGCGTGGCGTAGGCGACACCGCGGGCATCGAGCCAGGCGACCGCCTTCTGGCAGGTGGTGCATTTCGGATAAATCAGCACAAGATTCATGCAGCCTCACGATAAGGATACGAACTTCAGAGCAGCCATTTCCAGACGTTCCGGAACGCAGACATTGTAGCACACCCACCGCCCCACGCTCCCCGTCTCAAGGCAACCATCCCCCTGACGCCGGAAGCAGACAGCGGGACCAAGACAGAGCACCTCAACGCCTCAGGAGCGACAGCGACAACCCGACGCAGAGGCCCCCACGGCACGGAACGCACCGTGCCCCTGCACCCGGAGGAGCAAAGACCCACTGACCGCAATCACACCCTGGAAGCGCTGGGGACGAAAAAAAGGGCCCCGGAGAGTCCGGAGCCCTTTTTTCGTATCGGAGGGGTGGCTTATTCCGCGGCGGCGCTCATCGAGGAGCCGCCGGCGAAATCGCCCGCGGCACCCATCGTGCCGTCGGTGGCAGTGCGGATGGCACGGCCGGCCGGGTCAACGAGACGGGCGGTGAGGAAGACCAGGAGGTTGCGCTTCTCGCTCCACTCACCCTCGGAGCGGAAGAGGAAGCCGATGAAGGGCAGGTCGCCGAGAATCGGGGTCTTGTCCTCAAAGGACTCGCGGTTTTCGGTAATCAGGCCGCCCATGACCACGGTCGCCCCGTTGTAGATGGAGAGCAGCGTGGAAATCGTGCGGATGTGGAACTTCGGCTGCGGCATCGGGATGTGGAAGAACTTAACCTCAGACTGGGTCGTAATCGTGCCCAGATCGCCGAGACCGGGAAGTCCCGTGGTCTGGATTTCGGAGTACGGATACTCCATGCCGTAATCGAAATCGCCGAGATATTCGACCACCTCAAGCTGACCGATGCTGAGCTCAATCATCTGCCCCTCCTGGGAGATGCCGGGAGCCACCTGCATGGTAATGCCGACGTCGCGCTTCTCAAAGGACTGCGGCTCGACCATGAAGGGCAGAATGATGGAGGTACCGCCGCCGGAGTCGTTGTTGCTATTGTTGTTCATGTCGAGTTCACGGACAGAGAACTCAGTCGGATAAATCCATTCGGTCACGACCTTGAAGATGGCCTCCTGGCCGGACTTGACGAGGACCTTCGGCGAGGAGAGCATATCGGTGTCGGAGCGCTGGGCGAGCATGTGCAGAATCATGGTCATGTCCAGCTTGCCGAAGACGGCCGAGAAGGTGGCGAAGGTGTCGTCCGGGGCGATGGTGGCTCCGCCCAGATTGACGCGGTTGGCGGCGAGCGAGCTGTCGCCGAGGAAGCGCATGCCGTTGTTGATCGTGCCGGCGTGCATACCGATATTGTCGGTGCCGGTGGAACGGCTTGCGCGGCGGAAAATGTAGCCGCCGTTGGCATCCTGACCGCCGGCGAAGTCGCCGCCGGTGCTGTTGCCGGTGATGGCGCTGGAGGCCCAGTCGATGCCCGAGCCGATGGTGCCGGTGATATTCTGATTCAGACGCCACTCAAAGCCGAGCGAGTTCAGATCGGTCTGGCTGACTTCGACGAAGCGGGCCTCGACCTCAATCTGGAAGGGCGTGACATTCAGCTTCTCAAGGACGGACTCGAAGCGGGCGAGGTTTTCGAGGGTGTTCTCGACGCGGATTTTACCAATCTGCGGGAAGTAGGCGATGGAGGCCTTGCCCTCAAAGGAAACGCCAAACTGGGAGAAGACGGACTTCCAGCTGTCGGTGTCGCCGCCGCCGGAAGAGAAGGAGGTGTCATCACCCCAGCCGCCGGAGTCGCCGCCGGAGGAGCCCATGTCGGAGGACATGCCCGACATCTTATCGGCGAATTCGGGCAGCACGTTGTACCAGCGTTCCTCCAGCTTGCCGTCGACGTAGTTGGTCGGGACGATCATGACCGTCTTGCCCTCGATGACGTACTTGGCGCCGGTCACCGTGCAGACGGTATTGAGGGCTTCGCGGAGAGTCACGTAGTTCAGGGAGATGGAGCGGATCGGAGGCAGACCGGAGCCCGAGCTGCCGGAATCGGAGGCGAAGGGATCGTCCGAGACGGGAGCGGCGGCCTGAGGCTTGCCCCAGTTGAGCACGAAGGAGACGCCGCGCTCTTCCGGGGGAAGCTCGGGCTTATCGTAGGTACGGGAGAGTTCGGCGAAGAACTTGACCACGTCATCCAGCGTATTGGGCGCGCCGACGGAGAATTCGGGCAGGATGATGTAGTCGAGCTTTTCGTAAACGCGCTGGGCGGCAGCCTTGGCCTCCTTGTCCTCGGTCACCTCTTCGTTGCCGGAGGAGGTCACCTTGGGGGCGGAGATTTCGTCGGAGTCGGCGGCGAGATAGCCGAGCGGGGTCCAGTTGGCGCTGACCTGGGCAATCATGGTGTCGTGCATGGAGGCACGGAGCTGCTCGGCACGCTTGTGCTGACGCTCGCCGATACGGGCGCGGAGGGAGATGGCCGACTCGTTGTCGGGATCCTCGCGGAGAATGAGGTCGACCTGCTCGAGGGCCTTGTCGTAGTTGCCCAGGTGGAAGTAGACGGTGGCACGCTGGAAGCGGTCGATGCGCTCAAGACGGGCCTGACGGTAATCGGGGTCGGCGTGGACCGGATACTGGGCTTCGGGGATATATTGCTTGGGGACATTCATCGCCGCCGTGATGCGGGCGACGAGTTCGTTGCCAAACTTGTGGCCGTTCTTCTGGGCGCGCTGGGCAAGGTCGAGCGCCTCGGGATACTGCTTGAGCTGGAAGAGCGCGTTGGCCTGGCGGTAGACGCACTCGCGGATACCCTGATCGCAAAGCTTGCGGTTCTCGACGTTGTCGGGACGCTCAACGAAGTAGGTCTTGGCGTCCTCGAACTTGCGGATAACGCCCTTGTAGTAGTCAAAGGCCTGGCCGACGGGCGGCTGCGGCTGCGCGTTCAGGGCGGCGATGGCCTCATCCAGACAGCTCTGAGCGTAAGCATCGAAGCCCTGCTGACGGATGCGCTCGAGGGTGGCCAGTTCGCTGAAGGCGCGGTCCTCCTCGGTCACGACGGTCTCCACCTCACTGGGGAGCAACGCGTCCACGGGTTCGGCAGGCTCGGCGGCGGGAGCGGCTTCAGCGACGGCCTCGGGCTCGACGGCCGGTTCCTCGGCGGGAACCTCAGGCTCGGCCTCGGCGACGGCTTCCTCAGCGGCTTCAGCCTCGGCAACGTCCTCTTCGGCGGCTTCGGCTTCGGCGGCAGCCAACGCTTCGGCTTCCGCGGCAGCCTGAGCCTCGGCGGCGGCCAGGGCTTCAGCCTCGGCGGCGGCCAGCGCTTCGGCTTCCGCGGCAGCCTGAGCCTCGGCGGCGGCCTCAGCGGCGGCGGTGTCGACGGCGGTCAGGGCGTCCAGCGCCTCATCGACTGAGACCTCGGCGTCGGCGACCGTTTCGGGAGCGGCTTGCTCGGCAGGCACCTCTTCGGCGGCCATGTCCGCGAGCAGATCGTCGGCTGCGGCTTCGGGCTCCGCGGCGAGAATGTCGGCAAGGGCGCTGTCATCGGCGGGAACGGGCTCGCCAAGCTCCTGCTCGGCGGCCGGTGGTTCCATGATAAGATCGCCGAGGAGCGCATCGATGTCATCCTGCGCGACAACGGCGAGAGCGCCGCCGGCGACGATCGTACCCAGTAGGGTGTAACGCATGAAATGTGTCATAGCACGTTTTCTCCGCATAAGTCGGGCGCCTTGCCCGTTTCTAAATCGTGACGTCAGTATAGACCAGCACTGCGATTATTTCAAGTCGAAAATCGCTTTCGTGGCAACTTTTTCGACCTTGACGATCTTCTTTTCGGGGTCAATCGAGCGGATTTTGAAGGTTTCACCCTTGACCTTAAAGGTCCCGCCATTGGCCACGGTAACGTTTTCGGCACCGGGGAGGTCGATGGAAACGGTTGCCTGGAGCTCCAGCAACGGTTCGCCGGGCCATTCAGGATTATTGGGATCCCAGAAGACAATGTCGATCTGCTTCTTGTCCGAAACGCGCTCGAGAGTGATGGTCGAGACGTTGACGAACTTCGGCAGGCCGCCCTTCTTGGGGTCGGGCTTGATCTGTCGGGTCGGGAGTTCGTTGTACCGGACGAAGCGGAAGCCGGTCTTTACGGGATTGAGGGCGTCATCCTTCTTAATCTCCTCACCGTCGGCGGCGAAAAGGGAGACATTGCCGACGCGGCCGTCAGGATCGACCTGGACGAAGGTGACGCGGTGACGGTTGGGATGCTCGGGGGTCGCCGGGAGCTTCATCTTGTTGATGGCGCGCAGCGGGACCTTGGTGCCGGAGATGTCGACCAGGCCGATGCGGGTCTCGTAACCGGGGTGGGAAGCCGGATCCTTCGGGTCGGTCTTGGCTTCGTATTCCTCAATATTGGAGAAGCCGTCCCCGTCGGCGTCTTCGTCGGCGTCCTTCTCGTTCTGGGGGTCGAAGCCGTACTTGCGTTCCCAGAGGTCGGGGAGGCCGTCACCGTCGCTGTCGATGGTGGAGAGGTCAATCTTCTTCTCCTTGGGCTGGACCGCCTTGCACGCGGGGAAGGGGCAGACGGAGGCTTCGAAGGGGATGGGATAGCCGCACTTGACGCAAAGGAGGCGGCGTTCGAGGCTGAAGAGGTCGGCCTGGCCGGCGGGGGCCTGCTGCAGCAGAAGCTTGGCGGCGGCGGGGTCGGCATTGCGGGTCAGGAGGGCTTCGTCGGCCGTCAGGTCGACGGGGACGCACTGCGCCTTGGTCGGCTGCTGCATGCCGAGGGTATCGTCGTACTCCTTGACCTCCTGCTGACGGCCGAGGCCCTTGAGCAGCAGGTAGCCGAGCGAGGCAAGGAGCAGGATGAGCACGGCGACGGCCGCGAGGCGGTCGTACTGTCGGAGGATGGAGGATTTAGAGGCCATGGGGATCAGACTCCTTCCTGGGTGCCTTCGGCCGCCTCAGGGGCCGCGGAAGCGGCCTCGGGCACCTCGGGGGCGGGGGCGGTCCAGATTTCAAACTTGAGCGTGATATCAAGCGGGCTGGAGCGTTCGGGATCGGGATCGCTCACGAGACGCTCGGCGGGGGTGGCCCCGGCGAAGAGCCCCTCGTTGGTATCGGGCTGCTCGGCCTCAACCTTCTCACCGCGGCGCTCGGCGCGCATGCGGGCCGTACGGAGGGCCGCCTCGCGTTTCTTCACGCGGTCGGCGACGCGGGCCCGGATGTCCATGGGACTGGTGACGGAGATGTCATCGATGACGAAGAAGACATCGGTGGTCGTGGCCAGGGTATTGAGCACGTCGACGAGGGTCCGGTAGCGGGCTTGGAAGCGGATGGTGTAGATCTCGCGGCGGACGCCGTCCTTGACCAGCAGTTCTGGGACGCCGGGCGCGGCCGCGGCGGCCTTGGCCTTTTCGTCCTCGCGCGCATTGCGGCGGCGGCGGTTGGCACGCGTGTTCTTCGCGGGCTCCTCCTGCTTGACTTCGTCAAAGGCCTCGCGGGTGACGTCGGAAATGTAGAGGGCGCCTTTGTCGTAGAGCAGCGTGCAGACGAAATCGATGGCGGCGAACTGTTCGGCCAGACGCGGGACGTTGGCCGCGGCCGGCATCTCGCCCTGCGTGACGTAACGGCCGAAGCTGTAGTCGGTGACGGCGGCCTCGCCGCCCTCGGAGCGCTTGCCCAGCGTGGCGGCGTTGATGCCGTAGAGGGCCAACTGCTCAGCCTGCTGACGGCCGTTGAGGCGGCGGACGCCGGAGTTGAGGCGATCCAGGAACTGGGAGGGCGTCTCATCGGCCCGGAACTTCAGGACGTTGGCGCTCTTCGTCAGCGTGGCAAGCGCGCGGTCGGCCCAGTCGGCATAGGCCTTGGCGTCCGCCTGGCGGATCTTCAGGTTGGCGGTATTGGGATACGGGTTGACCCGGTAGCAGTTCTCCAGCGACTGGCTCGCCTCATCGCGGCCCGCGGCGGCCTCTTCCGTGGCCGAGCACTGGCGGAAAAGCAACACGGCCAGGGCGACAACGATGACGCCGAAAACGGCACCGATGATGCCCAATATCTTTTTCTGGTTGGGATCCATAGGTTATCTCCTCCGGGCGGAACGGCGGGACTTGGTGTCCTCGGCAGGCTGATCCTGCGAGGCCAGGCGCGCGGTAATGTCAAACGACGTGATCCAGGCACTCTGATCCTTCTTGCTGATCGGGATATTCTTCAGGTCATCCGAGAAGGGTTCGGTCGCGGACAGGCGGGCGGCGACGGTCTCGTCGATGGTGCGGTTGGCTTCGCAGAGGCCGGGCTCGAGGTCGCGCCAGACGCTGACCGAGAGGGCCAGGCCCTGAAGGGTCTCGCCGGTACGGACGGATTTGAGCGAGGTGACCCAGAGGCCGGGGCGGACGGCCTCGTCGACGGCGACCATCATGGAGGGCCAGACGGCCTTACGCTTCATCAGGTCGGCATAGGCGGCGGCGCGATCCTTGGCCTGATTGGCCTCGCGGTCGACGCGATCGAAGCTGGCCTTCTGGGCCTGTTCGGCGCTGAGTCGGGTCTCAATGCGTTCGCGCTGCTGCTCGTAGAGGGAGCGGAGGCTGCCGAAGAAGAGCCACCAGATGCCCATGATGACCAGCAGACCGGCAGCCGAGAGCACTAGGAAGGGAATACGTCCGCGGAACTCCTTGCGCGCGGCCAGCTCCTCGGAGGCCAGGTTGACTTCGACCGGGCAGGTCATGCCGCGGCGGAGGGCCAGGCCCACCAACACCGGCAGACGGAAGGCATCGCGGCCGAAGACTTCCGGATCGATGCCCGAGGGATAGTCGACGGCGACGAAGGGATTGAGGAAGTCAACCTCGAGCTGAAGCTTCTCCTCAAAGAAATTCTGCATGTAGGGCAGCTGCGCGGAGCCGCCGGTGAGGAGGACGCGCGCGGGGGCGGAACCGCCCTGCTGGCTGCGGTAGAAGGAAACGGAACGCGCCACCTCGGCGTGGAGGCGAGTCATGACGTTGCGGATGACCTTGGAGAGGCGATCGACATCGGGGTCGTCAACGGCGAAGGCGCCGCCTTGGGCGACCAGGCCGCGTTCGCACTTGAAGGTTTCGGCGTCCTCGTGGGAGAGCCCGAAGGCCTTGGCGATTTCGGAGGTGATCGTGTTGCCGGCGACAGGAATGGTGCGGTAAAAGACACGCTCGGCCTCGACGAAGACCAGGTTGGTGCAGCGCGCGCCGATGTCGATGACCAGCGTGCAGCCGTCGGCTTCGGGATAGTTGAAGCGGACCGCGTTGTAGAGGGCGGCGGGGGCGACGTCAATGATTTCGGGCTCCATGCCGACATTGAGCAGGGCCTTGGTGACGGCGCCGACGGTGTCGCTGCGCGTGGCCACGATCATAACGTGCTGTTCGCCTGCGTCGGGCGCCCCAATCAGCGCGTCGGACCAAATGGCTTCCTCCAACGGAAAGGGAACATTCTGCTCGACCTCGAAGCGGATCTGCTCGCGCATCTTCTCGGGCGTGTCGGCCAGAATCCTGACAAACCGCGGGAAGGCCATCTGCCCGGAGAGGGCGACCATCGTGCGGGCCGGACGGATGCCGGAAGAGGCGAGCATGCCGCGGACGGCCTGCTCAAGCTCGACGGCCATCATGTCGGGCACATCAACGCCTTCGGCCATCTCGCCGAAGGCATAGCGGAGCAGCTTCGGCCCCTTGCCCGGACGGACCTCAAATTCCGCCAGGGCAAGCCGTGAGCCACCGATATTGAGAGTCAGAATGCGTTCCATGGAGTCGGTTCCGTGGGGTTAGAAGGAGAGGGGCAGGTCAGAGCACCTTGACGGGATCGTAGTACTCGTCGCCGGCGAGGGAGAAGGGCGTCAGGCTGCGGTCGCGGAGCACGCCGTCGCGGGTGTCGACGGCATCGGAGAGATTGCGGATGGTCTCCCACCAGGCCGTCGGTTCGCCGTCCTTGACCAAGAGCGGGGCGAGGGGCTTGCCGTCAACCTTGGCGCCGGGAGCGGCCTTGGTGACGATGGGGCCCTGGGGTTCGCCGTTGACGCTGATGCGCACGGAGTAGCAGATCGGCAGACCGTAGGTCACGGCGAAGGCCGGCGGCACGCAGACGGCGGCGTAGTGCTCGCGGTTGGGCGTGATGTTGACGTAAGTAATCTCCTTGATCAGGAGAGCGTAGCGCACGTTGGGATCGTCCCAACCGACCGCCGGGCTCTTGGCCTTCTTCATGATGCCGTAGGTGCGGCTGGCGAGCTGGGACTTGGTCATATCGTAGAGAAGCGCATAGGTGATGGTCACCTCGGGGAGCGCCAGGACGGGCATCTTCTTGCCGGCGTCGTCGGTGTAGACGTCTCCGACGGCGTAGGCCACTTCGAAGTAGTGCCACCCGCGAAGATTGCTCTCCTTGCGCCAGGAATCGCGGTGCTGAATCTTGGTCTTGAGGTCCTGGCTGACGAGCGGCGGCATCATCGAATAGTCGCCCTCGTTCTTCACGTCGGTGATGTCGATGATGTTGATGAGGCCCGAGCCTTCCGCAGACTTCTTCGCGTTGCGCTGGGCAAAGACGGTCCCGGCAGCCAGAACGGCAGCCACGGCGATGAACCAATGCTTCATTTGACGCTCCTTCCGGGCCCTACCGGCCCCTTCGCTGAGATTAGACTGTAAACAGTATACGCAATTCGGCGCGCCCCCGCAAGCGGAAAGCCGCGAAGGACGCCCGGGCGGGCGCTTATTCCCCCGAGAAAAGCCACGTGGAGAGATAACGGTCGCCGCCGTCGGGCAGCATCACCACGATCCGCTTGCCCGCGTAAGCCGCCTCGCGTGAGAGCAGCCGCGCCGCGTGCAGCGCCGCGCCGGCGGAGATGCCCACCAGCAGGCCGTCGGTCTTCGCCACCTCGCGCGCCGCGGCGCCCGCGTCATCGGAGGTCACGCGCACAATGCGCGTGATCAGGTCAGTGCGCAGAATCGCGGGCACGAAACCCGCACCGATCCCCTGAATGCGGTGCGGGCCGGCCTTGCCCCCGCTGAGCACCGGGGACTCGTCGGGCTCCACCGCGACGACCTCAAGGTCCGGAAGCGCCTCGCGCAGCCCCAGGGCGGTGCCGGTCAGCGTGCCGCCGGTGCCGACGGCAGAGACGAAGACGTCCACGCGGCCACCGGTGTCGCGCAGAATCTCCTTCGCCGTCGTCGCGCGGTGCGCCGCCGGATTGGCGGGATTCTCGAACTGCTGGGGAATCAGGCTGCCGGGATGTTCGTCGCGCAGCGCCTCGGCGCGGCGGATTGCGCCGGCCATGCCCTCGGCGCCGGGGGTCAAGACCAGTTCCGCCCCGTAAGCCGCCAGAAGACGGCGGCGCTCGACGCTCATCGTCTCGGGCATCGTGAGAATGAGACGGTAACCCTTCAGCGCCGCCGCCAAGGCCAGACCGATGCCCGTGTTGCCGCTGGTCGGCTCAATGATCAGCGCCCCAGGCTTCAGCCTGCCCTCGCGTTCGGCCGCCTCAATCATCGCCAACCCCACGCGGTCCTTCACGCTGCCGCCGGGATTGAAATACTCGGCCTTCGCCAGAATCTCGGCCTGGCCGTCATTGAAGCGGCCCAAGGTCACGAGCGGCGTGTTGCCGATGGTTTCGAGAAGGGAACGTACAAGTGCCATGATGAATGCCTTTCTGAATGGGATAGGTGTAAAAGGTCTTAGGAACGACGCCGCGCGTCGATGGCCCCGCGGTAAACGCGGAGCGTCGCCTCGGCCATGCCCGAGGCCGTGAAATTCGCCTCAATGTGGCCGCGCAGGCCGTCCGTCGGCAGCGCCGGAATACGCCGCAGCGCCGCCGCCAGCGCTTCCGCGTCGCCGGGCGGGAAGAGGTAACCGTCCGTCCCGTCACGCACGATGTCGAGCACGCCGCCGTGCGCCGCCGCAATGACGGGCGTATTCATCGCCAGCGCCTCGGCCACCGTGCGCCCGAAACTCTCCGGCTTCTTCGTATTGCACGAGCAGACCACGTCCGCCAGCGCGTCAATCTCCGGAATATGCTTCTGCGAACCGACAAAGCGCACGCGGTCCGCCACGCCGAGTTCCGCGGCCAACGCCTTCAGATCGTCGAAGACGTGCTCCTGGTGTTTCTGCGGGCCGCCGACCACGAGCACGATGAATTCCGGCCAATCCTTCAGCAGCGCCGCCGCGCGGATCAGCGTGTCGATGCCCTTGAGCGCCGACACGCGCCCGATCACCGCCGCCACAAAGCGTCCCTTCAGCCCGTGCCCGGCGCGGAAACCCTCCGTCCAGGCCGCGTCGAGTCTGGCCGGATCGAAGGTCTCCAAGTCGATGCCGCGCGGGACGACCGCAATCCGCCCCTCCGGCACCCACGGGTAATGCTCGCGGATGAAAGCCGCCGCCGCCGTCGAGACGGCGATGACGCGGTCCGCGCGCATCATGACGGAGCTGTAGAAACCCGGATGGTTCAGCCCGTGCAGCGTAGAGACGACGGGAATGCGCAGGTCCTTCGCGCGGTTCGCCCACAGCGTCAGCCACCCCGGCACGCGGCTACGGAAGTGAACCACGTCCGGCCGGATCCGACGCAGCGCCCGACGCAACGCCAACATGCGCGGCAACGCCGTCAGCGGATTTTTGGAGCGCACGTCCACCGTCACATGATGACCGCCGTCGGCCTCAATGGCCGAGACCCGTTTGCCCCCGGCGGAAATGACCCAGCTCTCATGACCCGCGGCCAGATAGAGACGGTTGCTGTCGACGGTGCCGCGTTCGACGCCGCCGTCATCCAAGGAGGGGAGAATCTGCACAATCTTCATGAGGGCTCCGTTCGTGCTCCGCGAGACGCGCAGAGCGCCCCGTTCGGTCCTGAAGTATAGCAAATCCGCCCTGCCCCACGGATGCCGCCCGCGGGGGCTTTTGGTACACTATCGCCCGTTTTTATTCAGAAAGGATACCCCCATGTCCAACATCATGGAAGAGACCATCTCCGGCGCTATCGTCCGCTCCTTTTTCAAGAAACTCGAAGACCACCTTTCCGTCGATGTCGGCATCGTCGGTGCCGGACCCTCCGGCCTCGTGGCCGCCCGCTACCTCGCCGACGCCGGCCTCAAAGTCGCCGTCTTCGAAAGCAAGCTCGCCCCCGGCGGCGGCACTTGGGGCGGCGGCATGCTCTTCAATGAGGCCGTCGTCCAGGACGACGCCGTCGCCATCCTCAACGACTTCAACATCTCCACGAAGGACCTCGGCAACGGCTACCACACCTTCGACACCGTCGAGCTCGCCTCCGGCCTGATCTTCGGCGCCCGCAAGGCCGGCGCGGTCATCTTCAACACCGTCTGCGTCGAAGACATCTGCGTCCGCGAAGGCGTCGTCAATGGCCTCGTCATCAACTGGAATCCCGTCCGTCGCCTCGACATGCACGTCGATCCCCTCGTCATCACCACCCGCGCCGTCCTTGACGGCACCGGCCACCCCTCCGAAATCGTCCACAAGGCCGTCGACAAAGCCGGCCTGCACGTCGACTCCCCCTCGGGCGGCATCATGGGCGAACGTCCCATGTGGATGGAAGACGGCGAACGCACCACCGTCATCAATACCAAGCGCCTCTTCCCCGGCCTCTACGCCTCCGGCATGGCCGCCAACAACGTCCAGGGCGGCTTCCGCATGGGCCCCATCTTCGGCGGCATGTTCAAGTCCGGCAAGAAAGTCGCCGAGCTCATCCTCGCCGACC
Source organism: uncultured Kiritimatiellota bacterium (assembly GCA_944391065.1). Classification (GTDB taxonomy): domain Bacteria; phylum Verrucomicrobiota; class Kiritimatiellia; order RFP12; family DVOR01; genus Spyradenecus. The sequence continues at coordinate 1,231 of CALXSH010000006.1, read as the reverse complement.
TCCGTGCCTAAGCCCCCTCACGCATGAACCCTGACTCCGAGAACGCCTTCGGCCTCTACCTGGTCATCACCGACCCGGTCACCTCCTACGCCGCAGTCGCCGAAGCCGCCGTCCGCGCCGGGCTCCGCTACATCCAGCTCCGGATGAAGCACGCCACCCGCGACGCGATCCTGGCCAACGCCCGCGACCTCCGCTCCGTCACCCGCGGCACCGAGACCCGCTTCATCGTCAATGACGACCCCGCCCTCGCCGCCGAAGCCGAAGCCGACGGCGTCCACCTCGGACAGGGCGACATGCCCATTCCCGAAGCCCGCAGGCTCTATCCCGAGCTCCGGATTTTCGGTCTCTCCACTCACTCCTACGCCCAAATGGAAGCCGCCAAGGCCATCCGGCCCGACTATGCCGGCGTCGGCCCCGTCTACGCCACCCCCACCAAAGAGATCCCCGACCCCACCCTCGGCCCTACCGAAGCAGGGCGTATCGTCCAGGCCTCCCCTTGGCCCACTGTCGCCATCGGCGGCATCGACGAAACCCGCCTCCCCGAAGTCATCGGCGCCGGCGCGGTCAACTTCTCCGTCGTCCGCGCCGTCTGCCGCTCCCCCCGTCCCTACGACGCCATCCGACGCCTCCAGGACCTCTGGCTCAGCCTCCGCTGACCACGGGCGCCCCGGGAGGAAGCCCCCACCCGCCTTCGCCCCGCAATACGCGCGGCGAATCTCCCCCTGTAGCCGTATTATCCAAGCCTCCGCCGCGGCAGACACATCCCGCGCCGCCCGGCACTCAGGTTCCGCCGCGGCAGGCGCCGCTCAGCACCGTATCCCGAGAGTCCGGGGCTCCGCAGCGTCTCCTGCATTGCCGGTCGCGGCGCCCGGGGCCGTACGGTCTCTGCGGGGCACCCTTGGGCGCCCGCCTTTGCCGCGCCCCACTTCGCCAAGCGTATCCCGGGCACCCGGCCTCTGCTGCGGCAGGTGATGCCCAGCGCAGCACTCCGCTCGTCCGGGGCTCCGCAGTGTCTCCCGCATTGCCGGTCGCGGTGCCCGGGGCGGTACGGTCTCTGCGGGGCACCCTTGGGCGCCCGCCTTTGCCGCGCCGGGGCGCGCCAAAGGCACAAAAAAAGAGCCTGACCTTGCGGTCAGGCTCAAAAGCTCCGGCAACGTGCTACTCTCCCACGGGCAACTCCCGCAGTACCCTCGCCGATGAGGCCCTTCACTTCCGTGTTCGGAATGGGAAC
>CALXSH010000005.1 GCA_944391065.1 uncultured Kiritimatiellota bacterium | reverse complement strand
AAGAAGGGCGGCGCCTTCGCCTCCTCCTCCGTCGGCGGCCTCTCCGGCGCCTTCATCCCCCCGATGGAAGACCACACTCTCGAGCTTGCCCTTACCGACGGCACCCTCTGCCTCGAGAAGCTCGAAGGTATGACCGCGGTCTGCTCCGTCGGCCTGGACATGATCATGCTGCCCGGCGACACCGCCGCCAGCACCCTCGCCGGCATCATCCTCGACGAATGCGCCATCGGCGTCTCCGCCCGCAAGACCACCGGCGTGCGCGTCATTCCCGTGCCCGGCGCCAAGGTCGGTGACTACTTCGACTTCGGCGGCCTCTTCGGCGGCGGTACCGTCGTCGCCCCGCGCTGCCCGACCGGTCAGGAAGACTTCGTCGGCCACGGCGGCCACATCCCGGCCCCGATCCACTCCCTCATGAACTAAGCGGAAGCCGACCGTGCGGACATCCCGTTACGCCGTCATCGGGTGCGGCAACATGGGTTCGGCCATGGCGGCCGGTCTGGTGCGCGGCGGGGTCAGCCCCGACGCGCTCAGCCTGGCCGACGCCGGGACTCCGGTCCTTCCGGAGCCCTTGGTCGGCTGTGCCGTCGGCCATGACAACGCCGCCGCCGTGTCGTCCGCCGACACGGTGCTGGTGGCCGTCAAACCTTATCTGGCCGAGGCCGTGCTCTCCGGCATCGCTCCCGCGCTCCGTCCCGGCGCGCTGCTCATCAACGTCGCCGCCGGCGTGACGGTGGAGCAGAGCCGCGCGGCCCTCGTCGGCGCCCCTGGCGGGGTGGACGTCGTCCGCGCCATGCCCAATCTGGCCGCCGCCCTTGGCGAAGGCACGGTGGCCGTGGCGGGCGAAACCCCCGCCGGCGCCGCCCGCGCCCTCGAGGCACTGGCGCCGCTGGGGCTCATCGCCGAACTGCCTGAGACCCTTTTCCCCGCCGTCTCCGCGCTCAGCGGCTGCGGCATCGCCCACGCCCTGCGCTTCCTGCGCGCCGGCGTCACCGCCGGCGTGGCCATGGGCCTGCGCGCCGACATGGCCGCGGCCCTCTTCGCCCAGACCATGCGCGGCGCCGCCGCCATGGTCGCCGCCGGCGAACATCCCGAGGCTGCCATCGACCGCGTCTGCACGCCGGCCGGCCTGACGGTCCGGGGCATCTGCGAACTCGAGGCCAACGGCTTCACCGGTGCCGTCGTCAAGGGCCTGCGCGCCTGCTGCATCGGCCGCTGACCTCTCCTTCCCGAGGAGTCCGTCCATGCGTATCGTCGTCAAAATCGGTTCCAACGTTCTGACCCGTCCCGACGGGCGCCTCAGCATTGCGCACATCGCCGCCCTCGTCGAGGAAGTGGCCGCCCTCTATGAGGCCGGCCACCGCGTCATGGTCGTCACCTCCGGCGCCGTCGCCGCCGGCTGCGCCCGGATTTCCCTGCCGCCGGTGATTGACCGCGTCATCCGCCGCCAGGTCCTCTCGGCCGTCGGTCAGCCCTCGCTCATGGATACCTACCGGACCTGCTTCTCCACGACGGGCCTGCCCATGGGCCAGATCCTCGTGACCAAGAGCGACTTCGCCGACCGCGACCATTCCGAAAACATCCGCCAGTGCATCACGGCCCTCCTCGACCACGGCGTCATCCCCGTCATCAACGAAAACGACGCCGTCTCCGTCGAATCGCTCATGTTCACCGACAATGACGAGCTCTCCGGCCAGGTCGCCCGTCTCTTCAATGTCGATCTCGTCGTTATCCTCTCCTCCGTCGACGGCCTCTATACCGGCGATCCCGCCGACCCGGCCTCCGAACTCATCCGCGAGGTCCGCCCCGGCGAGGACCGTTCCGGCGGCGTCGTCCGCTCCACCAGCAGCAAGGGCCGCGGCGGCATGACGACCAAACTCTCCGTGACCTCCGCCCTCGCCCGCGAAGGCATCGCCTGCGCCGTCGCCAACGGCAACCGCCCCGGTGTCCTGAAGGCCGTCGTCTTCGGCGATCCGCCCGATTTCCCCTGCACGCGCTTCCTGCCCGCTGAGCGGCGGGGCTGAGTGTGTTATACTGAGCGGCCGTATGAAACGCATTCTCACCCTTTCGCTCCTGTTGCTTTGCGTGACGGTCCTCCGCGCGCAGTACGTCGACTATTCGCGCATGGGCAAGACCCCGGCGGAACTCATGTTCATCGACGATCCGATGGACATCGAGCTCAAGGAACCCTCCTGGTGGTGGCACGATCCCGAGAAGGACTCCCCCGCCGAACAGCTTGAGTACGCCCGCGCTCTGGAAGCCGAGGGCAAGGCCGACGCGGCCATCGACGCCTACGACGATCTCGTCCACGAATGGCACGCCACCCCCGAGGCGCTGAAGGCCCAGCTTGCCATCGCGCGTCTTTACTCCGCCGCCGGCGAGGCCGAGAAGGCCTATGACGCCGATATTTATCTCTTGGCCCACTTCTCCGGCCGCTTCGAAATGGAACCCGTCCTCAAGGACGCCCTCTCCCAGGCCGATCTCATGGCCGGACGGGCCGGCAGCGGGTTTCTCGGCCTCCGTCGTTATTCCCACGCCACGCTGCGGAGCAACTACGAGCGCATCATCCACTTCGCGCCCCGCTGGGTCATGGTCCCCGAGCTCCTGATGCGCATCGGCGCCCTCTATTCGGATGCCGGCCAGTACGCCAGCGCCCTCACGATTTACGACAATATCATCGTCCGCTGGCCCTCCTTTGCCCGCATGGACGATGTCGTCTACTGTTACGCCAAGGCCTGCCGCGAGCAGGCCAATGTCTGGCACAACGACACCGGCCGCCTCAACAACCTTGAGCGCCTCATCGCCGGCGCCATTGCCTTCCGTCCGGCCCATCCCTCCCGCGCTGACTTCGAAGCCTGGCAGCGCGAAATCTATGAAATCCGCCGCGACGGCTCGTACGTCAAGGCCGCCTTCTACGACAATCCCAAGGCCTACTCCCCGGATTCCGCCATCCGTGCCTATCAGGCCTTCCTTCAGCAGTTCCCCGATGCCCCTCAGGCCGACGCGGTCCGCGCGCGCATTGCCGCGCTCTCCGTGGCCGACCGTCTGCCGGCCGCCTCTACGTCCCCGGAAACCACCCCATGAAACGTTTTCTTGCTCTCTTTGCCCTCCTCCCGCTGATGGCCCTCCTGGCCGGTTGCGCGGGCTACACCCGCGGCTCCTCCGTGCCGAAGGACCTGCGCGCCGTCCATCTGGCCGCCTTTGAGAACGGCACCCTCTATCCGATGGCCGGCGCCACGGTCACCGAACAGATTGCCCGCGCCCTTATCGACGATGGCACCTTCAGCCTGACCGACTACGATTCGGCCACCCTGCGCGTCCAGGGTGTCGTCTCCGATCCCGTCACGCGCGCCGTTGCCTTTGACCAGTCCAACCGCCTCGTCCCCGACGAATTCCGCATGGTCCTCTCCGCGAAAATCTACGCCTTCGACGCGCGTACCGGCGAGGCCCTGATCAACGGCAAGACGTTCACCGGCGAGACCCTGATGCTGACGATGAATGACTACCAGACCGGCGTCATGAACTATCTGCCGCGTGCCGCGAAGCAGATTGCCGACCGGGTGCTGGAGGAGCTCCACTCTCTCGGCACCCGCTGATTTCCGATGGACGCGCTTTCCCATTCCCTTTGCCGCCGGCTGACCGTCGGCGGCTTTCTTTCGCTCATCGCGCTTGCCGTCGGGTGCCTCTCGCCCTCGGCCGATGCCGCGGCGGGGGTGCGCGAAGACGGGACGGTGGATTACGGCGACGGCCTTGTCCTGCGGCTGCGCAGCCCGGTCTACCGCGGCGGTGAGGCGGCCGTCACGTGGCGCGACATCGACGGCGACGGGACGGACGACCTCCTCTTCCGCGCCGTCCTCGTCTCTGACGGCCGCCCCCTTACCGTCGCCTTCCTGCGCCGCCCCGGCCGGTGGGAACGCTACGTCCTTCCCGGCACCTTCCGCTGAATCCGTGCCGACCGTCCGCAGGAACGGGCTTTCCCCGCCTTTCTCCTTCCCTCCGCGTAGCCATGCGGTGTATAATGGTCGGTAGCGCGGACAGGGGTCCGCCGCACAATCGCAACCCGCGTCAAAAGGATAACCGTATGCACCGTTATGCTGCCTGCACGCTGACCGCTCTCTGCCTTACCGCCTCCCTGGCCTCCGCCGCGGAGTGGGAGGATGAGAAGGTCTTTGAGGTCAACCGCGAGCCCGCCCGTGCCTCGCTCATGCCCGTCGACGACGACACTATTCTGTCGCTCAACGGCGCCTGGAAATTCCACTTCGTCAAACGTCCCGAGCAGCGTCCCGCCGACTTCTGGAAGGCCGGTTACGACGTCTCCGGCTGGGACACCATCGAGGTCCCGCTGACCTGGCAGATGGCCGGTTACGGCACTCCGATTTATTCCAACGAACAGTATCCCTTCAAGATTGACCCTCCCCGTGTCACCTCCGCCCCGCCCAAGAACTGGACGGCCTATGAGGAGCGCAATTCGGTCGGTTCTTACGTCCGCACCTTTGAGCTCGACGACGATTTTTCCCGGGGCCGCGTCTACCTGCGCTTTGACGGCGTCGAATCGGCCTACTACGTCTGGATCAACGGGACGTACGTCGGTTACAGCGAGGACACCTTCACGGCCGGCGAATTCGACGTCACCGACGCGGTGAAGCCCGGCACGAACACCATCGCCGTCGAGGTCTACCGCTGGTGCGACGGGTCCTACCTGGAGGACCAGGACTTCTGGCGTCTGGCCGGTATCTTCCGCGACGTCACCCTCTTTACCGTGCCTGACCTCTGGATCCGCGACATCTGGGTCCGCTCCGGCCTCGAAAAGGACTACACCACCGGTACCGTCGAGGGTTCCGTGATCGTCCGCAACGCCGGCAAGACACCCTCCAAGCCCACGACCGTGACCGTCGAGGTCGGGGACGTCTACGAAAAGACCCTTCAGGTCCCCGCGCTGCAGCCCGGCACCGAGGCGGAGATCGCCCTGCCCAAGGGCTCCGTCCCCAACGTCAGGCGCTGGACCGCCGAGACCCCCAATCTCTACACCGTCACCGCCGTGCTCGGCGACAAGGAGGACGAACGGACCTTCGAGACCGGCTTCCGCACCGTCGAGGTCGGCCCGCAGGGCGAGCTCCTCATCAATGGTGTCAGCACCATCATCAAGGGCGCAAACCGCCACGAGATGGACCCTGACCGCGGCCGCGCCGTCCCCATCGAGCGCATGGAGCAGGACGTCCGCATGATGAAGGCGCTCAACTTCAACGCCGTCCGCACCTCGCACTATCCCAACCATCCGGCCTTCTACGAACTCTGCGACCGTTACGGCCTCTACGTCTGCGACGAGGCCAACATCGAGGCCCATGAGCTCCGCAACATCGGCCGTTCGCTCAATAACGCCCCCAGCTGGGCGCCCGCCTACAAATTCCGCGTCGTGAACACCTTCGAGCGCGCCAAGAACCATCCCTCCGTCATCATGTGGTCGCTCGGCAACGAGACCGGCGGCGGCAAGAATCTCGAGGTCTGCGGCGATTGGCTGATGGAGAAGGATCCGACCCGTCTCGTCCACTACTGCGACTTCCCGTGGGGGTCGAAGCACAACGACATGGACAGCGCCATGTACCGTACCTTCGATGACCTGCGCAACATCGCCACCCAGCACAAGACCCGTCCCTTCCTCCATGTCGAATACGCCCATTCCATGGGCAACGCCTGCGGCAGTTTCGACGAGTACATGAAGATTTACGAGACCTATCCGCGCATGATCGGCGGTTTCATCTGGGACTTCGTCGACCAGTCCCTCCGCGGCGACCGCGACGGGAAGACCGGTCTCTATAAGCTCAATCCTTACAAGGGCAAGGCCCTCGTCTGGGGCGGCCTCTTCGGTGACCGCCCGACCTTCAATGACTTTTGCGACAACGGCGTCATCACCGCCGAGCGTATCCCCAAGGGACAGGCCGCAGCCATCAAGTACGCCCAGCAGTACTTCGGCTTCGCCTGGGATGACAAGACCAACACCCTGACCGTCACCAACAAGTACTTCCACCGCACCGTCGAGGGCTACGCCGTCTACGACGCCGAAGGCCGCCGCCTGGCCAAGCTCCCGACGCTCAAGCCCGGCGAGTCCGCCAAGATTCAGCTGCAGCCTGAACCCGCCTCGGCCACCGAGGATTGGCCGATCTTCGTCTCCGACCGGAAGTTTGACGTCAATGACATCGCCAAGGCCGCTGAGGCTTGGTTTGCCGTGCCCCGCGTCATGGACCGGGCTTACGCCCGCGACTTCGTCATGCCCCTCAGCCTGGCTGACACGCCTATGACGGCCCTTCCCGCCGACTACGCGGACGCGACCCCGGTCGCGGCCAAGGGGGACGACGGCGCCGTGACGGTGACCTTCGAGGGCAGGGACGCCCCCAAGACCGCCTACGTCTTCAGGGACGGCGTCCTGGCCGGGGTGCGCTCCGAGGGCCGCGAGCTGCTCGTCTCTCCCGCAGCCTTCAGCCTCTACCGCGCGCCGATTGGCAATGACCGCTGGATCAAGGGCTCGGCCACCTGGCTCTCCCTGCGCAACCAGTCCAACGTCTGCCGCGACATGACGGTCGAGACCTTCGACAAACCCTTCCCGGGCGTCCGCGTCGTCGCTCAGATGAGCACCGAGGGCGGCAACATCCCCTATGACTACACCCTCGTCTGGACCGTGGTCGGCGATACCGTCCTCTGCGATGGCGCCTTCTATCCCGGTTCCAACGAAGAGGTCATCCCCCGTCTCGGCTTCACCCTCGGCCTCAACAAGGCCTTCCGGGACTTCACCTACGCGGGTCTCGGCCCCTACGAGAACTACCCCGACCGCAAGTTCAGCGTCTGGCACGGCGTCTTCGAGTCGACCGTGGAGAAGTTTTACACCCCGTACTCCAAGACCCAGGAGCACGGCGGCCGCCAGGAGATCGGCTGGGTCCGCTTTGACAGCGGCGACGACGAGCTCTGCGTCTTCCCGACAGATCCCACCCGTCCCTTCGGCATGTCCGTGGCGCAGTGGGACGCGAAGACCCTGGCCGGCGTCAACCTGCCCGCCGAGCTCCCCGCCTCCGACCGCGTGGTGCTCAATATCGACTACGCGCAGACCGGCCTGGGCAACGCCTCCTGCGGCCCCCGTCCGCTCCCGCAGTATCTGGTGTACAATACGCCCTTCACCTTCGGTTTCGGCGTCCGCCTGGGCGAGCGTCCCGTTGAGGTCGGGGTCACCACGTCGGGTGCGGTGCTGATTACCCGCGACACGAAGAACCTCGTCAGCGTGACCCCCGCCGTGGCCGGCACCCCTGTCGAGGTCTCCGTCGACGGCAAGGCCTGGACGCCCTACGCGAAGCCTTTCGAACTCGTCTCCGGCAAGGTCGCCGCCCGCGCCGTGGCCGCTGACGGCTCCGTCCCGCTGCCGCCCTTCACCCGCACCTTCGTGCGTGAGGTCCGCCGCGCCGCCTGGAAGGTCGTCGCCGTCTCCTCCGAAGAGCCCGGCGAGGGCAATGCCAACCATCTCTTCGACAACAACCCGAAGACCTACTGGCACTCCGACTGGCGCAACGTCCACCCCGATTACCCGCACTACGTCACCATCGACATGGGGGCCGAGGAGACCGTCAACGCCATCCGCATGCTGCCGCGTCCCGACGAAGTCAACGGTCTTATCGGCGAGGCCACCATCGAGCTCAGCGCCGACGGCAAGACCTGGACGACCGTCTTCTCCGGCAAGACCGGCTGGACTGCCGGCAACCGCGGCTGGAAGACCTTCGGCCTGAAGACGCCCGTCAAGGCGCGCTTCATCCGCCTCACCGCCACCAAACCGGCCGTCAAGGGTCACATCTGGGCGACCCTCTCGGAGCTCGGCATCGAAGCCCTGTAAGAGCCTCCCCCCGATACACAAAAAGCCCCCGCCTCGCTGCGGGGGCTTTTTTCTGCCCTGTGCCGGAATCCGAACCGGGGCCGGGACGGGGGCCAATCGTCCGACGGGCGCTTTCCAATGGCGCCGGGGCAGAAAAGCATTCGCCACCCTATAGGGTAGCAGCCCGCTACCCTATAGGGTGATGTGCGTCTACCCTATAGGGTGGTATTTGACTACCCTATAGGGTGGTTGGTGGTTTCGGGGCGAAGACTGATTGGAATCCGGCTTCCTTCCGAGTCTCTTTGGGGCGTGTCGCTTTGGAATCGGGGCGGGGGCCTCGCCTGGGGCCGCTGCGTCATCGGCGGTCACGGACGGCATGTTACCTGGGAGCCCTCCGTTGGCCCCGCCCCGGTTTCGCCTCCTCTTCGAGGACAACCGCGCGTCCCCGTGCGGCATTTGCTATGATAGACGCTAAGGAGTATCCCATAATGCGGACTATTGACACCGATTATCTGGTCGTCGGCTCCGGTCTCGCCGGCACCATGGTCGCTCTGCGCCTGGCCGAACGCGGCCGCGTGCTGCTGGTGACCAAGCGCGAACTGGCCGAGGCCAATACCAATTATGCCCAGGGCGGCATCTCCTGCGTGATGTCCCCCGAGGATTCCTTTGACGAACATGTCGCCGATACCCTCGATGCCGGCGCCGGGCTCTGCAACGAGGCCGTCGTCCGCCGCATCGTCGAGGCCGGGCCGCGATGTCTCCAAGCTCTGATCGACCTCGGCGTCCCCTTCACGCGCAACGCCGCCGGCGATTACGACCTGACCCGCGAGGGCGGCCATTCCAAGCGCCGCATCCTCCACGCCGGCGACATCACCGGCCACATGGTCGAGGAGACCCTCGTCTCCGCGGTCCGCTCCACCGGGCGTCTCCATATCTGCGAGAATACCCTCCTGATCGATCTTGTCACCACCCGTTTTCTCCATGTCGCGGGCGACAACCGCGTCGTCGGCGCCTACATGCTGACCGTCGAGACGGGCGAGATCTGGGCCGTCCGGGCCTCCACCGTCATTCTGGCCACGGGCGGGTGCGGCAAGGTCTACCAGTACACCTGCAATCCCGACGTCGCCACCGGTGACGGCATTGCGGCCGCCTGGCGCGCGGGCGCGGAAATCCGCAATATGGAGATGGTGCAGTTTCATCCCACCTGCCTCTATCATCCCAAGGCCAAGCGCTTCCTGATCAGCGAGGCCGTCCGCGGCGAAGGGGCCGTGCTCGTCACCCGCGACGGCAAACCCTTTATGGAGGCTTACGACCCGCGCGGTTCGCTGGCGCCGCGCGACATCGTCGCCCGCGCCATCGACTCGGAGATGAAGAAGCGCGGCGACGCCTACTGCTGCCTGGACATCCGCCACCGCGGTGAGGCCTATCTGAAGCAGCGCTTCCCCGGCATCTACGCCAAGTGCCTCGAATTCGGCATCGACATGGCCAGGGATCTCATCCCGATCGTTCCGGCCGCCCACTATTGCTGCGGCGGCATCGCGGCCACGGTTGACGGCGTCACCTCCATCCCCGGTCTCTACGCTGTCGGCGAATGCGCCTGCACGGGGCTGCACGGCGCCAACCGCCTCGCGAGCAATTCGCTCCTCGAGGCCCTGGTCTGCGCCTGCGAATGCGCCGAGACGCTCAACGCCGCCCCGGTGCCGGCCGTGCCCGACGTGAAGATTTCCGACTGGGTCTATGGCCGCGCCGTGCCCTCCGACGAGGCCGTCCTTGTCGCCCACAACTGGCAGGAGCTCCGCACCTGCATGTGGGACTACGTCGGCATCGTCCGCACCGACCGCCGCCTCCAGCGCGCCCTCCACCGCGTGCAGAACCTCCGCCGCGAGATCAACGAGTACTACTTCGACTATCTCGTCACGTCCGACATCCTTGAGCTCCGGAACCTCGCCGACGCCGCCCTGCTCATCGTCACCTCCGCCATGGAGCGTCACGAGAGCCGCGGCCTGCACTATACCCTCGACTATCCCGAACGCCACCGCGTCGCCAAGGATACCGTCCTGGTCCGCGCCGCCCGGCGCGAATGGTAAGCGGCCATGATCTTCTGGGTCAACAATCCCTTCGACAACCTCCCCGGCGAGGGCCACCGCATCCAGCGCTACGGCCTGCTCTGCCGGGCGTTGGTCCGCGCCGGCCATGACGTCGTCTGGTGGACGAGCGACTTCAGCCATCCGCGCAAGCGCCGCCGCACCGTCGCCGAGACCCCCGTCTACACGGCGCCCGAGGGATTCCAGGTCCGACAGATTCCCACGCTCCCCTATAAGGACAATGTCGGTTTTCGCCGCTTCCGCAGCCACCGGAAGTATGCCCGCGACTGGAAGCGCCTGGCCATCGAGGCCGTCGAGAGCGGCGAACTCGCCCGACCCGACTTGGTGCTTGTCTCCTGGCCGCCCTGCGGCACCGCCGGCGTCGCCCGCCTCTTCCGCAAGCGCTGGGACTGCCGCGTCGTCGTCGACATCATGGATGCCTGGCCGGAGAACTTCTACCGGCTCATTCCCGGCCCCGACTGGTTTCGCGACATCCTGGGGCGGATTCTCTTCAGCGGTCTCCATCGCGAGGCCCGTCAGGCTTACCGTCTCTCCGACGCGGTCACCGGCGTCGGCCGCACCTATCTTGAGCTGGCCGCCCGGTACGGGTGCCGTGCGCCGCGCCACCTTTGCTACCACGGCATCATGCGCATGAACAACGGCGCTTACCGTTATGCCCTCGATGAGAGCGAACCCCTGCGCCTCATCTACGTCGGCAGCATGGGCCGCAGTTATGACCTGAGGACCGTCGTCCTCGGTGTCCGCCGCCTCTTCGCGGCCGGCGAACGCGTCCGTCTCGATCTGGCCGGCACCGGTCCGCGCGAACCGCTCCTGCGCCGTGAGGCCGCCGGGTGCCCCGCCATCCGTTTCCACGGTTACCTCAGCAATGAGGATATGCACCAGCTCCTGGCCGACTCCGACATCGCCATCGTGCCCATGTTTCCCGACAGCTTCGTCGCCGTGCCCTACAAGCTCGCCGACTACACCGCCGCCGGGCTCCCGATGATCAGCTGCCTGACCGGCGAAACCGAGCGGCTCATCACCCGCTACGGGGCCGGTACGCTCTACCGCGCCGGCGACATCGAATCCTTCTGCGCCGCCGTCCGCGTCTACACCCGCCAGCGCAGCCGCATCACCCAGGAATCCATCGCCTCCGCGCGCATCGCCCGCGAGAACTTCATGATGGATACCATCTACCCCGAATTCGTCGACTTCCTCACCCATCTTTGCCGGTGACCGACCCAGAAAGGCCCTTCCGGATGACCGACCAGCCTCCCTTCCTTACGGCGCTTCTTAAGCAGACCGGCCTCTTCACCGACGCCCAGATTGCCCGTATCCTGGCCTCCGACCTCTCCGAAGGCGGCATCCCGGGCGCCGTCACCCGCCTCGAGCTCGCCAAGCCCGCCGACTTCCTCTGCCGCCTGGCCGAGGTGCTCGGTTTCGGCTACGTCGACCTCGAGCACACCCGTCCCACCGACGAGGCCCTGCAGCTTCTCCCCGCCCGTGCCGTCTACCAGTACGCCGCCCTGCCGCTCGCGATTGAGGACGGCGCCCTGCGCGTGGCGCTCTCCGATCCCTTCGACACCGCCGCGCCAGACGGCATCCGCGCCGCCTCCGGCCTCTCCGTCCGCGTCTCCCTCGCCCCCGCCGAGGAGATTGACAAGGCCATCCGCAAATACTACGGCGTCGGTGCCGAAGCCATCGAGAAGATGATTGAGGACGGCCGCTACGAGGTCACCGAAGAGGCCAACATCTCCAAAATCGACGTCAACGAGATGGGCCAGGAGGCCTCCATCGTCCGCTTCGTCAACCAGATTATCGCCGAAGCCGACCGCGAGGGCGCCACTGATATCCACGTCGAGCCGATGGAGACCGAGCTTCGCATCCGCTACCGCATCGACGGTATGCTCCACAAGGTCGACGTCCCCCCGCAGCTCAACCGCCTCAAGGCCGCCATCATCTCCCGTCTCAAGGTCATGGCCAACCTCGATATCGCCGAAAAGCGCCTCCCCATGGACGGCCGCATCGGCATCCGCCTCAACAATGAGGACATCGATATCCGTGTCTCGACCTGCCCCACCGCCTACGGCGAATCGGTCTCCCTCCGACTCCTCCAGAAGGCCGGCAACTTCGTCCGCCTCGCCGACCTGGGCATGAGCGAGCGCGACTACGCCCTCACCAACCGCCTCATCACCCGCCCCAACGGCATCATCCTCGTCACCGGCCCGACCGGTTCCGGTAAGTCGACCTCGCTCTATGCCTTCCTCCATGAGATCAACAAGGTCGACGTCCGCATCATGACCGCCGAGGACCCGATCGAGTACGAAATGCCCGGCATCAACCAGGTCCTGGTGCGCTCCGACATCGGCCTCACCTTCGCCCGCGCCCTCCGCGCCTTCCTCCGTCAGGACCCCGACATCATCATGGTCGGTGAAATCCGCGACGGCGAGACGGCCGAAATCGCCATCAATGCCGCCCTTACCGGCCACCTCGTCTTCTCCACCCTCCACACCAACGACGCCGCCGGAGCCTTCGCCCGCCTTGTCGATATGGGTGCAGAGCCCTTCCTTGTCTCCTCCGCCGTCGCAGGCGTCCTCGCTCAGCGCCTCGTCCGCCGTCTCTGCCCCAAGTGCCGCGCGAAGATTCCCCTCAGGCGCGAGTGGTGGGACCAGCCGGGCGACCCGCCGCAGGACTTTGTCTACGCCCCCGTCGGCTGCGACGCCTGCGCCCGCACCGGCTACAAAGGCCGCGGCGCCGTCTTTGAGCTTCTCGAAGTCACCGAGCGCATCGGCTCCATGGTCATCGCCCGCCGCTCCTCCGCCGAAATCCGCAAAGCCGCCCTCGAGGAAGGCATGGCCACCCTCCGCCAGGACGGCTGGCGCAAGGTCTTCTCCGGCTTTACGTCCGTGGAAGAGCTTATCCGCGTCACGGAAGACGCGCGCTGAGCGTCTCCGGGGCTTTTTGGTACGCTGTGCGGCCTATGATGCCCGGCCGGTGCCGGGTGAGACGGCCGTTTTTGGGGAAAGGACACGACGATGCCGAGATGCAGTTTTTGGGCGCTGACGCCGATTTTTGTCTTTCTGGCCCTCTTTGTGGGGTATGGGGTGTGGACGGGTGACTTCTACGCGATGCCGGCGATTGCGGGCTTTGTCGTGGCGCTGACGGTGGCCTTTCTGATGGACCGGAAGCGGACCTTCGCCGAGAAGCTTGATATCGCGGCGCGCGGGATGGGCGACGAGAACGTGATGGTGATGTGTCTGGTCTTCATCATGGCCGGCGCCTTCTCGGGGTCGATCGGGGCCGCGGGCGGCGCGGAGTCGACGGTGAATTTCGCACTGTCGGTGCTGCCGCCGTCGGTGGCTGTGCTGGGTATCTATCTGGTGGGCTGCTTCATCTCCATTGCCATGGGCACATCGGTCGGCACGATTACGGTGCTGGCGCCGATTGCGGTGGGCATCGCGGAGCATACGGAAATCCCGACGGCGCTCTGCCTGGGCGCGGCGGTGAGCGGGGCGATGTTCGGCGACAACCTTTCGATGATTTCCGATACGACGATCGCGGCGACGCGCACGCAGGGGTGCGCGATGAGGGAGAAGTTCCGCGAGAACATCCGCTTGGTGCTGCCGGCCGCGGTGCTGACGGCGGGCATCCTGCTGGCGCTCTCGCTGTGCGCGGGCGACGCGGGCGAGATCAGGGCGGGCGACTACGACGTTGTCCGCATCCTGCCCTACCTGGCGGTGCTGATCGGCGCGCTGATGGGCTTCAACGTCATTCTGCTCCTGGCAGGCGGCACGCTCTTCTCGCTGATTGTCGGACTCTGCTACGGGGACTTCGCGCTGACGGAGATCTTCTCGGTGATGGGCAAGGGCGTCATGTCGATGTACGACATTACGGTGATCTCGATCGTGGTCGCGGCGACGCTCGCGCTCATCCGCGCGAACGGCGGCATCGAATGGATCCTGAAGACGGTGCGCCGCGGCGTGAAGAGCCGCAAGGGCGCGGAGGTCGGCATCGCGGCGCTGAGCGCGGCGGTGGACTGCGCGACGGCCAACAACACGGTGGCCATCGTCATTGCCGCGCCTGTGGCGAAGGAAATCGCGACGGAGTACAAGATCGAGCCGGGCCGTACGGCGTCGCTGCTCGATATCTTCACGTCGGTCTTCCAAGGGCTGATTCCGTACGGGGCGCAGTTGCTGACGGCGGCGGCCTTTGCCGAGGCGGTGAGCCCCGTGCAGGTGGTGCCGTACTGCATCTATCCGATGCTGATGGGCGTCTCGGCGCTGCTCTTCGTGGTCTTTGGCCGGCGCGATCGCGTCTTCGGCTGAGCCGCGCGCGCGGTCTGTGTGAGGATCATTTCGTCGGGGTCCCGGATCGGGGCCCCGGCGCGTTTTGGCGGTTGAGGCGTTCGGTGACGGCGTAGGCGCGGCCGGCTTGACGGAGGCCGACAATCAGGAGCCCGAGCAGCAGGAGGCCGCCGAGGAGCGCCATGAGGGGCCGGGCGACAATAAGACCCGTCGCGAGGAGAGCCCAGCCGGCCAGGGTGGCCAGCGCCGTGAGGGCGCCTACGCACCACTTTCTCAGATAGAAGGGGTAGAGCCCGAGGGGCAGGGTCAGGATGACCAGCACGGAGTAGGTGTCGGCTTCAAAGGAGGCTGTGGGACGGGTCGGATGCATGGCCGCTATCATAACGCGGCAAGCGGCCGCGGCGCAAATCTAACGGAAATTTAACAAAGTCCCTAACAGAGACCTAACATGCTTATGAGACAGTATGGGCCGTCTAACCGAAGCAAAAAGGAACCGTTATGAACGACCACCAATTGGCGTTGGAAAGCCGGCTGCTGCAGCTGCGCGACGAAATCAAGGCGCTTGCCAATTCGGCCCTCACGACCGAGAAGATGAAGGCGCGCCTTCAGGAGCTCTTCGCGGAGCGTTCCCGTCTGGAGGACGAGCTGATCAATCTCGTCGTCAATCCCGAAAACAATTACCGCTCCGAGGCGCTCGCGGGTCTGCGCGAGGGGCTGCTTTCGGCGGTTCAGTCGCTGGAGGAGACGCTCCGCGGCGCGGCGCTTCCCGACAATCTGCCGCGGCCCGAGCCGAAGGCTGAGACAAAGAAGCCGGGTTGGTTTGGCCGTACCTTCGCGTGGATGGCGGAGAGACCCGTGGTCGCCTGGATCGCGACCGCGGGTTTTGTTTATCTGCTGCTTCTGGCGGTTTCGGCGCTGGGGAGCGGCTTCAACGGGCTCTTCGGCGGTCAGGAGGCGGCGAAGGAGCTCTTCGCCTTCGCGACGAATCCCTTCATGGGGCTGCTGATGGGGCTGCTGGCGACGGCGGTGATTCAGAGCAGCAGCACGACGACCTCGGTCATCGTGGCGCTGTGCGCGGCCGGTCTGCCGGTGACGACGGCCATCCCGATGATCATGGGCGCGAATATCGGCACGTCGGTGACGAATACGCTGGTCTCGCTGGGCCACATCGGCCACCGCCGGGAGTTCCGCCGCGCCTTCGCGGCGGCGACGGTGCATGATTTCTTCAACATCACGGCGGTGCTGATTTTCCTGCCGCTGGAAATGGCCTGCGGTCTGCTCGAGAAGGTCTCGGGGTGGCTGGCGGGCGCGCTCTACGGCGGTTCGGCGGGCGTGGACCTGGGCGCCTTCAACTTCATCGGTACAATCACGAAGCCGGTCGAATCGGCGATGCATGGGGCGTTCCGTCTGATTCCGGGGCCGACGTGGTGCTCGGAGGGCGCCTATGTGGCTTTCGGCCTCGTGCTGATCTTCGCGGCGATTCTGCTGCTGGGCAAGCTGCTGCGCATGCTGCTGACGGGCCGGGCGGAGAAGATGTTTCACGCCGCGGTGGGCCGCAGCCCGGTGGCTGCGATCGGGAGCGGCTGCCTCATCACGGTGCTGGTGCAGAGCAGCAGCACGACGACCTCCCTCATCGTGCCGCTGGCCGGCGCGGGTCTGATGAAGCTCAAGCAGGTCTTCCCCTTCACGCTGGGGGCGAATATCGGCACGTGCGTGACGGCGCTCCTGGCGGCGCTGGCCATTACGGGGCCGGGCGCGGAATTCGGCCTGCAGGTCGCCTTCATTCACCTGCTCTTCAACGTCTTCGGCGTGATTGTCATCTACGGCGTCCCGCTGTTGCGCCGCGTCCCGCTCGTCTGTGCGTCGAGCCTGGCGAAGCTGGCGAGCGAACGGCGTTCGATGGCGATCCTCTACATCGTGGCGACCTTCTTCCTCTTCCCGCTGGTCTGTCTGGGCGTCTACCGTCTGGTGGCCTGAGGAGAGGAGCGGAGCCCCCTTTCGCGCGGATGCCCGGCTCCGGCCGGCGTCCGCTGTGTTATACTGGCGGGCATTATGTTAGCCCCTGCCAAAATCAATCTGACGCTGCGTGTCTTCCCGAAGCGGGAGGACGGTTACCATGATCTCGATTCGGTCGTCGTGCCGTTGGCTTTCGGCGACGGGGTGACGGTGGAGCGGGCGGAGCGGACGGCGCTTGAGGTCGTCCCCGACGGGGTCGACCTGGGCGCGATGCCGGAGGACCCGGAGCGCAACCTGGCGGTCCGCGCGGTGCGCCTCCTGGAACGCGAGACGGGCCGTCCGCTGCCGGTACGGATTCGGATCGTGAAGCGGATTCCGCTCGGGGGCGGTCTGGGGGGCGGGAGCAGCGACGCGGCGGCGGTGCTGCGCGAAACGGATCGGGTGTATGGGTTGGGCCTGGGGCGTGCGCGCCTTTCGGAGCTGGGGGCGGAGCTGGGGTCGGACGTGCCGCTCTTCGTGGCGGACGGGACGGTCCGCATGACGGGCCGGGGCGAGCGCGTGGAGCGCTGGGCGATGGAGGGCGCGGAGCCCTTGTGGGCGGTGCTGGTGAACTGCGGATGCGCCTGCCCCACGGGGAAGGTGTACGGCGCCTTTGACGCGGATCCGGGGGCGGCGTGCGCCGATAACTTGACTTTAAGGAATGATTTTTGCGATACTTTGCGCCTCTCTCTTCGGAATGGAGACACCGACGGCGTGGCCCGGCAGCTCGTAAACGACCTGCAGGCGCCGTGTTTTTCGTGTTTCCCGGAGGTCGCCCGGAGCGCTCAGGCGCTGCGCGAGGCGGGCTGCGGGACGGTGCTCCTGAGCGGAAGCGGCGCGACGGTTTTCGCGCTCGTACGGTCGCGCAAAGAGGGAGAAAAAGTTCTGTCGGCTCCCGCATTGTGCGGGTTTCGGCGGGTCTGCGCACAGACGCTGCCCGATGGTGTAATGGCAGCACACGGGCCTTTGACGCCCATAGTCATGGTTCGAATCCATGTCGGGCAACCAGGCTGCGTCTGAAGACAGACAGGGAAGGAACACAATGGAAAACCTACAGGTGTTTTCGGGTACCGCGAACCGGCCGCTGGCCGAGAAGATCGCGGCGTGCATGGGAACGACGCTCGGCGCGATCGATATCCGTCATTTTCCCGACGGGGAGACCTTCTGCAAGTATAGCGACAACGTTCGCGGCGCGGACCTCTTCCTGGTGCAGCCGATCTGCACGAGACCCAACGAAATGCTCATGGAACTGCTGATCATGATCGACACGGCCCGCCGTGGCTCCGCCGATCGGATCACCGCTGTGCTGCCGTATTACGGTTATGCGCGCCAGGACCGCAAGGACCAGCCGCGCGTGCCGATCACGGCGAAATTGGTCGCGAACCTCCTCGTAGCTGCGGGGGCCAACCGCGTCCTGACGATGGATCTGCACGCACAGCAGATTCAGGGATTTTTTGATATTCCCGTGGATCACCTTCACGCCGCGCCGGTTATGGTGAAGTACCTGCGCGATATGAAGCTCGATAAGCCGCTTGTCGTTTCACCCGATACCGGCGGGGTCAAGACGGCTTACGCTTATTCGCAGATGCTGGGCACGGGCCTGGCGATCGTGGCGAAGCAGCGTCTGGGTGCCACGGAAGTGGATGCGTTCAGCGTCGTTGGCGACGTTGAAGGCTGCGACGTGATCCTGGTGGATGATATGACCACGACCTGCGGGACGCTCTGCGCGGCGGCGAAGTTGCTGAAGTCGCATGGCGCCAGGAGTGTCCGCGCGGTCGTCTCCCATATCCCCCTCACGCAGGTCGGCATCGACCGTCTGCGTGCCAACAAGGGCCTCATCGAAGAGCTCATTACGACGGACTCCATTCCCCTCGCGGAAACGGATCTGCCGATCAAGGTGCTCTCCGTGGCGCCGTTGCTGGCCGAGGCGATCCAGCGCATCCATAACAACCAGTCCGTCTCCTCCCTCTTCCGCCTGTCGTAAGGGGAGCGCGGACGTTTCCACAACCAAGGAACACAATCCAAATGAACGAGATTACACTCAACGCCTCCGTTCGTACCGAGCAGGGCTCCAAGGCCGCCGGCCGCCTGCGCCGCGCGGGGAAGATCCCCGGCGTCATCAAGCGCATGTCGGGTGAAACGACGCTGATCGCGATCGATGCCCATGAGTACATGATGACCATGCGCAGCCATCACGGCGATCAGCTCCTGGTCGGGCTCAACCTCGGTGACAGCCACGTCACGGCCCTTCTCCGCGAAGTGCAGCACGACGTCATCACCGGCGCCCCCACCCATGTCGACTTCGGCGAAGTCAGCATGACCAGCACCGTCCGCGTCGAAATCGCCCTCAACTTCGTCGGCACCCCTGACGGCGTGAAGAACCAGGGCGGCGTCCTCGAACAGGATGTCCACGCCATTCACGTCGACTGCCTGCCGACCGACATCGTCGAATCCTTCGACGTCGATGTTTCCGCGCTCCGCGTCGGCGACAAGCTCACCGCCGCCGATCTCAACCTCGGCAGCAAGTATCACGTCGCCACCCACAAGAATACGGTCATCGTCTCCTGCGTGGCCGCCGACGAGGAAATCGAAGTCGCCGCGCCCGCCACGGACGCTGCCGCCGAACCCGAGGTGATCGGTGCCAAACCGGCCGCCGAAGCCGACAAGTAATCCTGAGACCGGCCTCGCTTGACGCGAACGGGCCGGCAGGCAACGGGGACAGATGAAACTCATCGTCGGATTGGGCAACCCGGGCGAACAGTACGCCAGGACCCCCCATAACCTCGGCTTCATGGCCGTCGACAGTCTCGCCGACAGACTCGGGGCCGAGTGGAAGGCCGACAGAAAGTTTCAGGCCCTCGTGGCCAAAGTGCTCCGGAAGGGGCAGACCCTGTGGCTCATGAAGCCACAGACCTACATGAACCGCTCCGGCGAATCGGTAGGGCCCTTCCTCAAGTACTACGGCGCCACGGGCGCCGATGTGATCGTCCTGAGCGACGACGCCGATCTCCCCCCCGGGAGAATCCGCGTCCGCCCCTCCGGCTCCGCCGGCGGGCACAACGGTCTCAGGAGCATCATCGAAGCCCTCGGCACGCAGGTCTTCGCCCGGATCCGTCTGGGTGTGGGACGCGCGCAGGAACCGCGGCAGGCGATGGTGGACTTCGTGCTCCACCGATTCTCGCCCGAGGAGGCCGAAACGGCCGCCAAGACCGCGGCCCTTGGTGCCGACGCCGCCCTTTGCTGCCTCGATTCCGGGGTCAGTGAGGCCCAGAACCGCTACAATGCGGCCCAGTCAAACGATTAGTTAGGAAACATTTCAATGAAGAAGTACGACGCTACCTTTATCTTCGTGCAGACCTCCCGCGACGAGGCCTGGGCGAAAACCATCGAACGCATGCAGGGTGAGATCACCCGCATCGGCGGCAAGGTCCTGGACACCACCGACCACGGCAAGAAGACCTTCGCCCGCATCCAGCAGAAGAAAGAAAGCGGCACCTATCTCACGATCCGCTTCGAACTGGATTCGTCCAAGGTGAACGAGCTCCGCGCCCGTTACGCCCTCCTCGAAGAGATCTTCCGCGTGCAGATCATCGCGATCGATCCCATCGTCGAGCTCAAGCTCGCCAAGCAGGCCGCCGAGAGGCAGGCCCGCCGCGAGGCCGCCGAAGCCGCTGCTTCCGCAGAGGCCTGATTCCGTTTAACCCGGGAGACATCCGATGGCCGCCACGCTCAACAAAGTCTTTCTCATGGGTAACCTGACCCGTGACCCCGAGGTCCGTCAGATTCCCAGCGGCGAAACCGTCGCCGAACTCGGCCTCGCGGTCAGTGAGCAGTTTCGCTCGCGCACCACGAACGAAGTCCGTGAAGTCGTGACTTACGTCGACGTGACGGTCTGGGGTAAGGTCGCGGAGAACTGCGGTCAGTACCTGACCAAGGGCCGCCCGATCTTTGTCGAGGGCCGTCTCGTCCTCGACACTTGGGAAGACCGCGCCACCGGTCAGAAGCGCAGCCGCCTGCGCGTCCGCGCCGACCGTGTCCAGTTCCTCTACTCCGTCAACATCGCGCAGCGCCGCGACATCGCCACGGGCATGCCTATGCCGCCCCCGCAGTATGTCGCCGGGCCCCTGTCGCCGTCGCAGCATCACGCGGCGCCGTCCGTGCCCCCGCCGCACGACGGTTCCGACGTTGAGGACCTCCCCTTCTGATTCCTCCCACAATCACTCTAAACGCTAAGGAAGCATTGCCATGCCTATCAAACCCAAACGCCCCGGTTCCCGTAAGCCGAAGAATGATCTGGTGCCCCGCAAGCGTCAGGCCGCCATGGAGCCCTCGGAACTCGTCGACATCAATGACGTCGAATTCCTCCGCCGCTTCGTCACCGAATACGGCAAAATCATCCCCGCCCGCGTGACCGGCGTCACCGCCCTTCAGCAGCGTCACATCAAGAAGGGCATCCGCCGCGCCCGCAACATGGGCCTGCTCGCCTAATTGAACCGAAAGGAAAGACACCATGTCCGTTGAAGTTATCCTGATGGATGATGTCGAGCATCTCGGCAAGATGGGTGACACCGTGCACGTCCGTGACGGCTATGCCCGCAATTACCTCCTGCCCCGCGGCCTCGCCGAGCCCCTGACGAAGAACGCTCTCCGCAAGCTCGAGAAGCTCCGCAAGCAGCGCGAGGAGCTCATGCGCATCCGCCGCGCCGAAGCCACCGAAAAGGCCTCCAAGATCAAGGGCATCACCCTCACGATCGCCGCCAAGGCCGTCGAAGGCGACGAAGAAGGCAAGCTCTACGGCTCTGTCTCCGCGGCCGACATCGCCGCGGCCCTCGAAGCCCAGGGCACCGCCGTGGCGCCCGCCATGGTCCGCCTCGAAGAGCCGATCAAGACCGTCGGCGAGACCGCCGTCACGATCGCCCTCATGCCTGACGTCACGGCCGACATCACCGTTGCCGTCGTCGCGGAATAACGGATCCTGCCGGCTCCGCCGGTCATCCGAATCGGGAGACGCCCCTCGCCGGGACGTCTCCCTTTTCTGTGCCCCGGAGGATATCTGCGAAGGGGGCGGGCTTGCAAGGGCAGGCCCTGCTTTGATAGATTGAGCGCGTATCCAATATCCCCGAAAGGAGTCTGATTATGGCTTGGTTTACGAAGGCGCCCGAAGCGCCGCTGCGCGTGCCCGCGGAAGCAATCTGGTGCATCTGCAAGAAGTGCAAGGCCTACATCCCCCGCGACGAGTACATCGCCGCGCACAAGGTCTGCCCCCACTGTGGCTACAATGGCCGCCTCTCCGCGCGTGAGCGCATCGCCCAGCTGGCGGACGAAGGGTCCTTCCGTGAAATTGCTGCCGACGTCATTGCCCACGATCCCCTGAAGTTCGAGGACGCCTCCGGCTCCTACGTCGCCAAGGTCACCGCGGCCCGCGAGAAGACCAAGATCGGCGAATCCGTCGTCGTCGGTCACGCCACCCTCGATTCCATCCCCGTCGTCCTCGGCGCCATGGATTTTGCCTTCATGGGCGGCTCCCTTGGTTCCGGCACCGGCGAACGCATCCTGCAGGCCGCCGAGGCCGCCCGCAAGGCCCGCTGCCCGCTCATCCTCTGCACCGCTTCCGGCGGCGCCCGCATGCAGGAAGGCATCATCTCCCTCATGCAGATGGCCAAGACCTGCGCGGCCATTCAGCGTCTGCGTGACGAAGGCCTCCTCTACATCTCCGTGATGACCGACCCGACCACGGGCGGCGTCTCGGCCTCCTACGCCATGGTCGGCGACCTCAACATCGCCGAACCCAAGACCCTCATCGGGTTTGCCGGCCGCCGCGTGATCGAAACGACGATTAAGCAGAAGCTTCCGCCGGAATTCCAGACCTCCGAATATCTCCTCGAGCACGGCTTCCTCGACAAGATCGTTGCCCGCAAGGACCTCAAGGCCTTCCTGGCCAAGACCATCCGTCTGCTGACGGCTGCCAAGTAAAGGAGACTGCCATGGCTACGAAGAAGCCCGCCGCTACGAAGAAGCCCGCCGCGAAGAAGACCCCTGCCAAGAAGCCTGCTGCCAAGGTCCCCGCCAAGAAGGCGCCCGCGAAGAAGCCTGCCGCCAAGGCGGCCCCGGCCCCCAAGGCTGAGCCCGCGCCCGCTGCCGAAGCCGGCGCCCCGAAGCTGATTCCCTCCAATCCGACCTGGGAGACCGTCAAGATCGCCCGTCACCCCGATCGTCCCCTCTTCACCGATTATCTCAACGCCTGGTGCCCCGACGCCATCGAACTCCACGGTGACCGTCTGGTCGCCGACGATCCGGCCATGTTCGCCGGTATCGCCGAAATCGACGGCGAGCGCGTCGTCATCGTCGGCCACCGCAAGGGCCGCACGACCGAGGAGAAGATCGCCAACCGCTTCGGCATGGCCAATCCCGACGGCTACCGCAAGGCGATGCGTATCATGCGCCTGGCCGAGAAGTTCCGCCTGCCCGTCATTGCCCTCATCGATACGTCGGGTGCTTTCCCCGGTCTTGACGCCGAAGCCCGCGGCCAGGCCGAGGCCATCGCGAAGAATCTCGCCGATATGTCCGTGCTGAAGACGCCGATCGTCGTCGTCATCACCGGCGAAGGCGGTTCGGGCGGCGCGCTCGGCATCGCCGTCGGCGATCGCATCCTCATGCTCGAGCATGCCATCTACTCCGTGATCTCTCCCGAAGGCTGCGCCTCGATCCTCTGGCGTGACGGCGCCTACGCGCCCGTCGCCGCCCAGGCCCTCAAGGTCACCTCCGACGCCCTCCTCAGCCTCGGTGTCGTCGACCGCGTCGTCCCCGAACCCAAGGGGGGCGCCCACAAGGACCCGAAGAAGACCATCGAGACCGTCAGAAAGGCCGTCCTCGAAGAGCTCCGCGCTCTCAAGGATATCCCGATTGAGGAGCTCCTCGAGCGCCGTTACGCGAAGTTCGCCGCGATGGGCCGCTTCGCCAAATAAGGCCGCAGCGTCATGTCCTATGCCCTGATCCTGTCGGACGGCAAGCCGGGACACGAAAACCAGTCCAAGGCTCTCGCGGAGGGCCTTGGACTTTCGTTTCGGATCGTCCCCTGCGTCTTCCCGTCCAAGGCGTGCAAGACGCTCTCCTATCTCCTCGACCGCCTCGGCATCCGCCCCAATCTGACCGGCGTGCCGCTGCCGGAGGATCGTCCCTCCCTCCTGATCGGCGCGGGTTCCAATACGTTCTATACCCTGAAGGTCCTCAAGCGCGCCCTCGGCGTGCCCTGCGTCGCGGTCCTGACGCCAGGCGGTTACCGGTTCGGCGGGTTCGACGCCGTCCTGGCTCCCGTCTTTGACACGCCCCCCGACCTGCCCAACGTCATCCGCATGCCGACCAATCTCACGCCGGCCCGTCCGGACTTCTACGTGGAGCAGACCAAGGCCTTCCGCGAACGTTACACGCAGACCAAGCCGCGTGCCGTCGCGGTCATCGTCGGCGGGCGCAATGCCATCGCCGACGTGACGCCCGGATGGCTTGGGGATCAGCTGCGGAGGATCTTTGACGCCACCCCTGACTGCGAACATTGGGTGACCACCTCCCGTCGCACTTCGCCCGAAGCCGAGGCTGTCGTCGACAGCTTCCCCTTCGACTACAGGCTCATCTTCTCTCGCGAACGCTTTAATCCCATCCCGGCCTTCGTGACCTCCTGCGAGACGCTCTTCGTCACGGCCGATTCGACCGGCATGCTCAGCGAGGCCGTCGCCATCGGGACCTCGGCCGTCGAGGTGCTCGACAACCTCAGCGCCAAGGCCGGCAAGTTCGGCCGTTTCGTCGACGGCCTCTGCGAGGCGGGTTACGCCCATCGCTTTGACGGCACCCTCGGCCACGCCACGCGCAAGGTCGATCCCGCGCCGGTCATGGCGGCGGTACGCGAACGCATCGGGCTCTGAGACCTGCCACCCGATGGATACCACGGCCCTCGAAGCCGCCTTGGCGGCCAACCGACTGACGGTGCTCACCGCGCCGCCCGGCACCGGTAAGACCACCGCCGTCCCGACGGCCCTCCTCGATGCCCCATGGCTGGAGGGCCGCAAGATTCTCGTCCTCGAACCCCGCCGCCTGGCCGCCCGCCGGGCTGCGGTCTACATGGCCGCGAAGCGGGGCGAACGGGTCGGGGAGACCGTCGGTTTCCAGGTCCGTCTCGAACGCTGCATCGGTCCCTCCACCCGCATTGAGTTTCTCACCGAGGGCCTCCTTACCCAACGTCTCCTGGCCGATCCCGAGCTCGCCGACACCGGCCTTATCATCTTCGACGAGTTCCACGAACGCTCCCTCATGCTCGACCTGGGCTTTGCCCTGGCCCGCGAGGTCCGTGACGGCCTCCGTCCCGACCTGCGCCTCCTGGTGATGTCGGCCACCGTGCAGGAGAATGTCATCCCCGAGGCCGCCTTCGTCTCTGTGCCGGCCGTGGCCTATCCCGTCGAACTCCGCCACGTCGGCCCGCTCACGCCCGTTGCGGCCGTTCAGCGGGCCCTGCGCGAATGCGAGGGCTCCGTCCTTTGCTTCCTGCCCGGCGAGGCCGAGATCCGTGCCGCCGCCGAGGCCCTCCGCGAAGGCCCCCTGCCGCCCAATACCCGGATCTGCCCCCTCTACGCGGCCCTCGAGCGCCGTGAACAGGACGCGGCCGTGGCCGCGCCCGCCCCCGGCGAACGCAAGGTCGTCCTGGCGACCTCCATCGCCGAGAGCGCCCTCACCATCGAGGGTATCCGCGTCGTCGTCGATACGGGCCTGGCGCGCGTCCCGCGGTTCTCGCCGCGCAACGGCCTCACGCGCCTCGAAACGCGCCGCATCCCCCTCGACCGCGTGACGCAGCGCACCGGCCGTGCCGGACGACTCTGCCCAGGCGTCTGCTACCGCCTTTGGGAGGCGCGTGAGGAACTCGCCTTCACCCAGGTCTCCTCGCCCGAGATCCTCGACGCCGATCTCTCCCAGACCTTCCTTGTCTGCGCGGAGTGGGGGAGCTATGACCTTCCCTGGGTCACGCCGCCGCCGCCCTCTTCCCGTACCCGCGCGCTCGAGACGCTGAAGGAGCTCGGCGCCATTGACGCCGACCTGCGGATTACCGATCTCGGCCGGGCGATGGTCCGCTTCCCCGTCCATCCGCCCCTCGCGGCGATGATGCTGCGCATGCGGCAGACCGACCGCGCCGGCGGTGCACTCCTCGCTGCCGTCTGCAGCGAAGGCGAAAAGATCGCCGCCCTCCGCAGCCTTCAGGATTTCCGCAAGGTCCTTGAATGGGTCCTGCGCGAACGTCCCCGCGAGATCTGGCAGCTCGCGGCCCGGTGGGCCGGCGGCGAAGCCCGTCCCCGTCTCTCCGTCGACGAACTTGTCCCCTGCCTTCTCTACGCCTTTCCCGGCCATCTGGCCGTCCGTCGTGACCGCGCGGCGGGACGTTACCTGACCGCGGCCGGTTTTGGCGTCACCCTTCCTCCCGACTCCCCGCTCATCAATGCCGAATGGCTCTTGGCCGTGCGCATGACCGACCGCGACGGCGATGCCGTCATCCGCTGGGCCGCGCCGCTCTCCGAATCCGATACCGAGCTCCTCCCCCGCACCCGTCGCACCCGCATTGCCTGGGACCGTCAGGCTGATCGCCTCGTGGCTGCCGAGGAGGAATGCGTCGGAGCCATCGTTCTTCGCCGCCGTCCGCTGAAGGATATCCCGCCCGAGGTCCGCGCCCTGGCCGAGCGCTGCCGTCTCCGCCACCAGGGCCTTCCCTGGAGCGATGGGGCCCGCGCCTTGGCCGAACGCATCGCCTTTCTCCGTCGCGCCCTCCCCGAGGAGCATTGGCCTGAAACCGATGACGAACGTCTCGTCGAGCTCCTCGCCGAATCCCCCGGCACGGCGCTCACCGATGTCCTGCGTCGCCTCGTCACCGATTCCGGCCACACGATGCGCGAAGTCGACACGGAGGCGCCCCAGCGTTATAAGGTCCCCAGCGGCTCGGAGATGCTCGTCCGCTACGACGGCGAACAGCCCTACGTCGCTGTCCGCATTCAGGAAGTCTTCGGTCTGAAGGCCACGCCCCGCCTGGCGCGGGGCCGGGTACCCTTGCTGCTCCATCTCCTCTCCCCCGCCCAGCGTCCCGTCCAGGTCACCTCCGACCTCGCCAGCTTTTGGGCCAACGGTTACGCTCTCGTCCGCAAGGATCTACGCGGCCGCTATCCGAAGCACGATTGGCCCGAGGACCCGACGCAGGGCGTCGCGTCCCGTCGTTTGCCCCGGCGGCCAAAAGCGTGACGCAACCCCCTCGCAACCGCGCCGTTGCGCCCTTCCCGGCCATCCCCGCCCAACCGACAAGAGCGGCCCCAAAAAATATTTTTCCTGCATCCGCGGCCTCCCCCTTGGGGCCCTGCGGAATCCCTGAAAACAGAGGCTTTTACCTCTGTCGGACGGTCTGCCGAGATCTTTTAGGGATGGGTTAAATATACAATATGTAGTATTATGCTTATGAAAACGTGCCTTTATATGGTTGACGTGAGGGGTGCTTTGAGGTATTCTCCACAGCGTTTTGCCGGTCGGTGGCACGCGTCGCAGGACGCGACGGACGGCAGACGCTTTTAAATTCTTACAATTCGCGACAGGAAGCAACAATGGTCAAATCAGTCATCAAGCGTGACGGCCGTCATGTGCCGTTCAATCTCTCCAAAATCGCGCTCGCCATTCTCAAGGCGCTCGGCACCACGCGCGGCAGCGAATCGCTTAGGGACAAGGATGATTTCGAACTCGAAGCCCTCGCCAACAAGCTGGCCGCCGAAGCGGCCCGCACCCTGGATAAGGAAGAACCCGGCATTGAGGAGATTCAGGACGCCGTCGAGCGCGTGCTGATGGAGAACAGCCTCCCCGACACCGCCAAGAGCTACATTCTCTACCGCGCCGACCGCAGCCGCGCCCGCGAGCGCAACACCCAGCTTATGCGCACCCTCGGCGACATCGTCAACGCCTCCGCCAAGGACTCCGACATCAAGCGCGAGAACGCCAATATCGACGGCGACACCGCCATGGGCTCCATGCTCAAGTTCGGTTCCGAATCCGCCAAGCGCTACTACATCGACAATATGCTCCGCCCGGACATTGCCCGAGCCCACGAGCAGGGCGATATCCATATCCACGATCTGGATTTCTACTCTCTGACGATGACCTGCTGCCAGATCGATCTCGTCGACCTGCTCACCCGCGGCTTCTCCACCGGTCACGGTTTCCTCCGTCCGCCGAAGGACATCCGTTCCTTCGCCGCCCTCGCCTGCATCGCCATCCAGTCCAACCAGAATGACCAGCACGGCGGCCAGGCTATCCCCAACTTCGACCTCGCCATGGCCATCGGCGTGCGCATGACCTATGCCCGCCACTACAAGGCCTGCATGCGCGAAGCCATCGAACTCCTCGCCTCCCCTGAGCTCGCCGAGAAGGTCACCCTGCCCGAACCTCCGACGATGTCCACCTGCGACGACGAAGCCGTCCGCACCGCTGAGGCCCGCGTCCTCACCGAGGCCGGCATCGACGCCGACACCGTCGCCAAGATCCAGGCCTTCACCCGCGAGCACGCTTACCGTCAGACGGACCGCGACACCTACCAGGCCATGGAGGCGCTCGTGCATAACCTCAACTCCATGCACTCCCGCGCCGGCGCCCAGACGCCCTTCTCCTCGATCAACTACGGCACCGACACCTCCCCCGAAGGCCGCATGGTCGTCAAGAACCTCCTCCTCACCACCCAGGCCGGCCTCGGCGACGGCGAGACGCCCATCTTCCCGATTCAGATTTTCCGCGTGAAGGCCGGCGTCAGCTTCAATCCCGGCGACCCCAACTACGACCTCTTCAAGCTTGCCTGCGAGGTCAGCGCCGAACGCCTCTTCCCGAACTTTGCTTTCCAGGACGCCCCCTTCAATGCCGCCCTCTACAAGGAAGGCCACCCCGAGACCGAGATCTCCTACATGGGCTGCCGTACCCGCGTCGGCGACAACGTCTACGACCCCTCCAAGGCCCAGGTCTGGAAGCGCGGCAACCTCTCCTTCACCTCCATCAATCTCCCCCGCCTCGCCCTCCAGAGCCACGGCAACATCAAGACCTTCTACGCCCAGCTCGACGACATGCTCCAGCTCGTCCGCGACCAGCTCCTCGACCGCCTCGAGGTCCAGAGCCGCAAGCGTGTGCGCAACTTCCCGTTCCTCATGGGCCAGGGCATCTGGCTCGACTCCGAGAAGCTCGGTCCCGACGATGAGGTCCGCGAGGTCATCCGCCACGGCACCCTGACGATCGGCTTCATCGGCCTGGCCGAGACCCTCAAGGTCCTCACCGGCAAGCACCACGGCGAGAGCGAGGAATCCCAGAAGCTCGGTCTCGAGATTGTCCGCCATATGCGCGAATACACCGACCGCTGCAGCCAAGAGACGGGGCTCAACTTCTCCGTCATCGCGACCCCCGCCGAAGGCCTCTCCGGCCGCTTCATCCGCATGGACCGCAAGCGCTTCGGCACCATCCCCGAGGTCACCGACCGCGCCTACTACACCAACTCCTTCCACGTCCCGGTCTACTACCCGATCAGCGCCTTCCGCAAGATCGAAATCGAGGCTCCTTACCACGCGCTCACCAATGGCGGCCACATCACCTACATCGAGCTCAATGGCAAAATGGCCGACAACCCCGAAGCCTTCGAGCGCGTCGTCCGCCACATGGCCAAGTGCGGCATCGGTTACGGTTCTGTCAATCACCCCCTCGACCGCGACCCCGTCTGCGGCTACCGCGGCATCATCGACGACGTCTGCCCCAAGTGCGGCCGCAAGGAATTTGAAAACGGTCCCGGCTTCGAGCGCATCCGCCGCATCACCGGCTACCTCGTCGGTACCCTCGACCGCTTCAACGACGCCAAGGCCGCCGAAGTCCGCGACCGTGTCCAGCACATGTAAGGCGTGCCGTGGCGTTGGTAACCCTGCGCATCGCCGGAACGATCCCCGAGTCCATCGTCGATGGCCCGGGGTTTCGTTTCGCCGTCTTTACGCAGGGCTGCCCCCACAATTGCCCCGGCTGCCACAATCCCCAGACCCACGACCCCCGCGGCGGGCGCGAAGTCACCCTCCTCGCCCTTATGCGTCAGATCTGGCACTGCCGCGAGAATCTCGACGGCGTCACCTTCTCCGGCGGCGATCCCTTCTGCCAGCCCTTTCCCCTCTACCACCTTGCCCGCTGGTGCCACCGCCTGCACCTCCCCGTCATGGCCTACTCCGGCTGGACGCTCGAAGAACTCCGCCGCAAACCCGAGTGCCAAGACCTCCTCAATGAGATCGACGTCCTCGTCGACGGCCGCTTCATGCTTGCCCGCCGCACGCTCAACATGCGCTTCCGCGGCTCCTCCAATCAGAAGATGTATCACCTCTCCCACGGCGAAGTCCTCTCCGTCGAGTGACGCCGCCTCACGCTCCTGGCACGAAAAAGGGACAGCCCCAGCGGGCTGTCCCTTTGTGTCTGGAGTGGTGCGCGCTTCAGCGGCCGGTGATGCCATTCAGCTGCCCGATGAAGCTCTCGGGCGAGGCGTCGCGGCTCGCGCCGAGACGGCCGATTTCCTTGCCCTCGGGGCTCAGCACCACGAAGGTCGGATACCCGCGCACGCCGTAGGTCTTCGCCAGCCCGGCATTGCGCCCCTCCATGCCGGCGGGGAGTTTGGCGCGGTCCTTCGGAAAATCAATCCAGACCAGGACGGCATTCTCCTTCGCATAGGCCTTCCAGGTTTCCTGCGAGAAGACCTTCTCCTCCATCAGCTTGCACCAAGAGCACCAGTCACTGCCGGTGAAATTGATGAGCAGGGGCAGGTTCTTCGCTTTGGCCAGCGCCTTGGCCGCATCGATGTCCATGGTCCAGAGACCGGGTTCGGCCCCGACCAGCATCGGCGCCCCGTCGGCTCTGGCCGCGGTCTTCGGCGTCTCGTCTTGGTCGGCGGCAGGGAGGGTGTCCTGTCCGGCGGCCTGGTCGGCCGTGCACGGGCAGTCGCAGGCGGTGAAGGCAAAGAGCGCGGCAGCGGCCAGCAGGGCCGGCATGGCGGTCGTGTGGATTCGGCGGTTCATGGTGGGAGTCTCCTTCGGGATGACGTTTAAGGAATGTCCCGGGAAGCCCCGGGCAGAACGCCGCCACTGTAGCATAGTCCGGACAAATAAAATTCGGCCGCCCGGTCGGGCGGCCGAATGTGCAGACACGAGTCTGCGCGGTCAGTTGGACTTGTTGGCTTTTTCGGTGGCCTTTTTCAGCAGCTCCTGCTCGCGGGTGTCGAGCTTCATGTATTCCTCCTGGAGGGCGGTCATCTTCGTTTCGATATCCTTCATCAGAGCCTCATGACGCTTCTCCAGAGCCTCTTTGGCCTCGCCGATCTGCTCAAATTCCGCAAGCTCCTCGGCAGAGAGCAGCTCCGGCAGACGGTCGCGGATCAGGACGCCCTGCAATTCGGCGATGAAGGACTCCGGTGTGGCGTCCTGGCTGGCACCGAGGCGGCCGAGCTCCTTGCCCTCGGCATTCAGCACCACGTAGGTTGGGAAACCCTGGACGTCATAAGTCTCGCGCAGCGCCTCGGCCTTCGGACGCAGCGCCTCCGGCACCAGACTCTTGTCGCGGGGAGAATCGACCCAGACGGTGACCACGTTTTTCTTCGCGTAATCCTGCCACGCCTGCTGCGAGAAGACCTTTTTGTCCATCAGCTTGCACCAGCCGCACCAGTCGCTGCCGGTGAAGTTGATGAGGATGGGCAGGGATTTCTCCTTGGCCAGCGTTTGGGCGGCCGGCATGTCCATGGTCCAGACGCCGGGCTCGGCGCCCTCGGTCATGGGCGCGGCAAGGGCCGTCAGGCTCAGGGCGGCGGCAAAGAAGGCGGTGCAAAGCAGTTTGGTTCTCATTGGGATGTTTCTCCTGTTTGTTGTGGATTGTGTGGGATTGGGGAAAAGGGGGCGGGTCATTCCGCCTTGACGCCGGCGGCCTCGCAGGCCTTTCTGCGGAGCTCCCGCAGGCGTCCGTTCAGCGTCTGGAATTCGGCATCAAGCGGCTTGCGGGCTATCTCGTGCTCGGCCCACAGGCGGTTGGCCTCTTCGCGCCATGCCTCCTGGGCCCGGAGGACGGCATTGACGCGGGCGGTATCCTCCTCCGAGAGATAGCGGCCGATGTCGTAGGCCACCAGACGGCGGTCGATGTCCCGGACGGCGGTCTCCGGGGAGGCCTCCGTGGTCGCGCCGAACATGCCGCAGTTGACGCCCTCGGGGGTCAGCACAAAATACGACGGTACGCCCCGCAGACCGAATTCCTTGCAGAGGGCGGCCTTTGCCCGCTCCTCCTCCGTCTCCGGCGCGCGGTCTCCCTTGGGCAGATCGACGTCCACGGTGATCAGATATTTTGCGGCATAGGCCTGCCACTCGGGTTTCCGGAAGATCTGCTCCTCCATCTGCCGGCACCAGGGACACCACGATTTGCCGACAAACCGCAGCAGAATGGGCAGCCCCTTTTCGCGGGCCAGGGCTTTGGCGGCCCCGAAATCGTCCGTCGGGGTCACGGGCGGCGTACCGGCGGCGTCGGCCAGGGTGGGACGGTTGGCGGCGGCCACCGCCTTGTCGACCAAGGCGTCACCCTCGGCGTCCAGCGCCTCGCGTTTGGCGATATGCGGGCGGAAGCGGGCATCGTGCCGCGCGTAGACCTCCTCGGCCCGCTTCTGCCACGCTTGGAGAGCCTCCGTCAGCGAAGCATATTCGGCCGCCTCCTCCGCGGAGAGATACTGCCCGATGTCGGCCGTGACGAGATGCCGGCGGATACCCTCGATGAAAGACTCCGGCGTGGCCCCGCGCTCGGCGTTGCTGCGGCCCGCCTCCCGGCCGTCCGGTGTCAGAATCACGAAGGTCGGGAAGCCCTTCACGCCATACTCCTCGCGGCGCTTGGCGTTGAGCGCCTCAAGCTCGGGCGTCGTGAGGGACCGGTCTTTGGGCTTGTCGATTAGGACCAGGACAAGGTGCTCCCGGGCGTAGGCCTGCCAGGTATCCGTCGAGAAGACCAGCCGGTCCATCTCTTTGCACCAATGGCACCAGTCGCTGCCGGTGAAATTGAGCAGCACCGGCAGATTTTTGGCCGCGGCCAGCGCCTTGGCGGCCTCAAGGTCCGTCGTCCAGACGCCGGGTTCGGCGCCCCTGCTTGCCGGGCCGCCGGCAAAAAGCGCGGCACCCGAAAGCACGGCGAGCGCACAGAGCGTCAGCTTGCGGAAGCGTTTCATGCGTGTCGGTCCTCACTGCCGGATGCGGAATGCACCCGGAATCTTTCTGGACTATAGCACAGCGCTTCGCCCCCTGCCAACCGCGCCGGACAGATTCTCCCCTGCTGCGCACCGCGGTTCGGTCTGCCGTATGCCGCCTCGGAAGCCGCCGCGCTCCCGCGGGCACCGCGGGGCGGCCCGACAGCCACCCTGCCGGACTCCGACCGCCGTGTCGCCAAAAGCGGATCGCGGCTTCCCCCAATCCCGACCTCTTGGGCTATAGGGGTAGCACCGCTTGGGCTATAGGGGTAGACGTGCTTGGGCTATAGGGGTAGCGCCTCTTGGGCTATAGCCCAAGAGGTCGGACTTTGCCGAATCCGGGGTCCGGCATGGCTTGCCCGCAGGTCGCAGACGGCCCATGCCGCGGTCCGCGCCGGACTGCTGCGGAGCCGTCATCGGGTGGCATCGGGGACGGCATGCAACTGTGCGCAGGGCTACGGAAATAGCAGAGTGCGTCCGCATTTGCGCACTTCTCGCCCATGGGGCCTGTGAGGTAACTTCGGGAAATGTGTTATCATAGGGCCACATAGTTTGAGACGTGACGGTGGCCTGCTAGGCCCTCCCGTCCCCCTTGAACGCATAACCGATGCGTCAGACGCATACTTTCGTTTCTGGGAAACTACCACTTTCTACTGAGAAAACGAACGTATCGCGGAGGTGCGTCCTGGGGTTCATTCCCGGGGCGTGCTTTCTCCCGTATGTTTTTTCTCAGGGC
Organism: uncultured Kiritimatiellota bacterium; assembly: GCA_944391065.1. Classification (GTDB taxonomy): domain Bacteria; phylum Verrucomicrobiota; class Kiritimatiellia; order RFP12; family DVOR01; genus Spyradenecus. The sequence continues at coordinate 33,634 of CALXSH010000005.1, read as the reverse complement.
TGTGGTAGGCCTCCCAGAAAAATGTGTGGGACGGAGGCACGCCCTTTTTGCGTCTCTGTCCCCCAAAAAGGACGGGACCGGATGAAAACATTGCTCAGAGAGTTCTTGTGCCGCTGTGCCGCATGGCGCGCGGCGTGTTGTGACAGGGAGATTCTCAGGCTGTCTGTATTGTTGCCGGGCACACTGGCCGTCGGGCTCATGCTTGGGTGTTTGGGATTTTTCTTCGGGGTTCCCTGCGGTCCGGTTCCGATGTGGGTGGCTTTTTGGGGAGGGTCTCTGCTGGCTTTGTTTCATTCCCGGCGACGTCTGCTTGCCTACTGGGGATGGACGGCTTGCTTTTTGGTGCTGACGGCCTTTACGTTCTCCTACACGGGAACGGATGCGCTTAACTATCATTTCCCGATGCAGCACTTAATTCGGACGGGGTGGAATCCGCTGTTTGACTCGACGTTGGAGAAGTTTTCGGCCATTGCCGATTTGGGGCGGTGCTCCGTCTACCATACGCTCTTTTTGCCTAAGGGAAGTGCGTTGGTGGGCGCCTTTGTCGCGTCTGCGACCGGGCTTTGGACGGGGGATGCCTATCTCGGCTATGTCCTGATTTACCTGCTATTTGTCACTGCGGCACGCTTTTATGATCGCTTTTTCCCCCATGTGGGCGTCCCTGGGGGGCGTTGTGTTTTTGCCGCGGCCTTGGCCTTTTCCGCGAAGATCACCAGTTTTCTGGCCGGTCAGGTAGATTACACGATGTATGCCGCACTTTGTTCGGCCCTGTTGTCCCTGTGGATGCTCCGGAAGTCCGTAACGGTTCATGATACGGCGGTTTTTTTCATGGCGGCGCTCTTCTGTGCGTTGTCCAAGAGTACCGGCCTGATGCTCAGCGTGTTGCTGATTGTTTTGGGGGGTGGCTTTGCAGGTGCAGTCCGATATATCGGTGGGCAGTGGTCGGATGGGCGGCGGCTTTTCTTGTCACCGGTGCCACGCCGTATCTTTCCTCTTGGATTCAGTACGGGTCTCCGGTTTATCCGGAGCTGACGTTTGATCCGAATATTGAGCCCGTTGACATCACGGCTGATTTCACGGGCAATGCGGACGCGCTGTCGATGGGGTATCTCTCCAGAATAGTGTACGCATGGATTTCACCGTCGCTGGCGGTATATCTTGGCGGAATGGTTTCCGGGAATCCTGACTTTTCTCCGGTTTTTGCTGTGGCCGGAGGCGTTGCCGGGATGGGGGCTGCGTTTCGGATAATGCTTCTCGGAAGTGCCGTGGCGCTGGCTCTTTCAAAAAAGAACAGCGTTTTTTGGCTTTGCCTTTTCGTGTTTGCCGTTTCCAATCTTGCTCCGCTGAAATACATCGGCTACAACCGTTATTTCCCGCAGATATGGGTAATCCCGTTTCTGGCAGGATTTAATCTCCTGTCCAATCCTCTTCCGGGGATACGCCGCTATGTTTGTCGATGGGTTCGCATCGTCTGCATCGTTGGGGTGGCCGCTCTGACCTCGCTGACTCTGATTCGGACGGTTGCCTACCAAGGAAGAATGATGGTATTGGAGGTCGCCAGGCAGCAACAACTGGAGCGATTGCATGATGTCTCCGATACCTGGTACGTATCTGAGGATATTGACTCCTATACATTGCGGGAACGCCTGCGGGTGGCAGGCATAAAGGTGTCGTCGGACCCGCTGATGCCGAGGCTCGGACTCAATCGGCAGTTCCTGTATCCCCACGCGGGCTCCGATGATGAGGTATTGGGCCTTGCGTCGGCCTTTCCCGTCTGTGATTCTGTGGGGGCACTGCTGCGTTTCCCGTTTGTCCGGAGTTTCTCCAGACTTCCGTATCCGCTTACGGAGCGCTCTGCGCAGTAGAGCTCGCATTTGGAGGTATTGTGGCTTCGAAGGGGACGAGGGAGGGGGACGTCCCCTTCTCTTCGATGGTGCGTCATCTAATTGTGCAATTTCCGCAGAAGGGCCGCGTGGGGGCGGGGCGCGAGTGGGGTGGGGAGATATGGTAAAATGCGGAGCAAATAACTGAAAGGATTCTCATGTTTGAACTGAATCATGCCCTGCTGGGACGTTCGCTGCTCAACATCCGTTCGCTGAGCGACTCCGAATTGGCTTATATGGTCGATCTGGCGATGGCGCTGAAGGCGCGCAAGCGGGCCGGCATCCGCGGCGATCTGCTTCGCCGGATGAACATCGCGCTGATTTTCGAGAAGAGTTCCACCCGTACGCGCAATTCGGCGGCCATCGCGGTCCGCGACGAGGGCGGCCACGCGGAGTTTCTGACCGGTCACGACACGCACTTCGGCGTGAAGGAGTCGGTGGCGGATTCGGCGCGGGTGCTGGGGCGTCTCTTTGACGGCATCCTCTTCCGCGGGTACAGGCAGTCGACGGTCGAGACGCTGGCGAAGCTTTCCGGCGTGCCGGTCTGGAATGGCCTGACGGACGAGAGCCATCCGACGCAGTTCCTGGCGGACATGATGACGATGCGCGAGGCTTTCGGCGAGGTCCGCGGCCGCACGATGGCCTATGTGGGCGACGGCCGCAACAACGTGGCCAATTCGCTGATGATGGGCTGCGCCAAGGCGGGCATCAATTTCGTCAACGTCACGCCGGCAGCGCTCTTCCCCTCCGAGACGCTGGTGGCCGAGGCCCGCGCGATTGCGGTGCGCAATGGCTGCGAGATCCGTGTGGAGACCGATCCCGTTCAGGGCGTGAAGGGCGCGAACGTGCTCTACACCGACGTGTGGGTGAGCATGGGTGAGGAGGACAAGAAGGCCGAACGCCTGGCGCTCCTGCGGCCCTATCAGATCAATATGAAGCTCTGCGAGGCGACGGGCAATCTGGGCAAGGACCTGATCTTCCTGCACTGCCTGCCGGCCTTCCACGACAATCAGACGGACGTTTCCCGCGAGACGGGGGCGCTGGAGGTGACGGACGACGTCTTCGAGTCGGACTTCTCGCGCGTCTTCGACGAGGCGGAGAACCGCATGCACACCATCAAGGCCCTGTACGTCTCCGCGCTCTGCCGCGAAGCCGGTTTCTGAGCCGGAGGACCGATGGACGCATCCAATCGCAAGGGGGCCGCAATGCAGAAGGATATCACCGCCGTTTCGTTTGAGGATTTCATCGCCATGGAGCCCCTTCAGAAGGCTCCGTACCTGATGCAGTCGGACGGGATGCCGTTCAATACGCTCTTCGCCCAGCAGTTTGAGCGTCCGCTCTTGGAGCGCCTGTGCGGGTTGGCCACGGCCATCCGCCGCATCTCCAAGACGCGCGAGGGGGCGCTCTTCCTGGCGTCGCTGCTGGCGCACAAGCGTGCCATGCTCTACTTCTCGCAGCCGAGTTCGCGCACCTTCCTGTCGCACCTCTCGGCCTGCGAAATCCTCGGCATGCGTACCGGTTCGGTCCGCGACGCCGCGACGAGTTCGGAACTGAAGGGCGAGTCCAAGGAGGATTCGGTCCGCACTTTCTCGTCCTACTTCGATCTGATCATCATGCGTTCCCCCTCGAAGGGGCTGGCCGAGCGCATGGCCTGGGTGCTGGGCAATTCCGAGCGCCCCGTGCCGATCATCAACGCCGGTTCCGGCAAGGATCAGCATCCGACTCAGGCGCTGCTCGACATCTACACGCTGCACCGTTCTTTTGAAACCCAAGGCGGCATCGACGGCAAGACGGTTGTCTTCGTCGGCGATCTGCTGCGCGGGCGTACGGTGCGTTCGCTCTCGTGGCTGCTGACGCGCTTCACCGATGTCCGTCAGGTCTTCGTGGCCCCTGACGAGCTTCAGATCGGCGGAGACATCCTCGATCTGCTGCGCGAGCGCGGCGTGACCTTTGAGGTCTCCTCCGACCTGCGCCGTTGGCTCCCCGAGGCCGACGCGATTTACATGACGCGCATTCAGGATGAGTGGGACAGGGCCGCCGGCGAATCGGCCCGCATCGATACCTCCCACTTCAAGCTGGGCGACCGCGAGGCGGCGGTCATGAAGCCGACCGCGGCCATTCTTCACCCTCTGCCGCGCCGCGACGAAATCGCGACCTCGCTGGACAACGATCCGCGCGCGAAGTATTGGCGTCAGATGCGCAACGGCATGTGGATCCGCGCAGCCCTGATTGCGGCCACCTTCGGCTGCGCCGAGGCCATCGATCGCTACTACGCCGCCAACGTCCGCCGCTGAGACCTGCATGGAGCCGCAGAAGAAGAACCTCTTCACCTACACGCTGACCGCCGAACAGGCGGCCGCGCTGGAGAGCGTCACGGCCGGCATGAGCGCCCTGCAGCGCGTTCAGGTGCCCTACACCTCGCTCGCGCTGAAGAGCCGCGGCCTGACGATCAATCTCTACACCTCCGGCAAACTGGTGGTGCAGGGCAAGGAGGCGGAGGAATTCGTCCTCTATACCCTCGAGCCCCTCGTCCTTCAGGCCGCCGGTCTGGGGTATGAGGACGTGCTCGATCCGAAGATGTTCTCGCCCCACATGGGTTCCGACGAGAGCGGCAAGGGCGATATCTTCGGCCCGCTCGTGACGGTGGCGGTCTTCGTCGATGAGACGACCTCGAAGCAGCTGAGCGAGCTGGGCATCCGCGATTCGAAGACCATCGCCGACGGACGCATCCGTCAGCTGGCCACGGAGGCGCGGAAGATTCTGGGGCGTAACAACTGCTCCGTCGTCCTGCTCCGTCCGCCGACCTACAACCGGCTCTACGCGAAGATCCCCAACGTCAACCGCCTGCTGGCCTGGTGTCACGCCCGCGCCATCGAGACGCTTGCCGAACAGCGCCCCGACTGCACACGCGCGGTGGTCGACCAGTTCGCCAGGACCGAGGCGACGATCACCCGCGCCCTGATGGCGCGCGGCCGGAAGCTGACGGTCGAGCAGATGCATAAGGCCGAGCGCGACATTGCCGTCGCCGCGGCCTCCGTGCTGGCGCGCGACCTCTTCGTCCGCGAGACGGCCAAGCTCTCCGAGACCTACGGCGCGGAACTCCCCAAGGGCGCCGGTCCCGCCGTTCCCACGGCCCTCGGCGGCCTGATTGCGAAGCGCGGTCCGTCCGTGCTGCCGCAGGTCGCCAAATGCCATTTCAAGACGGTCACCGAAGCCCTGGAGGCCAAGGGCTATTCGCGTGCCGACCTGCCCGATCCCGAGTCGTTGACGCCCGGGGACTGAGCGCCTTTCATTCCCGACTGACCGGAGGAGTCCCGCATGGATCAGACCGTTTCCCGCCGAACCGCGCCGCTGACCGGCGCATACCGTCCCGAAGGCGACAAATCGCTTTCGCACCGCGCGCTGCTCTTCGCGGCGCTGGCCGAGGGCACGAGCACGGTGCGGCGCTTTTTGGTCGGCGGCGTGACGAAGGCCATGCTGCGCTGTCTGCGTGACCTGGGCGTGGCGTGGTCCCTCGACGAGGAGACCCACACGCTGACGGTGCGCGGCGTCGGGCCGAAAGGGTTCCGCGCGCCGGCCGCGCCGCTCAACTGCGGCAACTCCGCCACGACCTTCCGTCTGCTGGCCGGCGTCCTCGCGGGCGCCGGCATTCCCTGCGTCCTGGACGGTTCGGAGGGGCTCCGCAAGCGTCCGATGAACCGTATTGCCGACCCCCTGCGCCTGATGGGCGCTGCGGTGGAGACGGCGGAGGGCCGGGCGCCGCTGATCTTTGCCCCGGCGTCGCTGAAGGGCGTGACCTACGCGCTGCCCGTGGCTTCGGCGCAGGTGAAGAGCTGCCTCATCCTGGCTGCGCTGACGGCCGACGGGCCGACGCTCCTGACCGAGCCCGGGCCCTCCCGTGACCACACCGAGCGCATGCTCTCGGCCATGGGCGCCTCGGTGACGCCCGTCGCGCCCTACGGCGCGCGGGTGGAGCCCCTCATGGCCCCGCTGCGGCCGCTCGATACCGAGCTGGCCGGCGACATCTCGAGCGCGGCCTTCCTGATTGTGGCCGCGACGCTCGTGCCGGGGTCCGATTTTCTCCTTGAGCGCGTGGGCATCAATCCGACGCGCACGGGCATCGTCGACGCCCTCCGCGCCATGGGCGCGGACATTGTCTTTGAGAACGAATCGTCGATGGCGGGCGAACCGGTCGCGGACATCCGCGTGCGGGCCGCCTCGTTGCGCGGCACGTCGGTCTCGGGAGACCTGGTCGTGCGCATGATTGACGAATTCCCCGCCTTCATGATTGCGGCCGCCGCGGCTCAGGGTGAGACGATTGTCCGCGACGCGGCGGAGCTCCGCACGAAGGAGTCCGACCGCATTGCCGTGATGACCGCGCGCCTGCGCGCGCTCGGCGTGGACATGGAGGAATATCCCGACGGCTTTCGCATCCGCGGCACCGGCCGCATCCCCGGCGGCGCCGCCGTCGACGCCCAGGGCGACCACCGCGTCGCCATGAGCCTCGCCCTTGCCGGCCTTGCCGCCGACCGTCCCGTCACTGTCGCCGGCTTCGAGATGCTCAACGAGTCCTTCCCCGATTTCCCCAAAGTCCTCGGCCTCTGCTAAGACGGGGGCGCCTGACCGTGAGCCGCGGTCACCGCGCAAGCCTGATTGCGCCGACACTGCTTCACCCGCATATCGGGGCGTTGGGCCTGATGTGCATCGGGCTCAATCGCCCCGTCTGCCGCCTCGTCGGGCGCGACCGCTCCGCCGGATACCGGACCCAGGCTGCCTGAGCTTTCGAGACGGTCCCGAAAGACAAGAACGCCGTCGGCGGGAGCCGGCGGCGTCTTGCGCTGGGATGGGGTGGCGGGTCACTCGACCATGCGGACGGCGGTGACTTTGCCGTCGCGGAGGTCAATGCTGAGGACGTCCTGCCATTCGTAGTAGGGGGTGTTGTCGATGTAGTAGCTGGTGTAGGAACCGCCGCGGCGGCCGACGACGGTGACGGGACGGACGGTGGGATAGAGGCTGTCGGTGTAGCCGAGGATGCGGTAGGTCCAGGTCTCGACGGTGCCGTTCTCGGTGACGGAACGGGTCTTGCGGGAGGGTTCGCCGTAGACGTACCAGACGGCCTCGGCGTCATCGCCGATGCGGATCTGACCGCGCGCGATGCGTTCCTGCACGTCGGCGGGGTAGGTGGCGTAGTGGTCCGGGCGCGATTTGATGCGTCCGGCGACCGATTCTGCGGTGCAGCCCGCAATGACGAGGGTCAGCGCCGTCAGGACAATCGGAAGGATGGCTTTCATGGCCCTTATCGTATCACATTGCGGCGTCGGATTCTTCCGCGGGCGTCCCGAGAGGCTTTTCGGCCTTCGCGGCGCCCATGGCGGGAGCGGGCTGCAGGAAGACCCATTGGGTGGGGCAGCGCTTCAGGATGGCGGTGGAGAGGGGGCCGATGTCCCCCATGGTGAGGCCGGGGGCGGCATAGAAGAAGGCGACGTAGATACGGCCGTCTTCGGTGTCGAGCCGCTGCATGGCGCTGTCGAGGGTTTTGGCATTGAGGCCGGGATAGCAGCTTCGGGTGAGGGCGGGCTCGTTGCCTTCGGCGGTCCAGTCCTCGATGATGCGGCAGAGGGTGACGCGGGGTTTGCCGGGCGCTTCGCCGGGGGCGACCTCAATTTCCCAGGGCTGGAAGACGCGGTTGGAACGCTCGTTCCAGACGGGGTTGGGGAGGAAGGCACGCAGGGAGATCTGACCGGATTCGGCGGTGTCGACGGCGATGCCGCCCTGGCGGTCGAGTTCCATGACGAGGGCCGCGAAGGCGGGGAGCTTCTCCAGGGGGACGTCATCGGCGATGACGGGTGTCAGGAAGACGTCGCGGGGATCTTCGCAGAGGGCCTTCAGCTTCTCCAGGATGGCGTCGGGGCTGTCGAGGTCGGCCTTGGTGACGGGGAGGCGGACGTTATAAACGCGGGGTTGCCCGTCGCGGAGGCGGTCCCACGCGAGACGGATGACGGCGGGACGGCCGCCGGTCTCCGCGCTCTTGGCGCGGAAAAGGCCGTAGACCTGACTCTTGGGAGCGTGGAAGGGAAGTCCGAAGAGGCTGATGGGTTCGGTATAGGAGGCGACGACGGCCGAAGGCATGTGGGTGTCGAGTTCGGGCGTATTGCCGACGTAGGGGAAGCCGCGGCCGAAGAGGTTCTGGGCGGGCGTGGAGCAGGTGTCCTCCACGAAATCGGAGAGGGGACGGAAGTCCGTGTCGCCCCCGGGGCCGAGGCGGCGGACGGAGAGCGTGAAGCGTTCGCCCTTGGCCATGCCGCGGCCGGCCAGGGGATCGGCGGCTTGGCCGGGCGGGACGCCGAGGGCTTCGACGGCGCGGGCGATGACGGAGGGCAGGTCGCGGGCGATGGCGAAGGCTTCGTAGGCGCGGTCGGAGAGGGGGCCGGCGACGATGAATTCGGTTTCGATGCCTTCGCTGAGGCCGCAGAGGTCGGTGAGGATGTAGACGGCGCGTTCGGCCTTGCTGTACTGGCAGGTGGCGGTGACTTCGACGATGTCGGCGGGCAGGCCGGCGGTCCAGTCCGCGGGGACTTTCTCGGTGAAGGTGTAGGCGCCGGGTCCGTCGATGGCCGCGGCGGGCAGGGCGGGCAGGAGGGCGGCGGCCAGGGCGAAGAGGAGGGTGCGGAAGGGATTCATGGGCGGTCTCCCGTCGGGGTGGTGGGTGGGATTACGGACTGCCGGCGGCGCGGCGGTAGGCGACGACGCGGCGGAGGGCTTCGCCGGGCGAGATGCCTTCGGCGGTCCAGGCGCGCCAGGCCCGGATGTCATCGTCGGTGAGCATCAGGCCGAAGGCGACGTTGACCGCGACGCGGAGCTGAACGGCGGTGGGCGTCGCCGGGAGGTCCTTCAGCGCCGCCGTGTAAGGATCTGCGGGGAGGGCCTTCGCGGCCGTGGGTGCCGGGGCCTCCGGCACCAGCATCCGGGCTGTGCCCCAGGCGGCGGTCAGGAGGAGGACGAGGGCGAGGAGGTAACCGAGGGTGCGCATCTCAGAGTTCGTCCATCAGGGCCAGAACGATGGCGGCGGACTGGTCAGCGGCCCGTTCGAGGAAGTTGTCGTAGGTGACGTCGGTGTCGTCGTCGGCGCAGTCGCTCATGGTGCGGACGACGAGGCAGGGTTTGCCCGCGGCGAAGGCGGCATGGGCGGTGGCGGCGCCCTCCATTTCGACGCAGTCGGGGGCGCTGTCGGCAATGATGGCGGCACGGGCCGCGGCGTCATTGACGTAGCGGTCGCCGGTGGCGATACGGCCGACGCGGAGGTTCCCGGTCAGCACGCCGGGACGGGCGCAGGCGCGTTCGCAGGCGGCGAGGAGCGCGGGATCGGCGTCGAAGAAGCGGCGGGCGGGGAAGTACTTCAGCATGACGGGGTCCTGGTCATGGAAGCAGAGCTCGCGCGAGATGACGACATCCATCGTCCGCAGGCCGTGGCCCGTGGCGCCGGCGATGCCGACGTGGAGGATGGCGTCGCAACCGAGGGCCGTGAGCATGTAGGTGGCACAGCAGGCGGCGTTGACCTTGCCCACGCCGCAGCAGGCGAGGACGACGGCTTTGCCGCGCAGGGTGCCGCGATAAAAGACGGTCCCGAGGGCGCGCTGTTCGCCTTCGATGACCATTTGTTCGCGCAGGAGGGCGACCTCGCGGTCGAGGGCGCCGAGGATGGCGTAGGTGCGGCTCATGCTTTGGCGAGGCCTCCGGTCGAGGTTTCCTTGTAGAGGGAGGGCAGGTCGTGGCCGGTCTCGAGCATGGTGCGGACGACCTTGTCGAAGGTCACGCGGTGGCGCCCGTCGGAGAGGGTGGCGTAGAGATTGGCGTCCATCGCGCGGGCGGCGGCGAAGGCGTTGCGCTCGATGCAGGGAATCTGCACGAGGCCGCAGATGGGGTCGCAGGTGAGGCCGAGGTGATGCTCCAGACCCATCTCGGCGGCGTATTCGATCTGCGCGGTGGAGCCCGAGAAGATCTGGCAGATGGCCGCGGCGGCCATGGCGCAGGCGACGCCGATCTCACCCTGGCAGCCGACTTCGGCGCCGGAGATGGAGGCATTTTTCTTGACGACGAGACCGAAGAGGCCGGCCGTGGCCAGGGCGCGGACGATGCGCTTCTCGGAGACGTCGTGCTGCTTCCAGGTGTAGTAGAGGACGGCGGGCAGGACGCCCGCGCTGCCGCAGGTGGGGGCCGTGACGACAAGACCGCTCGAGGCGGCGTTCTCCTCGGAGACGGCCAGAGCGTAGGAGAAGAGCGAGGCGCGGGTGCGCAGGCTCTCGCGCATGCCGAAGGAACGGCGGTAGTAGGAGGCCGCTTTGCGCTGGAGGCCGAGACCGCCGGGCAGAACGCCCTCGGCCTCGAGGCCGCGCTCAACGGCGTCGCGCATGACGTGCCAGACCTTGGTGAGATAGTCGAAGATACCGTCACCTTCATACTTCAGGACATATTCCCAGAAGGTGCAGCCGGTCTCGTCGCACCACTTCAGGATGTCGGTCATGGTGGTGTAGGGATAGCCGACGGTCTTGGCCTGCGGGGCGCCGGTGCCGTCGCTGAGGAAGCCGCCGCCGATGCTGTAGACCTCCCAGCTGTCCAGGACGGAGCCGTCGGGGGCGAGGCCTTCATAGAGCATGCCGTTGGAATGGAAGGGGCGGAATTCGGTGGGCTTCCAGACGATTTCCGTGCGTTCCCTGCCGAGCACGCCGAGGATGGCGGCGTCGGTCATGTGGCCCTTGCCGGTGGCGGCGAGGGACCCGTAGAGGGTCACGCGGAAGCGTTCGGCCTGCGGACAACGGGCCAGGAAGCGTTCGGCGGCCAGGCGGGGGCCCATGGTATGTGAACTGGAGGGGCCAAGGCCGATTTTGTAGAGGTCGGTTAGGGATTCCATGATCAGCGTCTCCTCTCGCTTCGCTGCCGGAAGAGGTTCCGAACGGCGTCGATGACGGGGGTGTCGGTCCGGAGGTCCAGACGGTCGATGCCTGTCCTCAGAAAAAGGGTCTTCAGGTCCTCCGCGCGGCGCTTCGCGGCGTTGGCGAAGGCGTCGCGGACGGCGCGCGAGGCGGTGTCGGCGAGGACGGTGCGGTGGGTCTCGGGATCGGTGAGCTCAATCAGGCCGACGTCGGGGAGGGTTTCCTCGGCGGGGTCGGTGACGGTGCAGGCGATGACGTCGTGACGGCGGGCGAAGACCCGCAGGGGCTTCTCGTAACCGCTGTCGCGGAAGTCCGAGACGAGAAAGACGACGGCCCGGCGGCGCAGGAGGGCCGAGACGAATCCGAGCGCGGCGGCGATGTCGGTGCCTTCGTCGGTCTCCTCGGCCGCGAGGACTTCGCGGACGAGGCGCATGACGGCGGTGCGGCCTTTGCGCGGGGGAATGTAGCGGACGGCGCGGTCGCTGAAGAGCAGGAGGCCGATGCGGTCCTGGTTGCGGATGGCGGTGAGGGCCAGGAGGGCGGTGAGCTCGGCGGCGACGGCGGCCTTGCTGCGGCCGGTGCCGAAGGCCTGGCTGCCCGAGACGTCCACCATGAAGAGGACGGTCAGCTCGCGTTCCTCGGAGTAGCGCTTGATGTAGGGGACACCGGTGCGGGCGGTGACGTTCCAGTCGATGAGGCGGACGTCGTCGCCGGGCTGGTAGGGACGGGCTTCGTCGAATTCCATGCCCTGCCCGCGGAAGACGGAGCGGTAGTCGCCGGCGAGACGTTCGTCGACGGTCTTCTGGGTCAGGATGCGGATTCTCCCGACCTCTTTCATCAGGGCTGCGGTATCGATCTCCATGGGTGGCCGCGGAAGGTGGGCTTACGGCACGGGAACTTCGGCCAGGATGCGGTCGATGACGGTGTCGGGGGTGAGGCCCTCGGCCTCCGCCTCGTAGGTCAGCAGCAGGCGGTGGCGGAGGACGTCGTGGGCGACCTCCTTGACGTCCTGCGGCATGGCGTAGGTGCGTCCGCGGAGGAGGGCATTGGCGCGGGCGGCCAGGTTGAGGCAGAGCGTGGCGCGGGGCGAGACGCCCAGGGCGATGGCTTCCTTCAGGGATTCGAGGCCTTTGACGCGTTCGGGGCCGCGGGTGGCGAAGACGATGTCGAGGATGTAGTCGCCGACCTTGGCGTCGGTGTAGACGTGGTTGACGGCATCGCGCAGGGCGGCGAGGTCCTCGGGCGTGACGCAGCAGGCCGGCCGGCCCGTCAGCGGCCGGGTGAAACGCTCCATGATGCGGCGTTCGTCGTCGCGGCTGGGGTAGGAGACGGTGACCTTGAGCATGAAACGGTCCGTCTGCGCCTCGGGCAGCGGATAGGTGCCCTCCTGCTCGATGGGGTTCTGCGTGGCCATTACGAGGAAGGGGTCGGGCAGGGGATAGGTCGTGTCGCCCAGGGTGACCTGGCGCTCCTGCATGGCCTCGAGCAACGCGCTCTGGACCTTGGCCGGGGCGCGGTTGATTTCATCGGCGATGAGCAGGTTGGCGAAGACGGGACCCTTGCGCGGGGAGAAGGTGCCCTCCTTCGGATTGTAGACGAGGGTGCCGATGACGTCGGCCGGCAGCAGGTCGGGGGTGAAGGAAATGCGGCTGTTCTGAAGGCCCAGGGCGTCGGCCAGGGCGCGGACGGCGGTTGTTTTGGCCAAGCCGGGAACGCCCTCAAGCAGAATGTGGCCGCCGGTCATCAGGGCGATGAGCAGGCGGTCGGTCAGATGTTCCTGGCCGATCAGTATCTTGCCGACTTCGTCGCGGATGGCGGTGAGGGATGCGGTGCACCGGGAAAGGATTGCGTCGGGTTCTGCCATAAATCGGAATCTCCTCCTGTTTTGGATGACAGTATACCACGCGGGACGGTAGCCCGCCAAAGCCCTTTCCCTGCCCTGCGCCGCGGCGTACCGCGGACCGCACCGCCAGCGGAGTCACGCGGGAATATTCTGTAACGGGTCCATTCTGCTACAATAGGAAGCACTGAAGCCATCAGGGAGTACCATGGATAGATTTCGATTTTCTCTGCCGACGACGGTGATCGCGGAACGCGGCGCGGTCCGTAACCATGCCGCCGACTGGAACCTGGGCCGCAAGGCCCTGATCGTAACGGGGGTGCAGAGCGCCAAGGCCTCCGGCGCGCTGGATGATGTCATCGCCGCGCTGGAATCGCAGCAGACGCCGTACGTGATAGATGACGGCATCCGTGCCAACCCGGATGACGCGCAGGTTTACGACGGCGCGGAAATCGCCCGCCGCGAGGGATGTGACTTCGTTGTGGCGGTCGGCGGCGGTTCGCCGATGGACGCCGGCAAGGCGATTGCCTGGGTGGCCGGCGCCGGCATCGAGCGGGAGGCCTTCTTCGGCCGTCTGCCGGGCCCGTCCGATAGGGTGCTCCCCATCGTGGCGGTGCCGCTGACCTGCGGCACGGGCAGCGAAGTGACGCCGTACGCCATTATCACCAACCACAAGATTCAGTCCAAGACCAACATCTCCGCCTCCGCGCTCTTCCCGCGCGTGGCGCTGCTCGACGCGGCCTATCTGGAGAATCTGCCTCAGGCCGTTCTTTGCGACACGGCACTCGACGCGCTGTCGCACGCCATTGAGAGCGTTTATTCGCTGCGCTCGACCAAGGCTTCGTGCATGCTGGCCTTTGAGGCGATGAGCGTCATCGTGCCGGAACTGCTGCGCATGACGCACGGGATGTTCGTCAACCGCGCCGCGCTCCACTACGCCTCCATGGTGGCCGGCATGGCCATCGCCCAGACGGGCACGGCGCTCGTGCACGCGATGGGGTATCCGCTGACCTACCACAAGGGCATGCCCCACGGCCGCGCCAACGGCCTCCTGTTGCCGGGCTATCTGACCTTTATGACCGAACACTGCCCCGAGCTCACCAAGCGCGTCCTGGCCGCGATGGGGATGGAGTCCCCCGACGCCCTGCAGGCGTTGGTCGATGCGCTGATCGACGGACTCGGGCTGTCGCGCGCGTCGCTGACGGAGGATGAGCTGCGGGCCTTCTCCCTCACGCCGCTCCGTCTGGAGATGATGCGGCGCTACCGCGCCATGCCGACCCCCGCGGAGGTCATCGACATTTACCGCAACGGACTCTGAGCCCGAACGGACGTAATTACAACACTACAGGAGAAACATGGCTAACAAACCCGAAGGACTCGTCAAACGCGAGAATCAGTGCCGTAAGCTGACCCCGGCCGAAACCGAGGCCTGCGCCGCCTACGCCGCCGACTACATGAGCTACCTTGGCATCGCCAAGACCGAACGCCGCGCCTACGCCGAAGCCGTCCGCCGCATCGAAGCGCTGGGCTTCCGCGAACTGAAGACCTTTGAGACGCTGCGTCCGGGCGACCGCGTCTACCGCGGTTACTGCGGCAAGACGCTGATGGCCGCGGTCATCGGCAAGGCTCCGGTCTCCGCCGGCATTCACGTCATCGGTGGCCACACCGATGCCCCGCGCATCGACTGCAAGCCCGTCCCGCTCTACGAAAAGGGCGGCCTCGCCTATCTCGACACCCACTACTACGGTGGCATCAAGAAGTTCCAGTGGGTCGCTATGCCCCTGGCCCTCTACGGGACCGTCATCAAGCCTGACGGCACCCGCGTCGACATCGCCGTCGGCGATGACCCGGCCGACCCCGTCTTCATGATTTCCGATATCCTGCCGCACTTCGGCGCCGAACAGTCCGGCAAGAAGCTCGGCGAGGCCTTTGTGGCCGAGGATCTCGACCCCATCATCGGCACCCTGCCCGCGGCCGAGGCCGACGACGACGAGGACTTCAAGGACAAGGTCCGCCTCAACATCCTCCGCATCCTGGGCGAGAAGTACGGCATCACCGAGGAAGACCTCATCTCCGCCGAACTCGAACTCGTTCCCGCCGGCATGCCGCGCGAACTCGGCTTCGACCGCTCCGCCATACTCGGTTACGGCCATGACGACCGCGTCTGCGCCTACGCCGGCCTGCGCGCCCTGATGGATCTGCCCGAAGTGCCCGAGCGCACCGGCATGGTCCTGCTCTGCGACAAGGAGGAGATCGGTTCCGTCGGTTCCACCGGCATGGATTCCACCTTCTTCGAGAACTCCGTGGCCGAACTCATCGTCCGCCAGGAGCCCACCGCCGGCGACATCGCCGTCCGCCGCGCCCTCGAAGCCAGCGATATGCTCTCGGCCGACGTCTGCGCCGCAAGTGATCCGCACTTCCCCATCGCCGACTCCGCCAACAACATGGCCTGTCTCAATGGCGGCGGCAGCCTCATCAAGTACACCGGCTCCCGCGGCAAATCCGGTTCTTCCGACGCCCATCCCGAGTACCTCGCCTCCCTGCGCAGGATCTTCTCCAAGCACGGCGTCGTCTGGCAGGCCGGCGAACTCGGCCAGGCCGACAAAGGCGGCGGCGGCACCATCGCCCTCTTTATGGCCCGCTACGGCATGAACGTGGTCGACTTCGGTGTCCCGATGCTCAATATGCACGCCCCATGGGAGCTGGTCACGAAGTACGACTGCTACATGACCTACCGCGCCTACCTGGCGTTTCTCTCCGAATAACCCTGCCGGCGGGTACCGGCCCCGCCGGTACCCGTCTCCGTTGAAAGGTGCCCCCATGGCCAAGCAGCTGCTGCTGGTCGACGACGACCCGAACGTCCAGATGATGCTGGGCGACTTCCTGATTGGTGCCGGATACGAGGTCACCGTGGCCTCCTCCGGCGAGGAAGCGCTTCGGTTGATGACCGAATCGCTCCCTGACCTTGTGCTGTTGGACATGGGCATGCCCGGCATGGGCGGCACCGGTTTCCTCGAGCGCATCACCGACCGCCACGGTTACACCCGCGTCCCGGTCCTTGTGCTGACGGCCCGCAGCGACATGGCCGAATACTTCGCCGATAAGAAGATCGCCGGCTTCATGACCAAGCCCGCCGACCCCGACGAGCTGGCCGCGGAGATCCAGCGCATCCTCTTCACAGAATCGGACCTGCCCCGCGGCGACACGATGATTGTCGGCGACGACGCCCAGCGTCTCCTCGTGCTGGCCGAGCCCAATGCCATCCGTGCCAACGCCCTCCGTGAGGCCCTCGGCAAGGCCGGCTTCTCCGCCGAAGTCGTCCGTACCGGCGGCGAGGCCGTCGAGGCCGTTGTCTCCCGCCATCCCGCCGGCCTCGTGATTCCCCTCGACTCCGTCGGCATGGGCGCCGAGGACGTCATCGGCATGCTCCGCCGCCTGCCGAGCTTCCGGGACATCCCGGCCGTCGTCTACGACGCCGAGAAGCGCCCGGCCGCCCTGCCGATGCTCGATAAGCGCGCCATGGCCGTCATCGAGGGTAACGACGGCGCCGCCATCGCCCAGGCCGCGATGCGCACCATCGTCTGATTCGGAAGGCCCCTCCATGCGCTGCCCCGTCTGCGGTTCGACTGAAGATCAGGTCGTCAATACCCGCGAGCCCGAAGACGCCTCCTTCGTCCGGCGCCGCCGCCGCTGCCGCAAATGCGGGGCCCGCTTCACCACCTACGAACGCATCGAGCAGCACGTCCTGATGGTCGTCAAGCGCGACGGCCGCCGCGAGGCCTTTGACCGCGCCAAAATCGAACGCGGCCTCCGGTCCGCCTGCCAGAAGCGTCCCATCCGAAGCGCCGACATCGACCGCCTCATCGCCGACGTCACCCTCGAGCTTGAACGCCGCGGCGGCGCCGAAGTCTCCTCCGAGGCCATCGGCACCCTCATCATGGACCGCCTGCGCAAACTCGACGGCGTCGCCTATCTCCGCTTTGCCTCCGTCTACTGGGCCTTCGAGGAACCCGCCCAGTTCGTCGACGAAGTCCGCAAAATCGCCCGCAAACTCCGCCGCGAATAGAGCCGCTTTGCTATAGTATTGCCCCAAAACGAAAGGAATATCCCTCATGAATGACAAAATCCGTGAGAAACTCGAGAGCCTCCGTGCCATGCTTCAGGCCGACGGCGGTGACCTGGAACTCGTCGACATCGACGGCAAGTGCGTCCACGTCCGCCTCCGCGGCGCCTGCGGATGCTGCCCCCACGCCATGATGACCCTCAAGAGCGGCATCGAGCGCGTGCTGCGTGAGGAAATCGATCCCGAGATCACCGTCGAACGCGTGATGTAATCCGGTTATGCGTCTGCTCTTCGCCCGCGATCTGCACACGCTCAGCGACACCTCCGCGCTGGCCGCGGAGGTGGCTCTGTCTCTGGGACCCGGCTCCCTCCTTCTCCTCGAGGGGGACCTCGGCGCCGGTAAAACGACCTTCGTCCAGGCCCTCGCCAGGGCGCTGGGCATCACCCGCGCGGTGACCAGTCCGACCTTCGTCCTGGCCAATACCTATCCCATCCCTTCCGGCGGACACCTCGTCCACTTCGACCTCTATCGCCTGGCCTCTCCCGAAGGTCTCTACGACCTCGGCTTCACCGAAGCCCTCGAGGCCGGTGACCGCCTCGCCGTCGAATGGCCCGAACGCGCCCGGCGCGTCCTCGATGCCGAGGCCCCCGTCCGCTACCGCCTCTGCCTCACCCGCCTCGGCGACACCGATCGCCGTGCCGAATTCTATCTGGAGGAGCGCCCATGACCGTTGCCGAAACCGCCGCCGCCATCGATGCCATCCGCCGCGGGCAGGGCGATGACCTGCTCATTCTCGGCCACCACTATCAGGACTCCGCCGTCGTCGCCCACTGCGACGCCGTCGGCGACTCCCTGGAGCTCTCCCGCATCGCCGCCGCCTCCAAGGCCAACCGTATCGTCTTCTGCGGCGTCCGCTTCATGGCCGAAACGGCCGACATCCTGGTCCGCGGCCCCCGGGGTGAAGACCTCGGCCGCCGCGTCTATCAGCCGGCCCCCTCCGCCGGCTGCCCCATGGCCGACATGGCCTCCGCCGATGCCCTCGAGGCGGCTTGGGCACAGATTGCCGCCGCCGACCCCGACAGCCGCTGGGTGCCCATCGTCTACGTCAATTCCACCGCCGACGTCAAAGCCTTCTGCGGCCGCTACGGCGGTTCCGCCTGCACCTCCGGCAACGGCCTCCGCGTCCTCCGCCGCTTTCTCGATCAGGGCGCCAAAATCCTCTTTGCCCCCGATCAGCACCTCTGCGCCAACATCCTGCGCACCCTCGGTTATCCCGAGGACTCCCATGCCCTCTGGCAGCGCGAACTGCCTGACGGCGGCCTGACGCCCGACGTCATCCGCCGCAGCCGCGTCATCGCCTGGAGCGGGTGCTGCCCGATTCATGCCGGTTTCACCTCCGAGGACGTCGCCGCCGCCCGTGCCGCGGCCCCCGGCGCGACACTGCTGATCCATCCCGAAGCGCCCTCGCCCGTGGCCGCTCAGGCCGAGATGGCCGGCTCCACCAAGGAGATCATCGCCGCCGTCGAGGCTGCCGCACCCGGCGGCAGCTACCTGATCGGCACCGAACAGCACCTGGTCGAACGCCTCACGGCCGACCATCCCGGGCTCACCATCCGCCCTCTCCGGCCC
The DNA here is from genome assembly GCA_944391065.1 of uncultured Kiritimatiellota bacterium. Classification (GTDB taxonomy): domain Bacteria; phylum Verrucomicrobiota; class Kiritimatiellia; order RFP12; family DVOR01; genus Spyradenecus. The sequence continues at coordinate 15,288 of CALXSH010000005.1, read as the reverse complement.
ATCGTCTGCGAGGACATGGGCAAAACCACGCTGGACGACCTCCTCACGACCCTGCGCGACTGGCCTGAATCCCGCCGCGTCACCGTCGATCCGGCCCTCGTCCCCGACGCCCGCGCCTGCGTCGAGCGGATGCTCGCCCTCTGAACCCCCGCTCCGCAAAACCCGTGCAAGCGGGGCTTTTTTTGTGCGCGGCATGACTCGGGCTGAAAGGTGAGAGCCCCTGAGTCAGGGGACCGCGCCAACTCAAGGACTTTCTCCCATGACCCTCAGACTCGTTCTCGCCGCCTGCGCCAACCTCCTCCTCCAAAACCTCTCCGGCCTCCTCGCCGCTGCCCTCGGCCTCATCCTCGGCGCCCGCTGCTGAGTTTTTGCTTGTGCCCAAGAGCGTCAACCCGATACAATCTCTGCCGGAGGGACACAGATGAAGTTTTCGCTTACACACTTTATTTGCGCAATGTGTTGTTTTGCCGTGTGCGGTTTGCGCGCCGCCACCGAAACCGCCGGCGCCCCGCGCGATATCGTTGCCCTGCCCACCGACTTTCCCACCCACTGGACGCAGTACGACCCCTACCGGGACTTCGCCCTCGAACCCTTCGGCGTGAAGTACCAGCCCGGCTGCGTCGCCATCGCCGGTGCCTCATCCATGGAGGCCCTTCAATGGCCGCGGGCCTTCGGCGAAGGCTCCGTCATCTTCGATATCGAGCGCGAACTTCGCGCCGGCCCGATTGACTGGCCCTCTATGTCCCCTACGCCGAATCGCCCCGACGGCATGGCCACGGTCTATGACATCCTCTACAACCTCGGCCTCCTGAGTGACATGCACTACGGCGCGAACGAATCCGCCTCCACCACGCCGCTCGCCAACCTCGGCACCGCCCTGCGCCACCCCGCCGTCGGCTACGCCAGTGCCTACACCGTTCCCCTCAACCTCGACGCCACATCACAGGACGATATCGAAGCCGCCGTCTGGGCCTCCATCCGTTGCGGTTCGCCCGTTCCCCTCAGCCTTGACCTCGGCTACGGCGCCCATGCCGTCGTCGCCTACGGTTGCGGCACCGACGCCCAGGGCGACAATCCCCGCACCGCCATCTTCCTCGGTTACGGCGGAGCCGGCTTCTGGGATACCTTGCCGCGAATCAGCCGTTACCCTGCCACCGGCGGCAAACTCGACTACGCCCTGGCCGCCATGGTCGCCCAACGCCCCGAAGTCGTCACGCGTGACGTCCACGCTTTCCCCATCATCGGTACCGTCGTCGACGGGAACGGCGCCCCCATTCCTTATGCCCCCGTCACCCTCGAACGCGACGGCGTACAAATCGCCTCGACCCTGACCGATCACGCCGGCCGCTATGGCCTCTGGGGGTGGTTCGACGGTGCCCATACCGTCCGCTGCGGCAATGCCTCCCAATCCTTCCCCACGCAGGAGAATAAGGTCTACATCGGTAACGACGCCCCCCGCATGACCCTTGCCGACCTCAAAGCCGTCGTCAGCGGACACGAGGCCGTCCTCTCTCCCACCGACATAGCCTCCTTCATCGTCCATACCGCCCTGGACGAGGCCATCGCCGCCGCGGATGGCAACTCTATCCTCTGCATCCGTCCTCAGGACAATGATGACCGTCAGGAACTCCGCGAGGCCGGCGCCTCCGGCGCGCTCGACAACTACACCCTCTGGTATTCCCATCCCACCGTCGGCGAAAAGGTCGACACCATGGCCTCCCGTCCCACGGCTAAGGCCTTCATCCTGACTTCTCAGAAGAAGATCATCACCTTCTGTTCCGAAGAGCAACCCCTGGCCGACTGGCTGGCGGGTGGGGTGACGGCTCCCGTTGCCCAGCGCATCGCCGAATCCTGCCGCCTCTCCGAGAGCGGATTCTATGCCGGCAGTGACCTGACGCTGGCGGAGGGTGTCTCCCTGACCCTCGACAAGACCCTGCGGGCCGGCACCCTCACGACCGAGGGCGTCGCCGCTCTGACGGCCAATACCCCCGCCGCTCGTCTCGACGTCGCCCGCTTCGTTCTCGGCGGCCCCTTGACCGTCTCCGGCACCCGCGTCGACTTCGAACCTACCGAGTCCATTGACACTCCCCTCACGCTCTCAGGCGGCGCCAAGATGGTTCTCCGCCCGGGTATTAACCTCTCCAAGCTGACTCTGAGCGGTGCCGACCTCATCGTTCCCTCCGGCACCGCCACCCTGCCAACCACGTTGACCATTCAGGACAGTGCCACCGTGACAGCCGAGGGTAATGCGTCGCTCACGCTGTCGGATGAGGCTACGCTGGAACTCAGCAACGCCAACACCGTCCTTACCTGGACCGCTCCGCTCAACGGCTCCGGCTCCCTGACCGTCACGACCTCTACTGAGGGTGCCCGCCTCTCGCTTCGCAATGTCAATGTCCCCGTCATCGTCCAAGGCCCTGCCCGGCTCGACGGCGGTTCGCTTGGGGACAATCTCGGCCTCTTGGATGGGGCCGCGCTTACCTCCGGGCGCCTGCTGACCGTCTCCGGCACCGTGACCGCTATCGCTCCCATCCCCGTCACCGGCACACGTGTCGGCACCTTCCTCGAGACCGCCACGTCGAATCTCACCTTCACCGTGGCCGAGGGCTTCGGTGTCGAGTGCGTTTCCGTCGCCGGCAATCGCTATGCTTACCGTCTGATTTCGACCGGTGTCACGCCTCCTACCGTCTATGCCGACGGGGCACTCACGGAAGCCGAAGCGCTGCCGGAGGCCAACCGGGCTCGGAATCTCTTGATCCTGACGCCCCGTCAATACAAGGAGATGGGTTACTGGGAGTCCTACGCCGCCTGGAAGAGCTCCGAGGACGGCGGCAGCTGGACCGTCATGGTGGCCTCCCCCTCGAATGTTCCTGCGGGTACTGCGGTGACGGATTACGTGCTCAACCAGCCCGCGGATTATGTGATTCTCGGTGCCACGGCTGACACGACAGACGGAGCCGAAGTCTCCCTGACGGTGGGTCCTTTGGCCGGGAAGTATGTCGGTCTGCTGCCCATCCGCCCTACGCAGACTCTGGGCAAGCGTGACAACGTCAATGTGGTGACCGTCTCCGAAACCCGCACGGCCGAACAGCAGATTGGAGACTATCTGGCCAAACTGCAACGCCACGAGGCGGCCGCGCCGTGGTGCCCCGGCGTTGTGACCTTCCTTGGCGGTACCTATCCGGAAGGCTCGGGCTACACCGGAGCGCCTGAGCATAACTACGAGGCTATCGACGGTATGCCTGAACCGGACAACCGTGCTTGGTACATGCCCTCGCAGGGCGCACGCGTGTCGATGACCGCGCTGCGTGAGCGGAACCGTCTGATGAGGAAGCTCTCTCCAAATCGCACTCCGCTGACGGAAGCGGCCTTCTGCGCGACGGATATTTATTGCTTCCAGACTCCTTCGCCGGAGCGCTTTATTGCCAGTGTCGGTGATGCTGTGAAGCGTGACGGCGTGCTCCTCTGGCTGGAGGGCGCGGATACGGGTGGCGATTCCGCCGGTGTCATCAGCCGTTGGTATGACGGTGTCAAGCTCGATGCCGATATGCTCGGAGACGGTGCCGTGACCGGCCTGCACACGCTGGCCCTGGTCCCCATCGGTTCAGTGGGGCAGACCGCCGGAAGCAACCCCTCCGTGGCCGAGACGCTCGTCCTTTCTCCGTATGGTGGTGCGCTGACGTTGCTGGCGCCGCCCAAGGAGTATGACGCGGTGCTGACCGGGACCGGCCTCGTGGTGGATACGGATACGCCCCACGCCGCCTGCATGGCCGTAATCGAAGCCATGATCGCCAATCCTGACCTGACTGTCGGCGCGGCCGCGGCTGCCGAGGGTGCCGGGTTGACCCTTTTCGGCGATCCGACGGTGCGCATCGCGCCCTTCACCATGCCGGGCTGGATCCTCAAATTGAAGTAAGGAGGCACGCAATGACACCCGATGACCCTGAAACCCGTCTGACCGCCGCCGCGCGCGAGGCCGCCAAGGCGGCCTACGCGCCGTACTCCAAGTTCGCCGTCGGCGCGGCGCTCTTGGGCGAGGACGGCACCGTCCACGCCGGCTGCAACGTCGAGAACGCCTCCTACGGTCTCACCCTCTGCGCCGAACGCAACGCCCTCACCGCCGCCGTCGCCGCCGGCTGCCGCCGTTTTACCGCCCTTGCCGTCGCCGCCCCGCGTCCCGTTCCCCCCTGCGGCGCCTGCTGCCAGGTCCTTGCCGAGTTCTGCCCCCCGGACATGCCCATCTTCCTCGTCGCCCCCACCGGCCCCGCGACGCGTCTGTCGCTCCGTGACGTCTTTCCCCAGCCCTTCGCCCTCAGCTGAGCGCACCTCTTCCACCCGCCCTGTCCGCGCCTTGCCCACGCCGGTTTCAAAAAGTGGGCGACAATTGAGGCAAAAGTGGGCGACAAATGCTCCAAAAGTGGGCGACAAATGCTTTAAACGTGGGCGATGTTTCAAAACCGCGCCATGACAGGCTTTTCTCGGGGTGCCTTTGGCAGCGGGGCGGGGTTTGGTAGACTGTGCCTGCTTCGGGGCGACGGTGCCGCGAGGATGGGTGAGGACGCAGCTTACAGGAGGCGCGGGATGAGGTACGGTTTGTTTGGAATGCTTTTGGCTGCGGCGGCGCTTGGGGTGCCGTTGGGGACGACGGTCGCGCGGACGGCGATAGATTTCAACAATGACTGGCGCTACTGCCCGGGTGAATGGCCGGGGGCGGAGAAGGCGGACGCGGACGATTCGGCGTGGCTCTACGTCAATGTGCCGCACAGCACAATCGCCTATACGCCGGAGTGTTATTTTCATGAGGACCTGGGCGTCTTCTGGTACCGCAGGACCTTCACGGCCGATCCGGCGCTGAAGGGCAAGCGTCTGACGCTGACCTTTGAGGGGGCGATGCAGGAGGCGAAGGTATGGCTCAACGGCGAGGCGCTCGGCGTCCACCGCGGTGGCTACACGGAGTTTGCCTTCGACGTCACGGGCAAGGTCCGCTTTGACGGGGCGAACGTTCTGGCCGTCCGCCTCGACACGCGGCCGGGGGCGACCTTCGCGCCCGGCAAATCCAATCCGGACTTCCAGTATTTCGGCGGTCTCTACCGCGACGTACGGCTGACGGCGACCGACCCCGTCCACATTACCGATCCGATCCTCTCCGAGACCGTCGCGGGCGGCGGCGTCCGGCTGACCGCGCCCGTGGTGTCGGCCGACCATGCCGTGGTCCGTGCCGCGACGGAGGTGTGCAACGACGACGCGAAGCCTGCGTCGGTGACGCTGCGGGCCGAGCTGCTCGACGGTGACACCGTCGTGGCCTCGGCGGAGGAGTCGCGGACGTTGGAGCCCGGCACGCAGACGACCTTCACGCCCCGTCTGACGGTGGAGAAGCCCCGTCTCTGGTCGCCCGACACGCCCGAGCTCTACACGGTCCGGACGACGGTCCTCCGTGACGGCCAGGTGACTGACAGCGTGGACACGGTCTACGGCATCCGCAAGGTCGAGTGGAAGCGCGACGGCTGCTACATCAATGACAAGCGCGTCGAACTGGTCGGGGCCAATCTCCATTCCGAATCCTACATGCGCGGCAACGCGCTGGACAACGACGCCATCGACGCGGAGATCCGCCGTCTGCGCGAGCATGGATTCAACTTCATCCGCATGAGCCACTATCCGCACGACCGGGCCTTCTACGCGGCCTGCGACCGTTACGGCGTGGCGGTGATCGATTGTCTGGCGGGGTGGCAGTTCTACAGCGACACGCCCGCCTTCCGCGACAACTGCGTCGAGCAGCTGCGCGACCAGATCCGCGTCAACCGCAATAATCCCTGTATCGTGGCGTGGGAGCCGAGCCTGAACGAGAGCGGCTTTACCCGTCCCTGGGCAGAACGGATGCACCGCACGGTCCACGAGGAACTCCCTGCCGACGGCGTCGCGCGCGCCTACACGGGCGGCTGGATCTTTTGGGATGTCTTTGACCTCGGCGTCGGCACGCCCCAGGCCAACGTCGTGGGCGACGCCGCGAAGCACGCGAAGCGTCCCGTCATCGTGAGTGAGTACGGCGACTGGAACTTTGGCGGTTTCAATTCCACCACGCGTGTCACGCGTGAGGCCTCGCCCTACGCGGGCACGGCCGGCGGCGACGCGGGTATGCTGGTCCAGTGCGACAACATCCAGTCCTCCTTCGCCTTCAACCGAAGCCTGCCTTGGTACGGGGCCACGGCCTATTGGGACTATGCGGACTACGCGGGCTTCGACAGACAGAAGCTGACCTTCTGCGGCGTCGTCGACGTGGCGCGTCTGCCGAAGTTCGGCGCGGCCTTCTTCCGCAGCCAGACCGATCCCGACACCGACCTCTCCAAGTACGGCCTTAAGAGCGGGCCGATGGTCTATATCGCCAATACCTGGGGGGCCGATTCCCCGAGGACGGTCCGCGTCTATACCAACTGCGACACCGTCGAACTCTGGCTCGACGACAAGCTCATCGAACGCCGCGACACTCCCGATGCCACGATGTGGGCACCGCACGGCAGGACGGACAATCCCACCGACCATCCGAAGCCCAACCAGGGCGCCCTGGTCTCGACTGAGCACCTCGCCCATCCGCCCTTTACCTTTGACCTGAGCGCCTACACGCCGGGGCAGGGGACGCTGCGCGCCGTCGCTTTCCGCGACGGACAGGAAGAGCCCGCGGCCGAGGCCGTCCGCCGCGCGCCCGGCAAGGCCGAGGCGCTGGCGCTGACGGCCGAGGATGACCGTCCGCTCCGCCTCGACGGCAGTTCCGCCAAGCTCGTCTGGGTCGAAGCCTGCGATGCGGCGGGGACGGTCGTGACTGCGTCTTCCGCGCCCGTGACCTTCTCCGTCGAAGGCCCCGGCCTTGTCATCGGCCCGAAGACCGTTCCGCTGCGCGGCGGTCAGTGGGCCGTCTGGGTCCGCAGCCGCCGCGGCGAAGGGCCGATCGTGCTCAAGGCTGCCTCCGAGGGCCTGACGCCCGTCACCCTGACACTGCCGACCCAGACCGTCGCCGGCCTCCCGCCCGTGCCGCCCGGCGGCGACGCGGACGAACACGGATTCGTCCATCCCAAGCCGCCCGCGGCCGCGGCCAATATTCTGCTCGGCAAGACCGCTTCGGCGAGCTCCGTCAATATCGGCGCCTACGGACGCGAGGAACCCTCCTACGCCAATGACGGCGCCGTCGGCACGAAGTGGTGCGCGACCCGTCCGTATGCCGCCGACCCGCTGAACAGGCATTGGTGGCAGGCCGACCTGGGGACGGTATTCAACGTGACCTCCGTCAATGTCCGCTTTGAGGCGCCTGCCGACTGGCGGGTCTGCGTGGCGGTCTCGCACGATCCGACCTTCGGCAATAACGCGCTTCCCGCCGATGCCGTGAAGCGCGTTGACGGCCACGAGATGACGGTGAAGCTCAATCAGCCCGGCCGCTATCTTCGCGTCTGGCTCCGCAGCAACACGCCCGGCCGCTGGCCCTGCCTGCGTGAGGTCAGTGCCCAGGGCACCGCGATGGAGCTCGTCCGTCTCGACTACAACGCCCCCGTGACGGCGACCTCCTGCGCGCCCGGAGTCATCCCCGAGAATGGCAACGACGGCAACCCGGCCCTCTATTGGAAACCCGATCCGTCCGACGCGGCGCCGGCCTGGTCCTTTGACGCGGGCACGCTCCATCTCATCCGCGACGCCGAGCTGGCCTGGAGCGGCGAGGGCCCTCACCGTTACGCCATCGATATCTCCGCCGACGGCGAGACTTGGACGACGGCCTGCGACCGCCTCTCCGCATCCTCCGACCAGATGGGGCGGACGACACGCGAGACGCTGCGCGGCGAGGCGCGGTATGTCCGCATCCGCGTCCCGGCCGCCACAGCCGAGGGCTTCTGGGTCAACATCACCGGTTATCCGCTGCGTCAGCCCTAATGGGCCATCTGGCCCAGCCATGGCACCTCCCGGCTCGGTCCGGGGCAGAAAGCATCCCTCTGCCGCCGATTGCGGCATCAGAGGGCCGCGGCTCATTCATCACCGATGCCGTCCTCGGATAGGGAGACATCCGTATGCCATTGGCGGCAACCGGCGGAGCCGTATCTGTAGAATGTCAATAGATTTGCGCAGAGCGTTTGGGAAGACTTGGAACATACGCATGGGTTAGGAGACCTTTTTGGGGGAGTGTGGGTAGTGGACGATGAGACGATGGGTCTGTTTGAGCGCGCGAGGGCTTAACTTGGAAAAGTCGGTGGGTTTGGGGTAGTTGAAGATTGCTGTTGAACTCTTGCAAGAGAGGTGGTATCCTTCAAATATGAAGTTACGGCTTATCATTCTATTAAGCGCGTTGCTGTCGGGGGCGTGTCTGTGGTGGTTGTGGCCGCGCGACGAGGTTGTGGCCCGGCAAACCTTGCCACGCCCGAGTGAGGTGAACGCGCAGCGAGAAACCCAACTTACGTTGCGACCGAAAGAGGCGCCAGTGGTCTCAACGCGCGTTGAAGAGCCGGCGGTGGAGGCGTCGCACTTGGTGAAGGTGGCGATTGGGGCGGATGAGGTGACCGCGCGGCGGTATGTGGCGCGCTCGGAGGCGGTGTGGAAGTTGGGGAGGGATTTGCCGGATGAGGCGGTGGAGGCGCTTTTGGCGTATCTGCGTTCCACGGAGGACGTGTTGCGCGAGGAGCGGGTGGATGCGCTGAAGAATGACATCATAAATGTACTTCGTACGCAAAAGCGGGTGTCGCCGCAACTTTCGGAGACGTTGATCGCCATGTTTGATTCGCAAGCCTATGGGGTGGCGATGTTGGACTATTGCATTCAGCACCTCGGCGCCGTGCAGGAGGCAAGCGCCGACGAGGAGGAGCGCTCGCGCATCTATGCGTGTCTGCAACGTGCCACACGTGTCCCGGGTGCTTCCTATGCGGGAACGGCCCTGATCGCTTTATTGCATACGCCGCACGAGGATGATGACATGCGGCATTTTGTGAATGAACGCGTGGCGGCGTTGCTGTATGCCGAAGACTCGCACGAGGCGGCAAAGGTGACGGCGATTCAAATTGCCGCCGAGCGGGGTTACGCCGAGTTGCTCCCGGTCATTCGACGTATGGCCACGGACGAGTCGTTGCCCTTGACGCAACGTGTCGTCTCAATCGGCGCGTTGGGACGCTTTGGGTGTCCCGAGGATATTGAGTTTTTGGAGAAACGCGTCGTTCCCGGCGCGAATCCTCGTCTTTTGCCCGCCGTGGAAGCGGCATTGAAACAGTTGAAACAGGCAACCAAGGAGTCACGATGAAGAACTGGATGTGCGCAGGCGTGCTGTTGCCGATGGTCGGTTGGGCGCAACTGACGGTCTCTCCGGAGGTTACGGACTTTGGCAAAGTGGTGCAGGGCGAACGCCCCTCCGCCGTCGTGACGGTGGCCAATCCCACCTCGAAGCCCATTGTCATTCGCGATGTCATTCGCACGTGCTCTTGCGCGGACTTGGTGTTGGAGAAGCGGACAATCGCGCCGGGAGAGAAGGTGAAGGCGACCTTTGTCTTGGACAGCAACGTCTTCGACGGGCCGTTCCAAAAGACCTTCTTCTTGCGCACGGTGGGCGGTCCCTCCGCCGCCGCCACGGTGAAGGGGGACATTCGTCCACGTTGGAAGGTTGAGCCAGGCACGGAAATCGCCCTCAAGGAAGGCGAGACGACTGCGACCTTCAAGGTCATCCCTTTGGACGGCGAGGGGGCGGAGCCGATGGTCGCCACCTTCACGCCGCCGAAAACATTGTCGGTGGGCTACCATCAGTGGAAGGTCGCCGTGTGGCCGGATGTCACAGCCGAACAGCCTGTCTGCCTCAAGGTGACCAAGCGTGTCGGAACCCCATGGGTGACGGTGCCGCGTTCGCTCTTCGTCAACGAGACTGAGAAGGATCTCTCACTGGTCGTTTGCTTGAAACCCGACACCCTCGCCGGCGCGATGGATCCCAAGGTCAGAACCATCGATCCTGCCACCATCGCCGTTTCCCCCTTGCGCGACGGCATGACCCTCACCCCCGTCGGCCCCGCCACCTCCCAAGGCATCCCGCTTCGGCTCTCCATCCCAAAAGAACACCTCGGCTCCTGGAAGACCCCAAAGACCTTCGTCTTCACCATTCCCGGCCACGGCACTGCAAGCCTCTACCTAAAGAGTAAGATTATGAAATAAGACTATAGCCTTTGCTGGACATTTCCGCGAATAGGGTATATACTATTGACAGGTTTGTTTTTGGAGAGGGTTATGCGATCTATCAAGTACGCGGTGTGCCTTTTGTCCTTGTGTTCCGCAATGACGGTGTCGGCGCTCGAGGAGTCGTTGTCGTTGGATTTGACTTCCATGGCTCAGCCGATGGTGGTGCCGGCATGGATGGCGGAGGTGACGACGGATGGGGTCGTGACGGAAGCCGGACTGCCGTTGCCGTTTGATTCTGGGTTGACGATTGTCGTGGACAGGGCTACGGCCCCTTGTCGCTTGGCGTTCACCGTGGAGGGGACGAGCGCGCAGCCCCTGCTGCTGAACGGTTATGCCGTTTCCGGCGAAGGGGAGGACGAGACCTTGACCCTGTGCGCATCGTGCCAGCTCCCGTTTCAGGAGGCCGTGACGCTCGATTTTTCGGAGGAGGCGTGGGCGACGGCCTCGATGTTCGTGTTGCTCCCGCAGCAGGAGGCCGTTCTGACGGCGCTTGCCTTGGCCTGGGAGACGGAGGATCTGCCGGAGACGGAAGAGGCCGACGCGGATGGATCGGGCTTGGGTGACGGGGAGGGGGACGCGGCCTCGGGGCCGGATGTCGTTTGGGTTGAAGCCACGTCACCTTCGCGGGCATGTCCCATGGAGGGGGAGGCAACCGTCTTGATGCCGACGGACCATGTGACGCTCCGGGCCTCCGCCTTTTATCCTTTTGCGTCCAAAACTTTTGGGGTGGCCGCCGTGGCTTATGGCACGTCACGTACCGACGAGGGCGCCCTCCGGTTCCGCGGCAGCGATGCCCGCGTGGTGCTTGGGCAGCCCGCCGCGCTGGATTTCGGCGACGAGGCCCCCTGTGCCGTCTCCGCCTGGATCCGTCCCGAAAAGAAGGACGGTGTCCGCAACATCGTCGCCCGCGGCTTCATTTCCTCCCCCAAGCGTGAACTGTACCTGCGTTTCCGAAACGGCAACCTGCAGTTCGGGTGGTGGTGTGACTGGGGCGAGGCGGCGGCGCAAGCGCCGTACACGCCCGCGTTGGGGACATGGACGCATGTGATGGGCGTCTTCGACGGCTCGGCCTATATCCTGTATATCAATGGGCAGGAGGTCGCACGGAAAACGTCCAATCTCAAACCGGTCTCGTTCAACGGCGATTGGGCGATTGGGCGTCATGCCACGTCCGCGCAGCGTTTCTTTTACGGCGACATCGCGGAGGTTTCCTTCTATAAAGGGCCTGTGTCGCCCGAGGCCGTGGCGCTTTTGGCGCAAAGCCGCGCGCAAGGCGTTTCCGAAGCCTCTGTGCGCGGTATTTGGTTGCACGGCGACCAATTTGTCGTTTTGGCCGACACGACGCCGCCGGAGCTGGACGTCCCCGACGACAAGACCTTGCCTGCGCCACAGGATGACCTTTCGGTGGCGACGCACGGCACGGCCACCGCCACGGACGCCGCCTCCGCCGAGGTCGTCGTCACGCCTGTCGATGAAGGCCCGTCCTTTGTCACCCAAGAGGATGGCACGTTGCGGTATCGGCTTTACCGCCAGTGGGTGGCCGAGGACGCCTCGGGTTTGGAGACCGTTTCCGACCAGACGCTCGACCTCTCTGACACGGTGCCCCCGGTTTTGACGCTTCCCGCGAATGTCGCCGTTACCCAGCGCCAGGGCATTGCGCCGGAAGTCACGGGTATGGCCGCCGCCACGGATAACTCCGGCATGGAGCCCGCCGTCTCTTGGCACGACGTGGACGATTCCTCGCTTGGGCTTTCTTTGCGATGGCAGACTACCGAGCCAGTGGCGTTGTCGTCCTCGGAAAAGATAGGTCTTCTCCTTGGTTCCAAAGGGGTTCTGAACGCCACGCGCCCCTATACGCTGTTGGCCAGAATTAAGCCCTCGGCCGTGATGAAAACCTCCGGTGGCGACCATACAATCATTGCGAAGGAGTATGTCGGCGGCAAGGAAATCATTTTCCGTGTAGAGAAGGGGAAATACCAATTCGGATTTAACTTTGGCTCCAATCAAGTGGCTTCGATGGCGATTCCCGATGAGGATTTCGGCGCATGGGTGACGCTGGTCGGCGTCTATGATGGCCGGCTTCTCCACCTTTATCGGAATGGCACAGTGATCGCGCAGACAACGCCTGCGCAGAGGCCTGTCGATTATGAGGGAGATTGGGCGGTGGGGTATAATCCGGCCTTCCCTAATCGGCAGTTTTTGGGGGAGATTGGGCAAACAATGGGATGGCAACGCACCCTCTCCGCTCGGGAAGTGGCGGTGGTGACGGCGCTTGCGGAAACGGATGACGTCGTGATTGAGGCGTTTGAGACCGTTTCGACATTGTCGCAAGGGTTGGTTCGCCAGAAAACTGACACGCTCGAGTTGAGTGCCAACGAGGGTGGCCTCCTTTTGGGGGACACGGATTTCTTGGATGAGACGCAACCTTACACCGTGTCTGCGGTCATTTGTCCGGACATTGCGATGAAAACTTCCGGCGGTGACCATACCATCGTCTCCAAAGGCCACGTGTCGGGCAAAGAGGTGATTTTCCGTATCGAAAAGGGCAAGTATCAGTTCGGCTTCAACAATGCCGGCAACCGCATGGTGTCGGTAACGGTCCCGGATGCGGATTACGGAAATTGGGTGACGCTGACCGGTACCGTGCGGGGCCGGGAGATCTGCCTTTACCGGAACGGGAGCCTTTTGGCTCGCAAGACCGTGGCTGTCGATCCCGTCGCCTATGATGCTGACTGGGCAATCGGCTACAATCCGACGGTCGCCGGCCGGCGGTTCGTCGGAGCCATCCGGGATGTGGCCGTTTGGGAGAGGGCGCTTTCCGCGGAGGAATGCTGGCGGCTGGCTCAGTTGTCCCGCGAGGCGTTCGCCGCCCTGGCCGATCCGGCCGATTCCGAGCGTCTCCGCACGGTGGTGCGCGCGTGGAGGGCCGCCGATCCCTTCGGCAACGTGGCCTCGGGCCTCCAGACCCTGACCGTCTCCGGGGCTTATGCCGATCCCGACGGCGATGGCCTTTGCGATGTCTTGGAGATGGAGACCCACGGCACGGATCCCGACGCCGCTGACACGGACGGGGACACGCTCAGTGACGGCGAGGAGGTCTTTCTGCATGGCACGTCTCCCCTGCTGGCCGATACCGACGGCGACCGCTTGCCCGATCCCTGGGAGCTGCGCTACGGGTTTGACCCGCTGCGGGAGGGCGAGACCTTCCTCGATCCGGACGCCGATGGGTTGGCCAACGTCTCGGAGTGGCAGGCGGGCACGAATCCCCTTGTCGCCGACACGGACGGCGACGGCCTCAGTGACGGGATGGAGGCGCTCTCTGCCCACTCCGACCCATTGGTCGCCGACATCGACGTCTCCGCCCCAACGCAACGGGGCGAGGAGGCTCAGGGAGCCGCGTTCGTCGGTGCCACCGGGACATGGGGCGTCTCGGGGGCGCTGGTCCATGCCCGCGAGCGTTCGGGGTCGCTGACCTATCGCCTCTCGGTGCCCTCGCCGCCCCCGCAGGCGCTGGCGGTTCGGGTGGAGCAGCACAACGAGCTCACCGATCAAGAGACCTTTGACTTGTCGTTGAAAATCGACGGCCTCTTCATCGCCCGATTCCCCGTCTCTGCGCCGAAGGGGACGCCGACGGAGGCGCTCTTCTTCCTGCCGGTGCTTGAACCCGGCGAGCACACCTTCACGCTGGCGTGGCACAACTGGCGCGCCAACAGCTTTGTGGCCGTCCATGGCCTGCGCTTCCTAGACTTCGGCGGCCCCGACGCCGACGGCAACGGACAGCCCGATTGGCAGGATGCCCGCACCGAAAACGCCACCGCCGTGGAGCCTCTGCCGGAGACGAGCCTCGTCTCCCCCGTCTGCGTCGAGGGCTCCGACCTGTGGCGCGACGTGCTGGAGATCCGCGCGGTCTATCCCGAGACGGATGCGGAGGGCGCCCCCGTGGAGGCGCTCGTCCCCGTCACCGAGACCATCGGCGAGGGGTTCTATGCCGACATCCCGCTCTCCCCCTCCGGGGAGGCCGTCACCCTCACGCTGGATGACCGCCGGCAGGTTCACAGCTTCCCCGTGGCCTGGGAGGCCTTCGACGTCACCGCCGGGCTCACGGAGGAGGCCCCGCTCGCCATCCGCGTGGGCGACGCGCTCCGCCTCTTCGGCGGCGAGGGTGGGCAGTCGGTGCTGACCATCCAAAAGGCCGACCTGGCGGCGGACGCGTGGGTCGCCGTCACCAACCTGGTCTCCGACGTCGCCGTGCCTTACGCCTTCGAGGCGCCGGGGCTCTACCGCGTCGTCTCCGAGGATCCGATGGGCGACGGCGTCAAGGGCGCGGCGACGGTCGAGGTGACGGCCTCGCGCTTCCCGCAGGAGGTCATCGCCCTGTGGCTGGGGAAAACGCGCACGTTGGCGTGCCCCGGCCTGTCGCCGACGGCCGTGCTGGACTACGACGCGGCGCTGACCCTCTCCGCCGAACCCCGCGAGGCCGGGGGCCTTACCCTGTCGCTGGATGCCCGCCTCGACCGCCCCCATGGCATGGTCTCCCGTCTCGGGGAGGAGGGCCCCGTGCTCGATGCCGCCCAAGTCCGCCCCGTCTGGGGCGACAACGGCGGCTACTACCGCGTGTTGCAACACTATGCCGACGGCTCCCAGCTCACCGAGGTCGTCCTCCAGCTCGGGGCCGTGCCGCCAGGGACGCGGGTCAAGCTGGAGATCTTCGTCGCGGGCGTGACCTTTGAGGACGGTACCCGCGTCAAGTGGCTCACCGTCGAGGACTTCGACGAATACGGCGTCTGCCGCCTCACCTTCATCCGCGGCGCAAACGTGAAGACCTCCGTCTGTCACCGCACCTACATCTATCAGGATAATGCCAAATTGGGTGTCAACTAAGGAGAACGTGGCAATGAGAAAGCGTGTAGTGTTCATTTTTGCGGTATGTTTCGGCCTTGGCGGGCTTTGGGCGGACATGATGCGCAATCCGCCGTGCAAGATGGACGAGGGGCAAAATAGTGCCTCAACATGTGACAAGTGCCCGACGGACGGGGCCGAGAACGGATGCGTCCACATCCAAATCAATCTGGGGCGGACGTCGGTGCTGTCGGATCGGCGGAC
>CALXSH010000004.1 GCA_944391065.1 uncultured Kiritimatiellota bacterium | reverse complement strand
TGTCAGACATGAAGTTCTTCATGTATCGGTTGATGACCATCTTCGGTTGACTGCCACGGACTTTTACGGATGCCCCGTCTTAAGTCGCTGATTCTTCGTGCCACTCTTCTCCAAAATTGTCCACGTCAAGTCGACTTTGGGCGGTGCAACAATGAGTTATCTGTTTTTATGCGTTTGCCCTGCCCGAGGAAACGCTTCGCCAAACCCCGCAGGTAAACACACGGGCAGAGAGGCTCTTTTCGAGATGTACTAGGCTTCGGGTCGAGATGTACGAGGTCTCGAAAAGCGGGCTTTGGGATTTGGGCGGATATTTTGCCACGGGAATGGAGGAGAAGGTTGGGCGTTCTGGCGTGTTACGGCGCAATCCGCAGTTCCTGCACGCCCTGCTTCCGCAGAAACGCCGCCACCTGATGCCCCTGCGACGCATCCACCACGCAAACGCTCTGCGAAGCCCGGGAGATGCCGGCGAGAAAGAGTTCGCGGTCGAAATCTTCTTCGTTAGCGTTGCGCGTAAAGAGGAAAATGACATGGGGAAAAGTGTGCCCCATGGCGCAATCCACCGTTGTGATATAGAGGTGGCCTGGGCCTTTGCGGAATTGCTGACGAGACTTTTGCTTTTGTGCCCAACGTAATTTACCGAATTCTTCATTCCAACGGTGCGTTCGGGAAAACCGACCTTTCCACTTATGAAGAGAGGGTTCCTTCTCAAGCTCGTCTGGTAGATATTGTGCCATGGTCATGGAGGAACAAACGATGAGGAGTTCGTCCCGTTCACTGTTTAAGTTACCATATGCCGTTTGGATAATGGGAGCGAGGACTTTTGCCACTTCGGTCGCGCGCTCCACTCCAATTCGATGGCAGTCTGTAACACCAGGAACCTCAAGATAGCTCGCATCTTTGTTGGACGCAGGGTATGGAATTTTCTCGAATTGCTCTTTGATGTTGGAAGAAAGGGGCAGTGGCTCTTGAAGGGGCGAGGACTCAATGAAGCGGATGGGGGTGAGTTCTTCGAGAAGATATTCGGGTTCAATGCTTTGGGTGGGCATCATTTGCAATGCGTTCATGTCATACTTGTCAGAAAGGAGCGCATATTGGATTTGGCTGAGTTTCTTGGCCAGTTCTTGACTGACGGCTCTTTGATTCTCTTTTAGTGTGATGAATCGTCCAAATCCTTTATCTGGAGCGCGGACGACCCGAAAGGTTCCGGCGCAATTACTTTCTTCGGATGCCAATTCCAAGACGTTCTCTCGGTTGTGCAAGGTCTGTTCTTCATCGCAAAAGAGGTAGAACTGTCGGCTCGGAGCCATTTCCCCGGAGGTGTTGTAGAGTAGTTTTACGGCTTCGGGGTCGAGAACTTGGAGTTCATCGACCATAATAGCGGCATTAGCCCCGATTGCTTCCCGATATGCTTCATATTTTCCTGTATCCTTGTCTTGAGAGACGAGGCTTTCGAGCGTTCTGAAGCGGACGTCACCTTCTCGTGCCTTGGCAATAACTTCCGGAGTGGAAATCTTTTCCAGCGTGGCCATAAACTTCTGTTCAAGCACGCCGAGCAGGGAATGGGTCTTGATGACGACCAAGATGGGTTGTTGCGTCCGTAGGTAGAGGCGAACGATATGCCAAATGAGCGCGTATGTTTTGCCGGTTCCAGGCCCGCCGCGAACTTTT
Source organism: uncultured Kiritimatiellota bacterium (assembly GCA_944391065.1). Classification (GTDB taxonomy): domain Bacteria; phylum Verrucomicrobiota; class Kiritimatiellia; order RFP12; family DVOR01; genus Spyradenecus. The sequence continues at coordinate 68,888 of CALXSH010000004.1, read as the reverse complement.
CTCAGTTGATGACGATCGTCGATGAGCTTTTGTTGCTGAGAAGTGGGGGTGCCCTCTTGCGCCATGGAGCTGTTCCATTGCAGGAGAAAGGCTTTCATAAAGTCGATGTTGCCATGGCCGGAGCCGGGGTTGGCTACTGTTTCGAGGGTATAGGGATTCTCCGTGTCGCGGACAATTTCCAGGTGAAAGTAATAATCCGTCTTAGAATCTTCATTCTGTGCTAACCGCTGGGCGAGCCGTTTTCGTGTCGCATATAGTGTTTCCTTCTCTTCTTTGTCGTCCTTCGTGACGCGCGATGAATTAGGGATTGGTGGGAGCAACGCCAGTACAAGCTTTCGTTGCAAAACGCCCAACTTAGGGATGAGACAAAGGACACGGCCATCCAATCTTGCGGCGCAATATCGGGAGGAAAGGGGGCGAAGCTTTCCTTCGGCGTTTCTACCGCAGTGCGCATCGCAAAGGGCATCCCAAAGTTTCTCCCAGCGGAGATCCGGGCGATGGTCTGCGATTCGCAGCAAATCAACGCCTAAGGAGTGCCCTTCCGTATCTTTGTTGAGCTTGTTGTGCCAAAGATCGTATCTCTTCCTGTTCGTGTAGACATGGAAAAGCGCACAGGCGGCGCGGTCAATCGTTAGGTTGTCGCCAAACGATGCAACCTCTACCTTGCCTTGGGAGAGGCCTTCGCGGAAGGCGCTCATCTTATCTTCTGATGTTGAGTTGTACTTCTTATAGGTGGGGGAATAGGCAACGACGGTTTCGCGGATGGCGGCGGAGTTCCAGCCGACCATAAGATCCGTCAGGGTGTTTCCAAAATGCCGTACTTCTTTCGGTTTGAGAAGGTCGAGGATGTTGGAGAAGAGGTGGACGCGAGGGGTTGCGCGGAAGCGATCTTTCCGCATTTCACAGGAGAGGCGCTTTTTGCACTCGTCCTCGTCGAGCCGGGTGATATCAAAATGAATGCTACGGACGCGCGTGACGGGGAGGAGTTTGCGTGTTAAGGCCTTGGCGAAGGTCAGTGCCGTTTCGGAGATGTCCAGCAGGAGTACGGAGCGGATTTCAAGCCAGCGGCCGGCGTTGGTATCGCTTCGGAGCGCGTCACACAGCGCCGCGATGTCTAAACCGCACCCGCACCCCCACACCACCAAGTCCACGCGGCGGGTAATCCCGATGTATTCGGCCGTAATCAATCGGTCGTAGACCGCCTTGAACTTGTCGCGGTGCTTGTCGGCGACGCGCTCGATGTAGACGTAGACGTCTTCCGGCGATTGGCAGATGAAGCCTCCGCTTCGGAGGCGGGCGTAGATGTCGGCGCGTGTTTCCCAAGAGAGTTCTTTGCACTTCTTGCCGGCGAGTTCGCGCACTTTCCGATAGAGTCTGCCATTCTCCCCCTCTATCTGAACGGCCGAGGCGAACGCTTCGGCGGCGGTTTGGGTGGCGTCTTTGGAGGAGGAGTGCTTCATTGTGGTGTCTCTTTCGATGGTCGCTTGCGCGCATGATAGCATAATTGCAACCCTGTATAGTTTCATTGGGTTCTTCTGCAGTTACTGTGGGTAAAACCGTTTAGTCCACAAATGCGATAGATACTGAGGGTAATATCTTTCCTATCCTCTCATGCTCCCTGAAGGAGGCCAAGTAAGATAACTAATTGTAATACGAACAAAATGGAAGTTCCACGGAGTTTGCCCACAGTAACTGCAGAAGAGCCGGCGGAGCCCTTGGTTGGATTGTGGTATACTTTGAGACGTAAGGCTTCCCATGATAAAGGAAGCGTGTTTTTGTAGAGAAGGAGGTGCTTGATGGCCGGTATGTGGGAGAGGGTGAAGATGGTGCGGGAGAATGGGGAGGTGGTGGAGGCGCAGGCACCGGTGGTGGTGTCGGCGAGCCGGGCGACGGATATCCCGGCGTTTTATGCGGATTGGTTCATGGGGCGGTTGCGCAAGGGGTATGTGCGGTGGCGGAATCCGTTCAGTGGGGTGCCGAGCTATGTGTCCTTTGCGAAGATGCGATTTGTCGTCTTTTGGAGCAAGAACCCGGCGCCGATGGTGCGGCATTTGGAGGAGCTGGACCAGCTGGGCTTAGGGTATTATTTTCAATATACGCTGAATGATTATGTGGCCGAAGGGTTTGAGCCCAATGTGCCTGCGGTGGAGGTGCGGGTGGAGACGTTTCGCAGATTGAGCGAACGGTTGGGGAAGGAGCGGGTGGTGTGGCGGTTTGACCCGTTGCTCATCACGGAGAGGACGCCGCCGGAGGCGCTCTTAAAGAAGGTGGAGGCTTTGGGGGAACGTTTGGCGCCTTTCACGAAACGGCTGATTTTCTCGTTCGCGGACATCGAGGCGTATGGCCGGGTGGCGAAGAACTTGGAGAGGGCGGGCATCGCGGGGGCGCGTGAGTTCACCGCGGGGGAGAAGCGGGCGATGGCGGAGGCGTTGGCGGGGCTCAATCGGTCGCACGGGTGGGGGCTGGAGTTGCAGACGTGCTCGGAGGATATCGACCTTGAGGCTTATGGCATTGGGCATAGCCGGTGCGTGGATGACCGTATCATGATTGCCACCCACCGCCAGGATGAGGCACTCATGCGTTTCCTTGGGGTGACACCGGGGCGGGAGGTATCGATGGTGCAGGGAGATCTCTTTGGATTTGGGCAGGGGGGCCTCCCCGTTGAGAAGGAGGCACCGAATTATAGGAAGGTGAAGGATGGCGGCCAGCGCAAGGCGTGTGGGTGCATCCGGAGCAAAGATATCGGCGAATACAACACTTGTCCCCATCGCTGCCTCTATTGCTACGCCAACGCCAGCCCCGATTTCGCCTACGGCCGCGCCCAAAACGCCACCTGCGGCGAATCCATCTGCGGGTGAGACTTTTGGAGGCAGGTTACGCAACACAGGTTTAACCGCGTTGTGGGAGTGCCTCGGTGGTTTTGACATTGTTCGGCCTTTTTGTCGCCAAGGCGGCCGACTTGCAACCACCCCGGCCTCACGCCCCTCGGCAGGGGGCACTTCCCTGCACCTGCGTATCTTAAAGGAAGGGGGAGCCCTCCGGGAGGGAATGCCGATGCTCGCACGGTGAGGCTTTGAAACGGGAAGAGGTCGTTTCTTTTGGAGAGGAGAAAAGGTATGAAGCTGCTTGGCTTGGTTGTTTTGCCTTGTGGTGGGTGGAGCGCTCCCTGCCTATGATTACTACGACACCTTTTGGCGCTACAAGATTCTGCTGGATGGCAAGCCACCCGACCTTTTTACATCCTCCCCAACCGCGCTTGCATCATCCCCGCCGGCCCTGCCATTGACCCCTATCCCACGCAGATCAACCTCACGCCGCGAGAAAAGCGCATCTTGCGGGGAGTGCCGGACGGGGAAGGGCGGTTATGGGGTGACGGTCTTCTGAAGGGACTCGAAGAGTGCACGGAAGGCGTTGCCGCGGGCGGCCATGCCGGGGAACTGGTCGAAGCTGGCGCACCCGGGGGAAAGGAGAACCGTGTCCCCCGCCTCGGCGTCGGCGAACGCGACGCGGGCGGCTTCGGGAAGCGTGCCGCACCGAACGCAGGGAAGGATGTCCTTCCACGCGGCAAACAGGGCTTCTTGCGCTTCGCCGATAAGATAGGCTTTCTTCACGGCGGCGGAGAGCTCGCTGTCCAAGAAGTCGAGGTCGTCCTCTTTCGGGCGGCCGCCGGCGATCAGCCGAACGCCTCGCCCGACCATTCGCAGGGCGGCCTGCGTGGCGGTCAGTGAGGTGGCCTTGGAGTCATCGATGAAGGTGACCCCGCGCACTTCGCCAAGGCGTTGCATCCGATGGGGCAAGGGTTCAAAGGCGGAAAATCCGGCGGCAATCTCCCCGGGGGAAAGTCCGAGCTCCGTGAGCATGGCGCAAATCAAGGCGGCGGCGCTTCCCAGCACCGGATTGTCAAAAACGCCGTTCACGGGGATGGAAAGCGCCCCGTGAGTCACGACACCGGGCGCATATCGCCAGTCCACCCATGGTTCGGGTCCGAAGCGCTCCAGCGTCACGCCCTGGGGAACGCCAAGCGGGGAGAGGCCCCAGGGAAGGTAGGCGCGGTCGCCCGGACGCTGTGCCTGAAAGATCCGCCGTTTGAGCGCGGCGTATTCTTCCATGCTGGCATCCCGCGTGAGATGAGCCTTACGCTTCTGGGGAGTGTCGTTGTCTTCCATAGTGGGAGCCCTTTCTGGTTTGATTAGTACGGGCGCTAGCCCGTTTGGAGGAAGTAAATGCACCCCTCCCCCTCGAGGGGGAGGGGGCCTCCATCAACCTTATCTCCAATAATCCGCCCCCTTGCAAGAGAAAATGCGCTCCCACTCTTGCAAGACTAAATGCATCCCCTCATTCGGAAGGTTTAAGTGCGCCTACGCGCTTAGGCCGTAGGCTCACCTCGGATGGCGAGTGACGTTAAAAAATGTCCGATTCCCAGGCTCCCGAATGGATGTTGTATCGCACAGGGAGTTTTGGTATTATGCGCGGACTGTTTGCACCCGAATAGGTGTTCGGAGGCGGACAGGAAGCGAAGACGGAATCGCCCGCGTGTGCGCCCGTCCAAGCGGATTAAACGACAGACACGTTTCAGAAAGACACCCATCATGGCTCATCTCATCGAGCTCAAGGCCCTCATTGAAGCCGGCCTGCATTTCGGCCACCAGACCAAGCGCTGGAATCCGAAGATGAAATCCTACATCTTCGACAAGCGCAACGGCATCCACATCATCGACCTGACCCAGACCGTCGAGCTTATCGACGAGGCGGCCGAATTCCTCCGCGGCGTCGTCGCCGGCGGCCAGAAGGTTCTCTTCGTCGCCACCAAGAAGCAGGCTCAGGAGGTCGTCAAGGCCGCTGCCGAATCCTGCAACCAGTTCTACATGACCGAGCGTTGGCTCGGCGGCACGCTGACCAATAACCAGACCATCCGCCGCTCCGTCCGCCGCATGCAGCAGATCCAGACGATGGCCCGCAACAACAACGGCGTTCTCTCCGCTCACAAGCAGGAAGCCTCCGCTCTGGCCCGTGAGCTCGCCAAGCTCGAGACCAACCTCACCGGCGTGGCCGACATGGACCGCATGCCCGGCGCCCTCTTCATCGTCGACGTCTGCCGCGAGGCCAACGCCGTCAAGGAAGCCAAGCGTCTTGGCATCCCCGTCGTCGCCATCGTTGACTCCAACGCCGATCCCGATCCGATCGATTACGTGATCCCCGGCAACGACGATTCCGTCCGCGGCATCCAGCTGATCGTCGAGAAGCTCGCCGAGGTCCTGAAGGACGCCGACGTCGAGGCCACCAAGGCCGCCGCCGAAGAGCGCGCCGCACGCGAGGCCGAGCGCGCCGCCAAGTCCGCCGAGGCCAAGCCTGATCGCCGTCCGGCCACCCGCCGTCCGGCCGCGCGCAAGCCGGCCGCCGCGCCCGCTCCGGTGAGCAACCGCCGCGCCGCCGCTGCCGCCGCTCAGGAAGCCGTTGCCGCCGCCAAGGCTGAAGCCGAGGCCGAGGCTGCCGCCGCTTCCGAGTCCGCGGAATAATTGTCCGATTTCCCGAAAGGAAAGCATCATGGCCAACATTACCATTCAGATGATCAATGACCTTCGTGCCGCGACCAACGTCGGCATGATGGACTGCAAGCGTGCCCTCCAGACCACGGACGGCAACATGGAAGAAGCCATCAAGATCCTTCGCGAGAAGGGCCTGGCCCTCCAGGTCAAGCGTGCCGACCGCGAGTCCAAGCAGGGCGTCATCATCGCCGCCGCCGGCGAAAACGGCGCCTACGGCATTGTCGAGCTCAACTGCGAGACCGACTTCGTCGCCAAGACCGACAAGTTCCTGGACTTCGCCAAGGAACTCGCCGCTGCCGCCGCCGCGGGTGACGAGAATCTGGCCGAGACCCACGCTGCCCGCGTGACCGAAGTGGTCGCCGCGACCGGTGAGAACGTCAAGATCCGCCGCGCCAAGCACTTCGCCCTGACCGGCACCGGCAAGATCGAGTCCTACATCCACATGGGCGGCAAGATTGGCGTCCTCGTCGAGGTCGGCTGCGGCAAGCCCGAGACCGTCACCTCCGAGCCCTTCGTCCAGCTCGTCCATGACATCTGCCTCCAGGCCGCTGCCGCCGGCGCCCGCTATCTCAACGAGACCGAAGTTCCGGCCGAAGAGATCGAGAGCGAAAAGGAAGTCTACCGCGCCCAGGTCGAAGGCAAGCCGGCCAACATCATCGAGGGCATCCTCAAGGGCAAGCTGAAGAAGCACTTTGCCGAGGTCTGCCTGATTGACCAGCCCTTTGTCAAGGAGCCCAAGATGTCCGTCACCGACATCGTCAAGGCTGCCGAGAAGGCGACCGGCGACACGATCGAAGTCAAGCGCTTCGTCCGTTATCAGCTCGGCATGGCCTAATCCCCGCGTGCGCACGGGTTGCCGCGCGCACGGTCCTTTTTTAGCCCTTCCATTATTTTAAGGAGACCACCCATGGGTCAGCAGCTCCGCAAGCGCACCAAGCGTGCCCGCCGCCTCGCCTACACGAAGCGCGTCAAGGCTCGCCTCCGCGCCGGCATGAAGAAGTAAGCGATCTTCTTCGCCGTATACCCAAAAAAGCGCCCGCCGTTCAGGCGGGCGCTTTTCTGCTTTCGGGGAGATGCTTTCGCCGCGGGAAGGTATCCGTCAGCCTACGATGACGTTTTCCTCGGGATAACGGATGCGCGGGGTGGGATTGCGCATGGAGACTGCCATGGCCAGGGTAATGGGGCCGACGCGCCCCAGAAACATCGCGATACTGATGACGACGCGGCCGAAAGGCGTCAGCAACCCCGTCGAATTGATACTCGTGCCGACGGTGCCCAGCGCCGAGGTTACCTCGTAGAAGAGGGCGAGCGACCCATGCTCCGCGAGGATGGCCGGCTCCGTGGTCAGCAGAATCATATAGATGCCGACCAGGACGAAAAAATAGAAGAAGACAATGACCATGGCCTCGCGCACGATGGAGGGCGGGATGGTGCGGTGATGCACGCAGACATCCTGTTCGCCGCGGAGCATGGCGCGGATGGTCAGATAGAGGATGACGACGGTGGTCGTCTTGATGCCGCCGGCCGTCGAGGCCGGGGAGCCGCCGATCAGCATGACGAGAATTGCCACGAAGGTCGACTGCTGGGTCGCCTGCCCAAGGTCGAAGAAGTTGAAGCCCGCCGTGCGGAACATAGTCGTCTGGCAGACGGCATCGATGGCTTTGTGCCCCCACTCCATGACGCCGGACAAAGCACCGTCCCAGTCGCCGGCAACCAGATATTCGGCCACGGAAGGACCGCGGTTCTCGCCCAGGAGACCGTTCCATTCAAAGATCAGAAAGAGCAGCGTGCCGATACCGACGCAGCCCAGCGTGGACCAGAGGACGATGCGGGACTGGAGCGAGACATGGCCGCGCTGCCGGATATCGCGCTTCCAGAAGCGGTAGCGGCTGAGATTGGCCAAAACCAGGAAGCCCAGGCCGCCGACGGTGACAAGAAACGCGATGACCAGCATATAGACCTTGTCATCCTGCATCGCCACGAGATTCTCTGGATGGAGGGAGATACCGGCATTGCAGAAGGCGCTGACGGCATGGTAGGTGGCGTACCACCAGCTCTTTCCGAAGGCCATGCCATGGGTGAAATAGTAGCGGCTGAAGAGCACGACGGCGCCGAGAGACTCAAAGAAGAAGGCATAGCGGACCGTCTTCTTCAGCAGTTCGCTGGCACTGGGGGTGCTCTGCGCGCCGGAGGTCAGCATGATGCCGGCTTCGTCGCGCGCCGAGAGGCGCCCCATCAGCAGATAGATCAGCAGCGTGCTGAGAGTCATGATGCCGATGCCGCCCAGCTGAATCAGCAGGAAGAGCACGACCATGCCGAAATCGGAATAGTAATGGGTCGGCGTGACGACCGTCAGGCCCGTCACGCAGGAGGCCGAGGTGGCCATAAAAAGATTGTCGATGATGGCCTGCCAGAAGACGGACCAGCTGAAGGGCTTCCCGGCGATATCCCAGGCCCAACGGCCGCTGAGCTGCGACCACGGCGTGCAGAGCAGGGCGCCGCCGATGAAAATCATGGCCAAGAAGGTCTGGACCAGCAGGCGGCGGGGATTGGAGGTCTTCCGGCGCGGCAGCGGCGGCATGACGGCCGTCGTTCCGCCGAGACCGTCATCCTCCAGGTCACGGAGCCGGTTTCTGTAAAGTTTGGCTTCCCGCTCATCCATCAGCGGAGCGCCTCCTTCTTCGGGGGACGGAGCGCGGCACCGCGGTACGGAATGCCGAGCTCCTCATACTTGTGGAGGCCGAGCTCGTGATAAGGCAGGCGGTCGATGCGCTGCACGTTGAGGCCGGCGATGTAGGCCTCAGTCGCGGCACGTTCGGCCGGCGTGTCATTGAGGCCTTCGGCGACAACCTGCCGGATCCAGACAGGCTTTCGCGTCTCGCGCAGGTGATCGAAGACGCGGCGATTGGCCTCCTGCGACACCCCCGTGACCTCACGGAAACGCTCGGGATCGGGCGCCTTCACATCCAGCAGAATCAGGTCGGCGGCATCGAGCAGGGCATAGGCGGCCTCGGAGTCGATGCCGCCCGAGGTATCGATGGCGACATGAAAGCCTTCGGCCTGGAGGGCCTTCGTCGCTTCCAGCACGGCCTCGGCCTGCATCAGCGGTTCGCCGCCGGAGAAGGTCACGCCGCCGTCATTGCCGAGATAGGGACGCATCCGTCGGGCTTTGCGGACAATCTCCTCGACGGGCGTCTCGGTCCCCTTGTCGGCGGCCCAGGTGTCCGGGTTGTGACAGAAGATACAGCGCAGCGGACACCCCTGAAGAAAGACGACAAGACGGATGCCGGGGCCGTCAACGGCCCCGAAGCTCTCGTAGGAATGGACGCGCAGATTCACTTGGTTCTCCGAAGGAGGGGACGGATCAGCTCAACGCACTTGTAGGCGTACTTGAACCCCATCATGGGCAGGCAGCACCAAATGCCGTTCATGCGGTTGGCACGGACGATTTCGCGGTTGAGACGGAATTTGGAGGCCAGCCCGGAAGTCGAGAGACCGCCGACGCGCATGGCCGTCGTGCAGAAGGGAATGTAGCGGGTCTTCAGCCGGCCCTTGTAAAGGAAGCGGACGAGGAGTTCATGGTCTGCGGCGATGCGGAAGGTATCGGGCAGATACCCGCCGAGCTTCGCGAACCATTCCCTGCGGATGGCAAAACTGGGATGGGGCGGCATCAATCCCCAGCGAAACATCCAGGGACGCCAAAAACCGCCGGAATAGTACCGCACCGTCCGCTCGGAGGCAGACTTGGCATGTTCAGGGACGAAGCGAATGTCGGCGTAGACTGCGTCCAGGGAGGGATCCTCCTCAAAGGCCTTGGCCCAGGTCGCCAGGATGTCGGCCCCGTCAAGCATGTCATCGGCATGAAGCAGAGTGACGAGATCACCGGTGGCACGGGCTATGCCCTTATTGATGGCGTCGTAGAGCCCCCGGTCGCGTTCGCTGGTCCAGCGCATCCGTCCGCCGAAGCGGGGTTCCCAGGCCTTGAGCAGCTCCACGGTCCCGTCGCCGCTGCCACCGTCGACGACGAGATATTCATAGTCGGCATCACGTTGGGCCAAAACGCTTTCAAGGGCCGTCGGAAGCAGGGAGGCGGAGTTGTAGCAGACCGTAATCAGGGAGATTTTCATATGTCCGGCAGTATAGCACAGTTTCGGAAGGCAGGGTCCCCGGCGGCGCACTCGAGCACGCTGCGCGCCCGGAAGCCGCCCCAGACGAGGAAACGGCCCGGACGGACGTTGAGGACCTCGCGGACCAACCGTCCCGACCGATCATAGAAGCGAAGATCGAGGGGGAAGCGCATGCCCATCGTGTGGACTGCGCAGCAGGGGCGGATCAGCAGGGCATCGCCGGGCGGCAGGCCGTCACGCCCGAGCAGGCCGCGCATGCGGCGCCACGGGGTCGCGGCGAGTTCAATCACGGGCAGCGTCCGTCCGCATCGTCGGGGCCCACATGGTCAGGAAGTCCCGAAGCGCGGCTTCACCCTCGGGCGTGAGGAAGTCGACGTTGGAGGAAATCGTCACCATGGCCCAGCGGGGGATTCGGTTGGAGAAGGAGCGGATCAGCGTGTCGCCGACCACGCGACGGAGGTTCGAGACCGTGGCGCCGGAGGCGTTCAGGAAGACATAGCAGAATCCGCTCGTCTGTGCCGATCCCTGCCGGCGGAGCGAGAAGAAAGCCATCGGCAGCCCGGGCAGAAGTTCGCGGACCTCGCGCGTGCTGAGCGCGTAGCCCTGCGACGGTAGGCAGAGTTCAGGACGGTGGATGGAGAGGCGGGATTCGCCGGCGATGACGAGGGCGACGGTGAAGTAGATGCCGTCAGGGCGCGTATAAGTGGCTTTGTAGCTCTGGGTGTCGGCGGGCAGAATGTCGAGCTCCGCCTTGGCGACCGGCAGCACGGGGCCGCCGCATTTGGGACAGACTGACGGAAACTCCGTGCCACGCACATAGCTTTCGCTCCACAGGCATTCGCGGTTCTGACAGAAGTAAGGGAAACGGATTGAGAAGCCGGGCAGGTCGGCGAAGGTCTTGCTGATGAAGGCGTCGCTCTCGAGCACCGTCGGTCCGCCGGTCGGCACGGCCCAGCCGCGGAAGCAGGCCAGAGCGACAGCCAGGACGGCGACGGCGGCCACGCGCCCCCACCCCGCGGGAACGGCAGGCGCTCCGGCGACCGCGGTCGGGGCCGGTGCGGATTTCCCGGCATCGCCGCGCTCCTCGATACGGCGGAGAAGATCGGCACAGCCGAAGACGCACAGCGCGTAAATCGGGGCGACCAGGAAGAGGGCGTTGTCATGGACCTGCATGCCCGCGGCCTGGCTGACCAGTCTGCAGGTGAGCGCCGTCAGCAGAAGACGGAGGATATTGCCCAGGAAGGCTATGGGAACCGATGCGAAGAAGAGGGCCCAGCGGGTCCAGACGCGGCGCAGCACGAGGGCACCGTAAGCCGCCGTGCCGACAAAGAGCGCCACCAACGACCGAATGCCGCTGCAGGGGTCGGCCACGTCCAGCTGGAAGGGCGTCGTGGGGTCGGCCGAGAGGATAGCCGTCCCGGACTGGTGGACGGGGACGCCCAAGCCGTTGAGCAGGACGGCCGTCACCGAGACCGAAGCCCGCCGCAGGGGCACCGTGAAGTTGTCCAAGAAGCCGACCGGCATGACGAAAGCCAGCAGCAGGATGGGAAACCAGACCGCCGCAAAGGTCTTCCGGCCGTAGGCCACCAGCGGCAGGGCCAGCAGAAAGCAGACGGCCGAAGACTGAAGGAAGCGGGCCTGATCGCCGCGCAGGCCCAGGAAGAGCAACCCCGCCGCGCAAAGCAGAAGGGGAATGGCCGGCAGAATGGCGGGACGTCCGAGCGAGGCCAGGATGCGGTCACGGCGGAGCCAGAGCATGAAGAGCGCCAGCACCGGAATCATCCAGACGTATTCCATGTGCTGGGAGCGGTCGTACATGCTGTCCATCGTGCCGAACCAGGCCGGACGGAGCCACCAGACCGTCACGGGAAGCAACAGGATGAAAGGAAGGTGTTTTTTCAGTCTCTCAATAAGGCTCATCGGCGGAGGTCCTCTCGTCCAAGGATGATTCGGCGGCACGCAGCAACGGCAGATTGCGGTCATGGTCCGCCCCGATCTGTTTCACGACGGTGCAGAGCAGCATGGCCGTGACCATGGCCAGCACAAGATGTCCGACCGCCCAGCGGAGAATGACGGAGGGCAGCGTAGACAGCGCGACGGCCAGCACCAGCGGGGAGAGCACGGCCAGCTGCACCGCGAAGGGTCCCCCACCCTCAAAGAAGAAGGAGGCCCAGAAAGAGAAGAGGAAGAGCAGGGCAATGACCCGGGCAAAGCGGCGGTCCGTCCCCAGAAAGGCCCAGACGGCGACCCAACCCCAGGCCACGAAGGCCAACCCGCACAGGCCATCCACGACGATGCGGTCCGCAAGTTCCCGCAGGAAGGCCGTCGGCACGCGGGGAACCTCCGGCAACGAAGCCACCCCAACGCGCCAAAGCACGAAAAAGAGCGCGCCCGCGCAGCCCAAGGTCAGCACGGCATGCCACGTCCGCCAATAGAGGCATATCCGACGCCAACCGACACCGATGAAAATCGCCGGCACCAAGACAATCAGCGTCCAGAGCGCGTCCGGCGTCACGGCCGCGAGCAGCACCGCCAGCACACCAAAGAGCGCCGCAGAGACGCTTCCCGGCCACTGCGCGTAGGAGCGCATCGTCAGCAGCAAGCCGCCGAAAAACAGAATCTGCAGGCTGTCCGGCGTGAAAAACCAGGCTGAGGCCGCCAATCCCGGTGCCACGGCCAGCAGGGCCGTCCCCCAAAGGACGGCATCGGGCGTCCCCATCAGCCCGCCGCGCCGGTGGAGGCCGAGTCCCAGAACGAGGAAGAGGGTCAGGGCGGAGGCCGTCAACGGCACCAGGCGGTAGTAACCGATCGGCACAGACCAGTCGCCGTTGCCCATGAAACGGACGCAGATGCCGGAGAGTTCATGGAAAAGCGTCCGGTTATGCCGCACGCAGACAAGCTCCTCGACGCTGTCGGCCGCCTCCGCGACGATCATGATATGCTCGGACTCCGCGGGTTCCGGCGGGCCGACGTTGAGACGGTACGCCCGGGCCAAGACCCCGACGGTCAGAATCAGCGTCAGGATCAGGGATTGCAGGAGTATTATGCGGAAGTGCCCGGCCATCGCAGTCTATCCGAATCGGGCTCACTCGTCACCGCCGTCGGCGCGCTTCCGGCCCTTCTTTGCCGAGACGCGCACGCATTGTCCGCCGCCGAGTTCGGCCAAGCGGTTCTGGGCAGTCGATTCCCTGCCGATGGTAATACAATTGAAGACGACCTCTTCGACAGGCGGCGGGATGGCGCGCCCGGAGCGCTTCGGCCCGCGGTAGTGGTCCCAGAGCGAGCCCCAGCGCTTCTTCAAAGCATAAAGTTCGCGCTGTCCGTAGGCAATCGGCTCGGATTGGACTTTGCGCTTTGCGCCCTTGCGCTGCGGCATACGGATAACGGTCGGCAACGCGTACCAGGCCGATACGGCATCGATGACCTCGGACTCCTGACGGTCGATATCGGTGTCGCCGAGAAAGAAGATATGGGTAATCGAATCGCGCGCCACCAGCGGCCAAAGATGCTCGCCGAAGGTCTTCTCGAAATTGCCGCCGGCGCCAGGCCGCTCGGCGGTAATATCGGTGACAAGCCGTTCGCCCGCGCCCCTCACGCGAAGGTTGTAGGCTGCAGTGCCGACATGGTCGCCGCCACCCTCATAGAGCATGGTCACGGTGTAGCGCACGGGCCGCGTCTTCAGGATGGCCTCCATCTGGCTGACCATATCGGTGACCTCACGGATCAGCGTCATCCAGCGCGTTCCGCCGTCATCGCGGCCGATATCCTTGACGTTCATCGATTTAGAGCGGTCTGCAACAATCAGGACATGCGCGCCGTCCGGCGGGATCTCAATGCCGTAGAAATCCACCAGATAACGTTCATTCAGATCCTGCGCCGGGAGCGTCACCGCCGCGAGTCCCAGAAGGAAGAAGGCAAGACAGCTTTTCATGCCGATAGACTAGCATAAAGACGGCACTTTATGGTAGAGTCCTCCCATCATGACTAAACGCATAGGCATTATCGGAGCGGGCCGTTTCGGGGAAGCCCTTGTGCAGGCGCTGGCCGCGCAGGGGACCGAAATCCTGCTGATGGATACCAACCGCCGGAAGATTCAAGAGCTGTCGGAATACGTCTCCAAGGTTGCCGAAGGCGACGCCACCAACATCCATGCCCTTGAGGAAGCCGGATTCGCCACCTGCGACACCGTCGTCGTGGCCATCGGCGAAAACATCGAAGGCAGCGTCATGGCCACAGTCAACTGCAAAGACCTGGGCATCCGTACCGTCGTGGCCAAAGCCTCGACGGAGGTGCACGGCCGCGTCCTGCGCCGTGTCGGCGCCGATGTCGTGATCAACCCCAACCGTGACCGCGCCCAACGCCTGTCGCGCTCCCTGCTGACGCTCAACCAGGTCGACCTCTTCGACATCGCCGACGGTCTCTGCGCCGCCGAGGTGCAGGCGCCCGAGGCGCTCTTCGACAAGACCCTTGCCGAAGCGGAGGTGCGCAAAGTGTACGACGTCACCATTCTGGCCATCCGCCGAATCGACGATGCCGATCCCGCCGCACCGCGCCAATTGGTCATTCCCCGGGCGGACACCCACATCCGCAGCGATGACCGCCTGCTGATTTTCGGAACGTCCGAGAAGATTGACAACTTTGCCGGAGAGTAATCCATGCCGATGGATGATGAAATCGTTATCCGGCGGGCCACGCTTGCCGATGTCCTGCCCATTCATCGCCTGATCCAGGCCTACCCGCACGAGCTGCTGATGCGCCCCGTGAACAACATCGTCGAGAACATCGACCGTTTCACGGTCGGCGTCCGCGGCCATGAGCTCGTCGCCTGCGCCTGCTGGCAGATTCTGCCGGAAATCGGCTGTCCCGAGGGCGCCACGGTCGAACTGCAGTCCGTCGCCGTCAACGCCGCCTACCGCGGCCACGGCATCGGGCGCCGTCTGATTTCCTTCGTCCTGCAGCGCATCTCCGGATTCCGTCCCGCGCAGGCGTTGGTTCTGACCTTTGAGCCCGAATTCTTCGGCAAGCTCGGCTTCCGCCCGATCGAGAAGACCAAGATCATCCACAAGATCTACCGCGGCTGCATTTACTGCACGAAGCACACCAATCCCTTCGTCTGCCCCGAAATCGCCATGGTGCTGCACTTCGAGGACTGAGATGGGCTTTCTTTTCGGACCGGTCCCCTCCCGCCGCTACGGGCGGAGTCTCGGCATCGATCTGGTGCCGATGAAGACCTGCTGCTACGACTGTCTCTTCTGCCAGCTCGGCAGAACCCCTCATGTCACCTGTGAGCGGACCGATTATGTCCCGCTCTACGCCGTCATCGCCGAACTTCAGGCTTGGCTGGCCAAGGGTGAACCGGTTGACATCCTGACGCTCTGCGGTTCGGGCGAACCGACCCTGCACAGACATTTCGGGCAGGTGTTGCGGTGGATCCGCGACAACACGGCGCTGCCCTCCCTGCTGATGAGCAACGGCGCGCTCTTCGCCGACCCCGAGGTCCGCGCGGATGCCGCGCTGGCCTCACATGTCAAAATCTCCCTGCATTTCTGGGACGAAGCCTCTTTCAGAACCGTTGTCCGTCCCCACCCCTCACTGACCTTTGACGCCGTCTACCGCGGCTGGCAGGAATTTCGGAAGGACTACAGAGGCGCCCTGGACATCGAATTCTTCGCGCTGCCCGGCATCAATGACCGGGAAGAGGACCTCAACAGGATTTATCGCCTGATCGAGGGTCTCTCGCCCTCCAGCGTCACCGTCAACCACGCTGTCCGCCCGCCCGCGTACGGTTCGGTCCGTGCCGTACCCGAGGACGAACTCCACCACCTCCAGGCTCTCTTTGCTTCCATCGCGCCACCTGAGAAGGCCTCCGGCTCCGCCTGTCACGAACCCTACAGCGAAGCCGCCCTGCTTGCCCTGGCCCGCCGTCACCCGCTGACGCCGGCCCAGTTCGCCGCCTACTTCGGCTGCGGCGAGGACACCGTCCTCGACGCGCTGCGCCGCAACGCGGAGGCCGACCCCTATGCCGCCCGCGCCCTTGCCCCGAGATAATCCCGCGATGACATGATCCGCTCCCCGCTGCGGCTGCTTACCGATCCGGAAACCGCTCCGTGTCTCCGTCGGCCGATTGTAGGGTGGACCTTTCTGATTGTCTGCGGCACGGCCGCCGGCTTCACCGCCGGCGCGCCGTTCGCCTGGCTTCTGGCCGCAACCTTCTTTCTGCTGCCTATGTGGTCCTTTCCGCGGCGGTTGCTGCCGATGGCCCTTCTCTGCGTCGCCTTGGCCGGCTGGAACGCCGCCGTCACCCGTGTCCGCCACGAGGAGACCTCGGCCCGTCTCGACATCCTGACCGGCAACAAGACCCGGCTGCGCGTCCTGGTCTCCGACGAATACCGCATCGTCCCCCGCAAAAACACCGTTCCCTACTGCCGCTTCCGTGCGGAAGACGCCTGGCTGGAAGATGGTCACCGCCTCGAAGGCGTCAATCTGACCGTCAGCTTCTACGACTTCGGCGGAGACTTTCCGCAGATCGGTGAGACGTGGGAGGGGGAAGCCTCCTTTCACCTGGGCCGTTATCCCCACTCCGCCTCGGTCTCCATGCGCCGGGAGAGTTCGGAGCGCGTTTTGGACGCCCCCACCCTCTCTTTCTTCCGTCGAATGATGGCCAAAGTCCGCGAGGCCCTGGCCCGCAATCTGCGCATCGGCGTCAGCGAGGAGGCCGCGCTAAGAGCCCAGTCCATGACCATCGGGGCCTTCCGGAAACTGCCCTACGAGGAACGCCAACTCTACTCCGACACCGGCATCATCCACATCTACTCCATCTCCGGGCTCCACGTCGGTATCATTGTCGGTATCCTGGCGTGGCTGGTAGCCTGGAGCGGGCTCTTTCTCCGCTCCCGCTGGGCTGTGCTGATTCCCGCGCTGGTAGCCTACCTCTTCATGACCGGTGTGCCGCCCTCCGCCACCCGCGCCTGTGCCATGGCGGGCATCTACTGCTTCGCGCCCTGCTTCATGCGCAAACCCGACACCACCACGGCCTTCTTCGTCACGTTGGCCAGCTGCATGATTTTCGCGCCCGAATGGATCAGTCACATCGGCGCCCTGCTCTCCTTCTCCGCCATCGGCGGCATCCTCCTCTTCTATTCCCCCCTCAATTACTTCACCAACCGCCTCCTGCGCTCCCACCCACAGCGCAATGCCCTCGGCGACCTCCCGCGCAAAACACCCCTCCACGTTCGTCTGCGCCGGTCGGTCGCGGCCGTTCTTGCCCTGACCCTCTCGGCCTGGGTCGCCACACTGCCGCTCTCCCTCTACTTCTTCGGGCGCGTCAGCCTTGGCGGATTGCTGCTTAATCTCTTCGTCCCGACACTGGCCGTCGCCGTCGTCTGGCTCAGTGTCATCAGCGCCTTCGCGGGATTCCTGATGCCTTGGGTTTCGGCTATCCTGAACGCGCTCACGGACAGTATTCTCCGCTTCACTCACGGCACGGCGGAAGCCGTCGCGCGGAGCCCTTGGTGCGTCGCCACGCTGGAAGTCCCGGCGGGCTACCTGAGCACGCTGGTTTTGGGAAGCGGACTGATCTTTCTGGGACTCTGGCTCAGGGCGCTGGAACGCGCCTGGCGCAACGCGGATCCGCACGATCCGACGGTCTTCCGGTTTGTCGTCTGAGGCGCTTACGCCTCGGCTTCGCGGACGATGTCGGCACCCAATGCCTTCAGCGTCGCCTCAATCCGCTCGTACCCGCGGTCAATGCTCTCGGCATTGAGAATAACCGTCGTGCCGCGGGCGCAGAGCGCCGCCACGATCAGCGCCATACCCGCGCGGATATCGGGACTGGAGACCACCCCACCCTGCAGCTTCGTCGGACCGGTCACGACCGCGCGGTGCGGGTCGCACTGCACAATCTTGGCGCCCATCCCGATCAGGTGATCGACAAAATAGAGGCGGCTCTCGAACATCTTTTCGAAGAAAAGCTCCGTGCCGCGTGTCTGCGTGCCCAGCACAATCAGCACGCTCATCAGATCCGTCGGCGTCATCGGCCACGGACCGTCCTCAATCTTCGGAATGGCCGCGCCGAGATCATAGGCCGTACACAGACGCTGCTTGGCAGGGAGGCGCAGGGTCCGCTCGCCCTCATAGGTCCAGCGAACGCCGAATTTGCGGAAAACCGGCTCGACGACCTTCATCGTCTCGGCCTCAATGCCCTCCAGCGTCAGCGCACCGTGCGTGACGGCCGCCGCCACGATGTAGGAGGCCGCCTCAATCGCGTCACCGCTCACCCGGAAGGTTCCGCCGCCGAGGCGATCCACGCCATCGACCGTGATGCGGTTGGTCCCAAGCCCTTCGATGCGGGCCCCCATGGCAATCAGCATGTTGCCAAGGTCACGGATGTGCGGCTCACAGGCCGTATTGTAAAGCACGGTGCGGCCCTCGGCCAGGACGGCCGCCATCAGCAGATTCTCCGTCGCCATCACGGAAGGCTCGTCGAGCATGAAATAGGTCCCCTTCAGACGGCTCTCCGCCGTGAAGGTGCAGCCGCGCCCCTTGCGCATACGGCACTTCGCGCCCAGCGCGGCGAACCCCTCTATGTGCGTATCCAGCCGGCGACGCCCGATGGAGTCACCGCCCGGCGCCGCGCAGAGACGGATGCGTCCCTTCCGGCCCAGCATCGGCGCGGCGAAGAGAAAAGAGGTCCGGATGCGCGAACAGACCGAGGCCGACACCGTCGCATCGGCCTTCAGCCGCGCGGCGCAGACGGTAATCCGGTGATCGGCCACACTGCCCTCCACCTTGACGCCGAGTTCCTTCAGGCCCTCCACCATGACGCGGACGTCACGGATGTCAGGGAGATTCTCAAGCGTCACCGGCTCGCGCGTCATCAGCGCCGCCGCCAACATCGGCAGCGCAGCATTCTTGTTTCCGGGAACATGGTGGACGCCGCCGATGGGTCGGCCGCCGCGGATAATCAGTTTCGACATGGGTTCAGGCTTTCAGACGGTCGCGCAGGGCCTGAAGAGCCTTCCAGTTGTCGGTCTTCAGCTGGCGCGAGACGGCATCCCCAAGCAACATAATCCGCATCGGATGATGCAGCGCCGTCACCGGGATCCGGTTATCAAGCATAGTCCAGCGGCCCGGATGCTGCATCCAGTCCGCCGAGGCATTCGGGAAGAGAGTCTTGGCCGCGACGGGCCCCAGGACGACGATGGCCTTCGGCGCCACCGTGCGGAGTTCGGCCACCAAATGACGCTGACAGGCCACCATGGCCTTCGTATCGGGTTTGCCCCGCACGGGGCACTTCAGCGCGGGCGTGATATAGAGATCGGCACGGGTGAGACCGATGGCCGCAAACATCTTATCGAAGAGCTCACCGGCCGGTCCCTCAAGCCGCGAGCCGACCGCGGGCGCGGCGGGGCCTTCCATACAGGCGCCGTTGACCACCGCCACAGGCGCCTCGGGCGAGCCACCGCCGAAGCAGCGGTTCGCCGCCGCCAGCGGACAGGCCGCGCAGGACACGACATTCGCCCGCATCGTCTCCAGATACCGCAACTTGGCCTGGCTGACCGCAGCCGTGGCCTCGGCGGCGACAGACCGGCGCGAAAGGGCTTGGGGCGGGGGGGCGGGGGCAAGCTGAGGCGCGGCCGGCAGAGGTGCCGTCAGGGCGGCCCAGGTCTTTGGGTCAAGCTTCACCTGACGCAGTCCGGTCTCCTGCAGATAGGCCAACGTATCGGCAGCCGTCTCCAATACGTCAGCCAAGGCTTTCAGTTCCGCATCAGAGGCCGGCATAGCTGTGAACTCCTTCAAACAACCGGGAAAGATTGACCCAGGTGACGGTGAGCATGATAGCAAGCAGCCCCAGCACCGACAAGGCCGTTCTGAGCTTTCCGTCGCCGCGCACACAGAACCAGGCGCAGTAAATCAGCCAAGTCGCCAGCGCCCACATCTCCTTTGGGTCCCACTGCCAGTAACTGCCCCAGACCTCATTGCCCCAAACCGAGCCGAGCACCAGCCCGCCCGTCATGAAAAAGAAACCGACGCCGATGCTTCCGCCCGCCGCCCCGGGCGCGCGGCAGAGGGAGAGCAGACAGCCCCTCGCCATCAGCACATAAGCAATCATATAGGCCAGCACATGGGGCACAAAAAAGGGACTTTGCAACGCGGGCGGCAACATCCCCTCGGCCGGATCGAAGACGAAGGCGAGCGGGATGGCGACCAGCAGCCCCAGCAGCGCGTCGGTCCGCAGCGTCAGGATAGCCCGCCGCCAACGCGTCAGCGCCGTGCAGAGCCCCGTCAGCGGCGGCAGCCAGAGAAAGGCCTCAAAGAGATTGCGCATCGGCGGGTGACCGACCGCAGCCCAACGCGTCAGGACGGTCGCAAGACCGAGCGGCAGCACACTGAGCCAGATCCATTTGGCCCAGCGTCGGGGCAACAGCAGGCCGCCGGCCGCAGCGACGGCCTGCGCGATCAGAAGCGTCTTCAGCGCCGTCATCGCCGCACCTCCCGAACCGCCAAGGCTGCCGACGCCGCCAGGAGCATCGCGAATCCTGCGAAGACGACCGGCACCCCGGGATCGCGGCGAACCGTCAGAACCGTCTGTACGAAGGGATACCCGTCCGGCCCGACGCCGCCGTCGCAGGACATCTGATAGTAGGTGTAGCCATCGCGGCGGTAAGGACGGTTGACCGAGATCTCCCGGAGTCCATCGGGGAAACGCAGGAGCGTCGTGTACTGGCGCGGCATGCCGTTCGGATAAGTCTCTTGGCGGAAGGACTCCAGCCTCACCGTCTCACCGCCCACCACACGTTCGCGCAGCAGCCTGTGGTTCGCATAGGGCGAGAGGCTGTCCGTCAATACCAGCGCCCCCTCACGCGCCGAAGCGCCCGTAACGCCGAAGCCGACCGTCACACAGACGGCCCCGGCCGCGAAGAGGGCCCGTACCCAAGCCCGCGCGAAAAGCGCCTGAACCGCGACCGCAGCGAACCCGATCAGAACGGCCCACGCGGCGCAGCGGAAGACGGTCAGTTCACGGAAGCGCTCACTCTGCGGCAGAGCCAGAAGAATCGCCAGCGCCGCCAGAACCAGCAGCGCCGCGATACCGGCGCCGCGGAAGATGCTTCCCCGGCGCTCACGCATGGGCGCCATCCTTCAGCAGCGCGCCGCCTTCGAACTCAAAGAGCAGGTCGTCGCGGCAGACATCGGCCACCATGACGGGTGCGAAGTCGGTCGGCAGTCCGTGTTCCTTCAGCCAGGCCTGCCAGTGGCTGAGGAAGTCGGGATGCTTCAGATAGACCAGCGTGCGGCGGAAGTGCTCCCACCCCATGCCCCGCGATTCCAAGATGGCCCTGACGGCCTCCATCGTCCGTTCAATCTGACGGACGGGATCGCCGGGATGGAGCGTTTTCCCGTCAGGGGCGATGCTCGCCGTGCCCGAGAGACTCAGCCAACGGCCCTCGGGCAAGGCAATTTCCGCGGCGCGGCTGAAGCTGCTTTTGTAATCGGACGCCGGGCACTGACACGGTGAAGCCACGGGCGACCACGCTCCGCCAAGGACAGCCATGAAGCCCATCGTCACGGCCGCGCCGGCCGCGTTGCCGCAACCGATACCCGTACTGGCCGGGAACCTCCCGGCGATACCGAGTCCGGAGAAAAAGGCGTCGCGAGCCTTGTTGAAATCGCCGTACCAATCAAGGATGCGATCAAGATAAAACCAGTTCCGACAGATCCGGTCGGGCGTGATGCCCGCAGCCTCCGACAGCGTAAGCACATGACCGAAGACCGAAGCGAGCTGCACGGTCGGCGCGGCGCGGACGTCATCCGGCAGGAGACCGAAGGCATAGGCGAGGCGAAGCGCCCCATGGCGGTAGAAGAGGACGCTGCCGCAGCCGTCCACGGTGACGGAACGCTCGAAGACCCCACCCGGCACCGCCCCTTTCGCGACAGGCGGCAGGCCGGCATGGGTCTGCGTCAGGCGGAATCCTGGCAAATGGGGGAAAAAATCAGGTGAATCGGCGGTCCAGACAAAGGCCTCTCGGCCGGTCGTGCAATCGGTCAGCGTCAGCATAGGATCCTCACGGGTACAGCGGGTGTCAGAGAGAAAGGATGAAGGCCTCGAGGTCGCTCAGCTCCTGACGCGTCAGGTCGGTGGTGACACCGTGCATGTCCCTGGTATTAAACCGCGTCAGGACCTCGCGCATCGTCTTGGCGCGTCCGTCGTAGAGATAAGGACCCGTGCGCCAGACCTCGCAAAGCGTCGCCACATCGAATTTACGTCCCGTTTCCGGTCCGGTACCGAGGCCGATGTCGTAGAGCGGCACGCCGTCGGGACTGTCTGGATTGGCCGCGGCCGTATAGTAATACTCCGGCATGTGGCAGCGGGCGCAGTCGGCCCTGCGGTAGACCTCACGGCCACGGGCAATGGCCTCGGGGTCGGAGGTATAGGGCGAGGGACGGGGGAGCAACGCGATCAGATAGGCATCGACATCCCGGACGTCCTCCTCGTCGACGCGGACGAACTGGATATAGCGGAAGCCCGCACGGTTGCAGTGCATCATGCCACGGCGGATGCCGGTAATCATCGTCGGCGGAGTGCAGTAGGAGTAGAGGAGACTTTTGGTCTGCTTGGGATTGCCGATGCCGTCATTCATCAGGTCCCAGTTGAGCGCATCGGCGCGCGCGTCGGGATGGCAGGACGCGCAGCTCTGCCAATTCTGGAAGCACTTGGTGGCGTCGTTGAAAAGCATCTCGCCACGGAGCACAGGTGATTCGGCGAGATCGGCGAAGGCCTTGCCGTCCATTGGCATCACCTTCGCGGGAATGTCGGGATTGACAGGTACGGCGGCGAAACCGTCGGCAAAGCAGAGCGCGACATAAAGCGTCTCATTGGTCAGCGCGATGCCGCGCGGACCGGGCTGACCGAGTTTGACGCGGCGACGGATGCCGCTCAGGAAGGAGAAATCGTTGATGACGTCAGCCGCGCAGTCGGTCACGGCCGAGACGGGGCGGTCGGCGGCGGCGGCGTCGAGGCGCGCGTGGAGGGCGGCGCGGTCAATGAGGCTGACCTCCTGCGTGCCCGCGTGGGCCACGGCCAAGGTACGGCCATCGGGCGAGACGGCCACACCCCAGGGATTGGCGGCGCCGCCGTCGATGTCGTCGAGCATGACCGTATTGATATAAGTCCCGTCGCGGCCGTCGAGGATCGAGAGCGCAGCGCTGTTCATCCAGCCGCGCTCAACCTGCGTCGTCGGCAGGCGGTAACGCGCCACGGTATGGGTCAGATAGATATACGCGCCGTCAGGAGAAGAGGCCATGCCGCGCACCGAGGTCGACCCGTCAGGGAGTTCGAGGGTTCGGACCCGGTCAAGGGTCCGCGCGTCGAGCACCGCCACATCGGCAGCGACGGGCAGCGCGGGATCGATGGCGGCATCGGGCAGGTGAGAAGCGACGAAGAGCAACCGCTCCTCCGCGCCAAGCGCGATGGCCTGCGGTTCACGCCCGGCATGGACCGCAGCCACGACCTCCATCGCGTCGGCATCGACCTTCACGGCCGTGCCGGAATAGCGGCAACAGAGCCAAACCCAACGGCCGTCGGCCGAGGGCAGCGGAGCCTGCGGCCCGTCACCGACGACGACGGAATCGCCGTCGTCGCGAAAGAGGCGGCCGCGTGCGCCGTCGTCGGCCGTGTACCAGGCCGTTCCGTCGGCGCCGTACGCGACACCGGTCACGGGGACGGTGTTCTGGTCCGCGAAGAGGCCCAGGAATCCGCCACGCGAAACCGTGGCCGTCCAGGCACCGAGATTCTTACCGTCGGGCGAACGGCGTTCGGCCGTGCCGTATCGGCATCCGAGCAGGACCGTGTCGCCGTCTGGCGAGACGGCCACGCTCTCCGGCAACCGCCAGTCGTCGGGCGAAGCGGAGAGCCCCGTCACAAGGCAGGCCAGAGAGGCCGCCGAGAGATATCGAAGTAACGTCGGGCGCATGGGCTTATCCTAAATCGGGTATGAGGCGGGTCACCCCGCCGACCTCCCGCACCACCCGGCATACGGACCCGTACCGGGCGGGTGCTCATAACTCAGACTGGCCTACCTTCGTATACGTCCGTGAGGGTAAACCAGCCCTTATCCCTGACCCCTTGCGGGCACGCCGCATTCAGGTTGTCTCGGTCAGGTATGGACTCCCGTGTCATCACCTGCTTCCTCCGGCTGATTGGGGTGCGGTCCATAGCGACAGCGCTTTAGTCATCGTTGCGCACGGCTGCCGACATCAGGCCCTGTAAGTCGCGCAGGAGGAGTCAGTCTCACGGACCGAGACAGCCGTGACGGGAAGACCGCGGGCACGGACCTTCTCGAAAAAGTGGCGGGCAAGGTTTTCGCTGGTCGTGCGGTACGGCATGGCGTAGGTCCGCAGACCGTGACGGCGAAGGGTGGCGGCGATGTCACACTCGACCTCGGATTCGGAATCGTAGAGGAAGGTGTGGTCGCAGCAGGCAGCGATATCCTCCTCCATGACCGTCTTGAGGTCCTTGAAATCCATCACCATGTCCTCAGGCTGTCCGGCCATGGGGGGCACGTTGCCGAGCTCGACGGTCACCTTGTAGGTATGACCGTGGAGGTTACGGCAGAGACCGGCATGACCGGTCAGCAGATGGGCAGCATCGAAGGAGAGAGTCTTGGTCACAATGAGCATGATTAAACCTCCTCAGCGTTTGGCGAATTTCGCGAAGGCGTGGGGTTTTGCCTTGGGTGCGGGCGCGGCCTCCGGTTTGGGAGAGGACGCCTTGGGGCGGCGGGGCTGCTGCCGCCGGTCGCCGCGGGGCGGACGCGAGGCTGCGGCGCCCATGGCCGTCCGGGCGGCTTCGGAGTGGAAGGGATGGTCGAGCTTCTGCGGGATGGGACGGCGGATGAAGCGCTCAATGTCGCGCAGCGCGTTGCGGTCCTGCGCGCAGACAAGTGAAATGGCCTCACCTTCGGCGCCGGCACGGGCCGTGCGGCCGATGCGATGGACGTAGGTCTCGGGCTCGTCGGGCAAATCGTAATTGATGACGTGCGTCACATCATCGACGTCGATGCCGCGCGCGGCGATATCGGTCGCGACGAGGACGTGAATCGTCCCGTCACGGAACCCCGAGAGGGCCCGCAGACGGGCGTTCTGGCTCTTGTCGCCATGCAGGGCCGCGGCCTTGAAGCCGGCCTTGGTCAGCTGCCTGCAGAGACGGTCGGCACCGTGCTTCATGCGCGGGAAGACGATGACGCGGAAGGCCTTGGGGTTCTCGAGGAGTTCCTTCAGCAGGGCGACCTTGTTCTCCTTGTCCACGAAGTAGACGGTCTGGCGGATGCGCTCGACGGCAGGCTTTCCGGGGTCGATGCGGATCGTGACGGCCTCGCCGCGGACGAACTGTTCGGCCAGTTCGGTAATCTCGGGAGAAAGCGTCGCGGAGAAGAAGAGGGACTGGCGGCGCTCGGGCAACCGATCGAGAATCCTTCGGATATCGGGCAGGAAGCCCATGTCGAGCATGCGGTCGGCCTCATCGAGGACGACGGTCCGGATGGAATCGAGGAAGAGGGCTTTCTGCGCGCAAAGGTCGAGGAGGCGGCCCGGCGTCGCGACGAGGACGGCCACGCCGGCCTCGAGCTTCCTGATCTGCGGGGTGATATTGACGCCGCCGAAGACAACCGCGCTGGGGGTCTTCTGAAAACGGGCGTAAGCCTCGACATTCTCCCCGATCTGCGCGACGAGTTCGCGCGTCGGCGCGAGGATCAGCACGTGCGGGCGGCACGGACGGACGGCGCGGTTTTCAAGCGCCAGACGATGGAGAATGGGCAGGGCGAAGGCGGCCGTCTTGCCGGTGCCGGTCTGGGCACAGCCGATCAGGTCACGGCCCTTGAGGAGCGGCGGGATGGCCTTCGCCTGGATCGGGGTCGGCATCGTGTAGCCGACGGCGGCAATGGCCTTGCGGAGGGCGGGATTGAGCGCTTCGAAGGCGGCACTCATCAGGCGCGGCCCCCCCTGCCCTCTTTTCTGCCGCGGCGGAAGGGCGTGCGGTCGCCGCCGCGCTTCTCCCTGAAGGGACCTTTGCGGTGGGGCCTGTCGCCCCGACGGGCCGGTTCCTCGGCGTCGACGAACCTGGGTTCAAGCGGTTTGCCGTCGAAATCGGCTCCGGCCAGGGCGACCAGGACCTGTTCGGCGACGGCCTCGCGGACGTCAAAGAAGGAGAATTCTCGCTTGATGGCGATGGCCCCGATATCGGAAGCCGTGACGCCGGCGCGTTCGCAGACGATGCGGACGACGGCGCCTTCGCGCAGGTGATCGAGACGGCCGACGCGGAGCATGACGCGGCGCTTTTCGCCGAAGGCCTCGTCACGGCGGCGCTTCTCCTCGCGGACCTCCTCAGGCAGCGGCAGGTTGATATCCTTGGCCTCGCGGTAGGCCTCCATCAGGGAGGCCAGACGGATCTGGAGGATACGGGCGAGCACCTGCTCGGGCGCCAGGCCGGCAACCATCGGGGCGATGGCGGGCAGCAGGGCCTCAATGGCGGGATCGACCCCGTGAACCTCGCGGACCTGTTCGGCCATCCAGAAGACCTGACGCTGACGAATGTCGTCGGCGGTCGGGATGGTGCGCTGTTCGAACCGCATCCCGCAGATGCGCTCAATCAGGCGGAGGCGCTGACGTTCGCGCGGCGTGACGAGGGCGATGGAGGAGCCGCTCTTGCCGGCACGGGCCGTACGGCCGCTGCGGTGCGTATAGACGGCGGGATCGTCGGGCAGATTGTAATGGATGACGTGGGTCACGTCGTCGACATCGAGACCACGCGCGGCGACATCGGTGGCGACGAGGATGCGGACGGCCTTCTCGCGGAATTTGCGCATCACGCTGTCGCGCTGAGCCTGGGAGAGGTCGCCATGGAGGGCTTCGGCATAGACGCCGTCGTGCATCAGGGCCTCACTGAGCCGCTGGGTGTCGGCACGCGTGCGGCAGAAGACGAGGCCGTACATCTCGGGCACGAAGTCAATGACGCGGCGGAGGGCGCCGTAACGGTTCTTCTCGGAGACCGAGTAGGCGTGATGGGCAATGTTGGCCTGCGCGACGTTGCGCTGACCGACGGTGATTTCGGTCGGCTCATGGGTGTAGGTCTTGACCAGACTGGCGACCTGCTCGGGCATCGTCGCCGAGAAGAGCCACTTGGCCGAAGTCCCGGAGACCTGCCCCAGAATGAAATCCAGTTCCTCACGGAAACCGAGGTCGAGCATCTCGTCGGCCTCGTCCAGGACACAGACGCGCACGCCGTCAAGACGAATGGCTTCGCGGCGAATCAGATCGCAGAGACGGCCGGGCGTGGCCACAACCGCCTGTGCCCCGCGCTCCAGGCGGCGGATCTGCTGGACAATCGGCGCGCCGCCGTAGCAGGCAGCCACATGGACATCAGGCAGATGACGCGCGAAGCGGGCGAGTTCCTCGCCGATCTGCAGGCAGAGTTCGCGCGTCGGCGCGAGCACCACCCCCTGCACGGCGGCAACGGCGGCATCGACCTTGGCCAGAAGCGGCAAACCGTAGGCACAGGTCTTGCCGGTACCCGTCGCGGCCAACGCCACGCAGTCCGGCGGCGTCTCGGCCATCAGCACGGGAATCGCCGCCGCCTGAATCGGCATAGGCTCCCGGAAGCCCAATCCCTCCACGGCCTGCAGCAGCGGGGCAGGCAGCCCTAAATCCTTGAATTGCGTCATTCTATCCTTTCGAAAATGAGTGCGTAGTATACCAAAAAGCCCCCATTATCTGACGAAACGGAGGTCAGAACGCGCGGTCAGCTCAGAAAAACGGCATCGATGTCGACAAGAACGCGCAGGTCCTTCCGAAGGCGTTCGGCGCGGGGAAGGACGTGTTCGCAGGCGGCGGAGATGGCTTGGGAGGATTCGGCGCGGAGGAGGAGCTGCCAACGGTAGAGGTCCTCTTTGCGTTCGAGCGGGGCGGGTGAGGCGGGAGAGACGTCGATGCCGCGGCAGACACGGAAGCCGACCTCGGCGCGGCGCGCGGTCCGTTCGGCAAGGCCCGGGTCAGGTGAGGTGACGGTAACGCAGCCGAGTTTGCGGAAGGGCGGCAGGCCGGCGGCTTCGCGTTCGGCGAGTTCCTGGGCGACGAAGGCGCGGTAGTCGCAGGCGGCGGCAAGGGCAATGGCGGGGTGTTCGGGCGAGAAGGTCTGAACGATAACCTGGCCCGGCAGTTCGCCGCGGCCGGCGCGTCCGGAGACCTGGGCAATAAGCTGAAAAGTCCGCTCGGCGGCACGGAAGTCGTAGGCGATGTTGAGCGAACGGTCGGCGGCGAGAATGCCGACAAGGGTGACATTGGGGAAATCAAGGCCCTTGGCAATCATCTGGGTGCCGAGGAGGATGTCGGCCTCTTTGGCGCGAAAGGACGAGAGGAGCTCGTCGTGACTGTGGCGGCGGGCCGTCGCGTCGGCGTCCATGCGGATGACGCGGGCCCGCGGCAGAATGGCGTGGAGGGCCGCTTCGACACGCTGCGTGCCGAATCCGGTGTAGCGAAACCCGGGCGCGTGGCATTGGGGACAGGCCATGGGCGGACGGGACCAGGCGCCGCAGAGGTGGCAGCGGACGGTGTCGTCCTTTATGTGGTAGGTCATCTTGGCGCTGCAGCGTTCGCAGGTCATGACGTAACCGCACTTGGGGCACTGCACGGAGGGGGCGTAACCGCGGCGGTTGAGGAAGAGGATGGATTGTTCGCCGCGCTCGATGCGGGTCTTGAGGGCCTCGATGAGGGGCTGGGAGAAGATGGGGACGAGCGCGCCGGGTTTGCACTCCTCGCGCATGTCGACGGTCATCACGGAGGGAAGTGTGCTGTGGCCGACGCGGTGGGCCATCTCGGCGAGACGGTATTTGCCGAGGATGGTCGCGTTGCGCCAGCTCTCGAGGGAAGGCGTGGCGGAACCGAGCACGCAGATAGCGTGCTCCAGCCGGGCACGGACGACGGCGACGTCACGGGCGGAGTAACGGGGCGATTCGTCTTGTTTGTACCCGCTGTCGTGTTCTTCGTCGACGACAATAAGGCCGACCTTGGCGAGCGGTGCGAAGACGGCCGAACGGGGCCCGACGACGACCATGGCCTCACCGCGGCGGATGCGGTGCCATTCGTCGTGGCGCTCGCCGTCGGAAAGGGCGCTGTGCAGGACGGCCACGCGGCTGCCGAAGCGCGCGGCGAAGCGGGTCACGGTCTGCGGGGTGAGCGAGATTTCGGGCACGAGGACGATGGCTCCCCTGCCCTGCTCCAGGACATGGGCGATGGCCTGCATATAGACCTCGGTCTTGCCGGAACCCGTCACGCCGAAGAGCAGGACGGCGCGGTCGGCGTCGAGAATGGTCTTCAGGGCGGAGGCCTGTTCGGCCGTCAGCGGGCGGGGACGATCGGGCAGGACGCGGCGGCCGGCCATCGGACTGCGGGAGACGACTGTCTTTTCGCAGGTGACGAAGCCGTCCGCGGCCAGTTTGCGGACGGTGGCGGGGGTGGTGGAGAATTCCTCGCAGAGCTGAGCCAGACGGCCGCCGTCGACCCGGACGATGTCCTCATAGAGCTGCCGGCGGCGCGACGGAAGGCGCTTGGGGTCCGCGGGCGGCGGGACGACGGGCGTGACGATGTAGAGCTCGCGGGCGCCGGCGTGTCCCTCGCGGACGGGCGCCGGCAGGGCGCTGCGCAGGGCCAGCGTGAACCCGACGGAGTAGTAGGCCGCCATCCATTGGAGAAGGCGGATTGTCGTTTCGGAGAAGTAAGGAAGCGGATCGTCGACCGCAGCGACGGCGCGGATGCCCTTCGGACCGGAAGGCGTGCCGAAGAGGTCACCCTGTTCGGGCGTCTCCTCCGACGGCTTTTCGCGCTTCCGGAGACAGGGGGCAGTGTCGCCGACGGCGACGGCGTAACCCTGCCGCATCACCTGACGCCACGGGACGACGACGCGCTGGCCGACGCGGACGTCCAGGCCTTCGGGGATGACGTAGGTGAAGAGCCGGTCGGGAACGTTTTCGACGGCGACGTGGGCAAACATCAGCCGCCCCCCTCCAGAAGCTGACGGAGGTCTTCCAAGCCTAGGCGAAGGGCCTCCGGCCTGACGGCGGGAGAGGGTTCGAAGACGCGGATGAAATCGGTCTGCGCGAGGAGGGACTTCAGGGCATAGAAATTGACCGTTCCCTCGCCCGGAGCGCAGTGATCCTCCTCGAGACCGCGGACGTCATGGATGTGAGCGCCGCGGGTGATGACCCCGGTCTGCTCCAACGTCGCGTCGACGGGCCAGTCGCCGACACGCTGTTTGCGTTCGGCATGGCCGACATCGAACCAGGCGCCCAGCGCGGGCGAACGGAAGCGGTCGGCCAGCCAGGCCGTTTCGGCAGGATCGGGAAAGGCTTCGAAGCCGGGCAGATTCTCGAAACAGAGCGCCACGCCGGCCTCTTCGAAGACGGGCAGGACGGTTTCGAGGGAGCGGCAGACGGCGTCCATCAGGGGCGGAACGCCCTCGCTGCGCAGTTCCTGTTCGTGGCGGACCAGGTCTTCGTCGATACGGCCGGGATGGGCGCGGTAGGCCTCGGAGAGTTTGGAACGGTAAGGGCGCGAACCGAAGAGGAGGCCGCGCTCGGTCATCCGCACGCGGCCGCCGTGCAGCACGACGGCCCGCGCGCCGAACCCGACGGTCGCCTCGAGCGTCTGCATCAGGCGCATACAGGCTGTGCGGCGGGCACCGTCATCGGGGTCGGCGATGCTCCAGGCCTCCGGTCCGTACCGCAGGAAGCGCGCCTCCATCGGACAGAAGGCATGGACGCTGCCAACGGGGAGCCCCTCGGCCGCCAAGGCGGACTTCCAGTTCGGGACACGCTCGACAGGAATGTAATAGCCCATTTCGACGGCATCGAACCCCAAGGCACGGATCCGCGCGCAGAGGACGGCGGGATCGTCCTGCCGTCCGGCGAAGTAGGATGTGGAGAGGGCAATCTGCATGGGCTTAGTGTAGCATAACCCCGCCGCGGGAGGCGTTCCCGTCGGCAGGGGGCAGGGTTTCGGGTGCGGACGGTTGAGAGACGGCTCCGGATTGCGCTAGAATACGCCCATATGGCTCAGTTCGCATATACCGCTCTCAACCGACAGCGCGTCAAGGTTTCCGGCGAAATCGACGCCGGGGACCGCCGCGCCGCGCTGGATGCCCTGCGCGCTCAAGGCCTTCTGCCGCTGACCGTGACGGAGCGCAAGGGAGGCGCCAAGGAGAACGCCAAGGCCGCCTCCGGGGGGGCCTTCTGGCAACTCTCCTCGGGTCCTGCCCAGAAGATGAAACCTGCCGAAGTGCTGCTCTTCACCTCCGAGCTGGCCGACTTGGTCGAGGCCGGCATGACGCTCGGCGCGGCGCTGAACACGTTGGCCAACCAGGGCGATCCGAAGTCCGGCATCTGTGTCGTTTCCGGCGATCTGCGCGACCGAATCATGCGCGGCGAGGCCTTCTCCGACGCCGTTGACGCCCATCCCAAGACCTTCCCCGCCATTTACGGCAACATGATCCGCGCCGGCGAGGCCTCCGGCGCGATGGTCGAAATCCTACGCCGCCTGACGGAGCATTACGAGCGCAACCAGTCCATGAAGTCGAAGATTGTCTCGGCCATGACCTACCCCAGCATCGTGCTCGGCATGGGCGTGATGGCGGTCATCTTCGCCATGGTCAAGATCGTGCCGCAGTTCACCGAACTCTTCAAGAGTATGGGGCATGAGCTGCCGCTGCCGACCAAGCTGCTGGTATCGATGAGCGAAGGCCTAACGAAGTACGGCATCTTCATCGCCATCGGCGTCGTGCTCGCGGTGGTTGCGCTGCGCAAGTGGATTGCAGGGTCCGGCCGATTACGCTGGGACGCCTTCAAACTGAAGGTGCCGCTGGTCCGCGGTCTGATCGCCTCCGGTGCCTTCGCGTCGCTGGCCTACACCCTGCAGACGCTGCTCGCCAACGGCGTCAACGTGCTGAACGCCCTGCGTATCTCCGAGGAGACCTGCGGCAACGCCGTCATCGGCGCGGCCCTGCGCAAGGCACGTGAACGCGTCACCGACGGCACGACCATCTCCGGCCCGCTGGCCGAGAGCAAAGTCTTCCCGCGCATGATGACGGACATGATTGCGCTCGGCGAACAGACCGGCAACCTTCCCTCGGCCCTAGGCCACATCGGCAAACGGTATGAGTCGGATCTCAACCGCAACATCAAGATCTTCTCCACGGCTCTGGAACCCATTCTCATCATCTTCGTCGCGATAATGGTCGGCTTTGTCGCCATTGCCATTCTCTCGGCGGTATTCTCGGCGACCTCCGCCATGGGCGGCCGCTGACACACAAGGAGTCAACATGAACAAGACCAAAAACGCGCTCCGCGCAGGCTTCACCCTCATCGAGCTGCTGCTCGTCATCCTGATTCTCGGCATTCTGGGGACCGTGGTCGTCGTCAACTTCGGCGACGTCGGCGGCGACGCCCGCAAGACGGCCACCCTGACCTCCATCGGCAGCATCGAACAGGCCTGCACGCTCTACAGCTCCCTCTCCGCCAAGGGCTATCCCAAGACGCTGGAGGACCTCGCCAAGGGCATCAATGACCGCCCGCCGCTGCTCAAGGCCGCCGACCTCAAGGACGCCTGGGGCAACCCCTTCGACTACAAGGTTGAGAACGGCATGGTCAAAATCACCTCCGCCGGCCCCGACGGTCAGCTGAATACCGAGGACGATCTGACCAACTGACCGGAGGCCCCCGCCATGGATACCGCCACCGTCACCGTCAATGGGGCCGACCCCAAGCAGGTCAAGCGCGGCTCGCTGCTTCTGGACATCCTGCCGGAGGCCCTGAACGGCCTGCCGATTCTGGCGGCCATGGCCAACAACGATGTCGTCGCGCTGGACGCCCCGATTATGCTGGACCTGGACATCCGGCCGCTGACGCTCGCCGATCCCCACGGCTGGCAAGTCTACCGCCGGACGCTCTGCTTCCTTCTGGCCAAGGTCCTGCACGAGCGCTTCCCGGACATCAACTGCCGCATCCGCGGCAGTTTCGGCAACAACGCCCTCTTCTGGTCCTGGGACGTGCCGAACATGAAGCGCGAGACCACGGCCCAGGCCATCAAAGAAGCGCTGGCCGACCTAATCGCCAGGGATCTGCCGATCCGTCATCGTCTGCGCAGCTACGGCGACACCATTGAGCACTTCCGTAAAAACGGGCAGAAGGACAAAATCAACCTCTTGGCCCACCGCAATCCACCCTACCTCTCCCTCGTCGTCTGCGCCGGCTTCAGCGATCTGCCGCAGGGCGTCATGGCGGCCTCGACGGGACGGTTGGGGCTCTTTGACATCACCCCGCTTCAGCAGGGCATCGTGCTCAGCTTCCCAAGCATCTGCCATCCGGACAAACTCGATCCCGTGCCGCCTTACGGCTTCCTCTTCGACGTCTATGCCGAGCACCGCCGTTGGGGCGAGATCATCGGCGTACGCAGCGCGGGCGAGCTGAACGCGGCCATCGCCGACGGTTCCGTCGCCGATGTGATGAACACCGTCGAGGCCCTGCACGAGAAGCGGTTCGCCAACATTGCCGACCTGATCGCAGCCCGCGTGCCGCGGCCGCGCGTCGTGCTGATTGCCGGGCCCTCTTCGGCGGGCAAGACGACCTCGGCCATGCGTCTGTGCACCCATCTGCGTGTCATCGGTCTGCGTCCGACGCTGATTTCCACCGACAACTATTTTGTCGGAGACGAACGCAATCCGCGCGACGCGGACGGCACACCGGACTACGAACACATCGACGCGATCGACCGTCCGCAGCTCAATGCCGACATTCTCGCGCTTCTGGACGGCAAGACTGTGCCGATGCGCAAATTCGACTTCATCAACCACAGGAGCGGCACGGACGAAAGCAGGACGCTGACGCTGGACCCGCGCCTAGGTGTCCTCGTCATCGAGGGGCTCCATTCGCTCAATCCCGACCTGACGCCCGACATCCCAGACAGCGAGAAGTTTCTGATTTACGTCAACGCCCTGACGCAGCTCTCGATTGATTCCAACAACCGTATCTCCACCATTGACAACCGTCTGCTGCGCCGCATCGTGCGCGACGGACAGTTCCGCGGGCGCAGCATCCTGGAGACGCTGAAGCTCTGGCCCAAAGTCCGCGCCGGCGAAGAACGGTGGATTTTCCCCTTCCAGCACAACGCCGACGCCGTCTTCAATACGGCCCTGGATTACGAGATTCCCGTCCTGAAGACCCTCGCATCGCCGTTGCTGAATCAGGTCAAGCCCTGGCATCCGGAGTTCGCCGTCGCCCGCCGTCTGACCTGCTTCCTGCAGAATTTCATGTCCATGCCGATGGCCGACGTCCCGACGAACTCCATTCTGCGCGAATATCTCGGAGCCAGCCGTCTGAAGTACTGACCTTGGCCCCGGCTTGCGGTTCGCGGCCGGGTCCGTTATCCTAATGGCGACAAAACTCTTTCCGTGACAATTCGGAGACAAGCATGAGCAATCCCATCATCGGACGCCTGGTCGCGGGCGACGAGAATGCGGTCCGCAGAGCCTACGAGGCCTTTGAGGCGCAACCGGTCGACGACACCCGAACGACCGACAACCCGGAGCCCTACGGTTCCGAGGAGACCAGTCTGGCCGGATATGAAAGCGTCGAAGGCGTCGGCACCTTCGAAAAGCACCGCAATGCCGTCCTGACCCTTGGGCCGTCGGCCGTTCCCGGCTGGTGGATCCACCGCACGGACCTGACCGAACAGCTGGACGTCAAGGTCTCCGTCCGCAATGTCTGGACCAGCGCCCGCAATATCGTCCTGCGCGCCGGCTCCCCCCACAACTATCTGCGCATGGTCGAGCACATCGTGGCGCTGCGCCTGGGACTCGGCGTCGACAACGTCCGGCTCTCCATCGCCGGCGGCGACCCGCCCCTCTTTGACCGATCCAGTCTGGACCTCGTCGAGGCCGTCAACCGCGCAAAAATCATTTCAACCGGCCGTCCGGCCCGTTACATCACCGTGAAGGAGCCCGTCACGATCGGCGGTACCCGTGGAGACTTCCTGACGCTGCTCCCGGCCAAACCCGGTGACCGCCGCCTCCATCTCGATGTGGCCATCTCCTGGGACACTGTCGTCGGCCAGCAGCGCATCCGCGTCGACCTGACGCCGGAGACCTTCACCTACGGCGCCGGCGCGCGTACCAACGCCACGCAGACGCAGTACATCATGGCCAAGACCGTCGGCAAGCTCCTCGCCGAGTACCGCCATCTCGGCTATACGAAGAACAACATTCTGATTCACGGCAAGAAAGGCTTCGTCACGACGCCACGGCCCGAGTTCGACCTAGGCAACGGCCGCAGCAGCGAACCGGTCTGGCACCGGACGATGCTCGATCTTGTCGCCGCCATCGCGCTCGTGGACCGCGGCCGCTTCATCGGTACCGTCAAGTCCTACCGCGCAGGCCACACGCTGGACGTCCGCCTGATGACGCTGCTGTATATGCTTGATCTGCTGGAAGTCGTACCCTAAGCCAAGGAATCCGTCATGGCAAAGAAAACCGTGCTCTGGTGGGGGCGTTTTTCGCCCGAGTATTCGCGCAACCGCGTTGCGATTGCTCTGTTCAAGGATCTCGGCTGGGACGTCGTGATTTATCAGGTCCGTTGGTGCTGCCGCCTCGGCGACTGGGAGTTTGCCCTCCGCGGTCCGAAGGGCGCGAAGCCCGACCTGGTCTGGGTCCCCGTCGCCCGTCAGCGCGACGCGATGGCGGCCTGCCGCTGGGCCCACAGGCGCGGTATTCCCGTTGCCTTCGACCCAATGATTTCGGCTTGGGACAAAAAGGTCCTCGAACAGCAGAAGTGGTCCGCCGAGGAAGGCCGCGCCAAGCGCCTGCTCGCGTGGGAGACGAAGCTCTTCAATGCCGTCGACCGCATGCTCTGCGACACCTCTTGCCACGCGGACTTCTTCCATAAGCACATGGGCGTCCCGCGCGAAAAGCTCAGCGTCCTCTTTACCGGCACCGACGAAAAGGTCTTCAAGCCTGCCGGGCCCGGCGAGGATCCGCCCCATGATCCGAAGGCTCCCCTGCGCATCCTCTACCATGGCGCCTATCTGCCGCTCCACGGCACCGAGTACATCGTCGAGGCCGCCCGCATGACCCAGGGCCTCCCGATTCACTGGGACTTCCTCGGCTGGGGCGCATACAAAGCGCAGACCGAAACCAGGGCCCAGGGCATCAAAAACATCACCTTCCTCGACAAGGTCCCCTACGTCGAGGTCCCCCGTGTCATCCGTACCGCCGATATCGTCCTCGGAGTCTTCGGCACCACGGAGAAGGCCTCCCGCGTCATCGGCAACAAGGTTTACGAAGCCATGGCCTGCTGCCGCCCGGTCATCAACGAGTACTGCACTGGCTACCCGCCCGAGGCCAAGGACTGCCCCGCCATCACCTTTATTCCGCCAGGCAACCCCAAGGCCATCGTCGACGCGGTCACCCCGTGGCTCGAAAAACGCGACGAATTGGTCGCGCTCCGCAAGGAGGCACGCGATTTCTTCGAGAAGCATCTCTCGATGAAGGTCATCCGGAAGCAGTTGGCCGACATTCTGGCCGATATGGGTCTCTGACTCCCCGGATAACAAAAAAGGCCGCCCGGAATTCCGGACGGCCTTTTTGTATCTGCCAGCATGCGGCAGCAGGGCATAAAAAACAAAGAGGCCGACTGTGTCGATCGGCCTTTCGAATGCCAAGGACGCATGAGCTCGAACCGCGGACCCAGTGATCAGGAATCACCTGCGCTGCCAACTGTGCTGCGCCCCCATGGGAAAAGTGGAGCGAACTAAGGGACTCGAACCCTCAACATCCACCTTGGCAAGGTGGTGCTCTACCAATTGAGCTAAGTTCGCAACCGGTATCGCGCATCCGGTCTTCCCGAATGGTAGGGGCGCACGGGCTCGAACCGTGGACCCAGTGATTAAGAGTCACTTGCTCTACCAACTGAGCTACGCCCCCATGGGGAAAGTGGAGCGAACTAAGGGACTCGAACCCTCAACATCCACCTTGGCAAGGTGGTGCTCTACCAATTGAGCTAAGTTCGCAACCGGTATCGCGCATCCGGTCTTCCCGAATGGTAGGGGCGCACGGGCTCGAACCGTGGACCCAGTGATTAAGAGTCACTTGCTCTACCAACTGAGCTACGCCCCCATGGGGAAAGTGGAGCGAACTAAGGGACTCGAACCCTCAACATCCACCTTGGCAAGGTGGTGCTCTACCAATTGAGCTAAGTTCGCAACCGGTATGCCACATTCTGTCCCGCTCTCCGAAATGGTAGGGGTGCACGGGCTTGAACCGTGGACCCAGTGATTAAGAGTCACTTGCTCTACCAACTGAGCTACACCCCCATAAGGGAGAGTGGAGCGAACTAAGGGACTCGAACCCTCAACATCCACCTTGGCAAGGTGGTGCTCTACCAATTGAGCTAAGTTCGCGCAAAATGTGACGCAAAATATAGCATACGTCCCCCCGGAGACGCAACAGATTTTTGAAAATATTTTCTCCCGCGTCTCTCGCCCTCCGAAATGCGCCTACGGCCTCTGAGCATAGGCGCATTTACATTTTTCCGAACGAGGGGGCGCATTGACGGCCGTCAAGCGGTCCCATCCGGAGAGCCCTCCGCCCATGGACGGTGCGGACGCCCCCGGAACGTGCAGGCCTCCTCTTACGCGAAAGCCACGGATCCCCCCTTCTGACCTTCATAAGCCACCCCCAATAGCCCTTACCAAGACCGCACAGCGCCCGATAAGTGACCTGCGCCTTGCCCTAAGTCGACATCCCACCCTATAGGGTAGTGCCATGCTACCCTATAGGGTGACGCGTTACTACCCTATAGGGTAGCGAATGACTACCCTATAGGGTGGCGAGTCTCTCTTGGCCGCACTTTCGGTCAGAAGTGACCTTACCGCAAATCCTTTTCGTGCCGTCCCCCGGTCCCCCTTCCGGGATCTTCAGACGCATGGGTGGGGGACCTCCGGCCAAAGGAGGCAGTGTGCCTCTCCCCGCGCGAAGGCACCCAGGATCCGCCCATTTCGAATAGCAAGTGACGGCGCTTCCCTGTCAACGCCCGCGTTATTCTTGGGCATATCACACTATCGGGAAAATATGCTAAACTCCGCGAAAGAGTTCATCCAAACGGATTTTTCGCGTCAGTCATGAAGCGTGCGCCCCATATTCTTCACCTCTCGGCCGGCTGCTGGGCCGACGGCGGCGGTCTTTCGGAGGCCATGGCTTCGTTGGCTGTCGCCCAGGCGAAGTCCGGCCTGCGGATAACCGTGGCCTGCCTCTCCGGCCATCCGCTCCACCCGTTGCTGACGGACAATCCGCCCGAGACCCTCACGATCCGGACCTTCCGCCCGATGCCTCCGGCTGCGCTCTATCTCTCCCCCACCCTTCCTTTTGCCCTGCCGCGCCTGATGCGGACGGTCACCCATGTCCATCTGCACGGCGGCTGGAGCCAGCCTGTCTTCGCGGCCGCCCGCGCTGCCGGGCGGCTTAGTCTGCCGCTGCAGTGGTCCCTCCACGGTGCACTCGGCGAGGCTCTCTTTACGCGCCACGCGGCCCTGCGGCGTTGGGTCTGGAGGCGCACCTTCCGCCCCCTGCTCTGCCGCGCGGCGCGGCTGCATGCCTGCTCGGCGGCGGAGGCAGATCGGACGAGACGGCTTCTGGGAGCGGACTGCCCGCCGATTGTCACCGTTCCCGACGGCGTGACGCTGCCGCCGGATCCCGCCCCGCCCCTGCCCCGCCGCAGGACCTTTCTCTTTCTGGGCCGCCTCCATCCGCTCAAAGGCCTCGACCTGCTGGAGGCCGCCTGGAACGCTTCCGGCTTGGCCGCCCAAGGTTGGACGCTGGAAATCGCCGGCCCGCCGGACGGCGCTCCGGTTCCCCAGGGCGGCGGCATCATTTACCTCGGCCTTCTCGGGCCCGAAGCGAAGGCCCGCGCTCTGCGGACGGCTGCCTGTCTTGTCTTGCCCTCACGCGGGGAGAACTTCGGCATCGCCGTCGCAGAGGCTCTCTGCTGTCGTACGCCGGTCATCTGCGCCGAGGGCGTTCCGTGGCCGGAACTCGGGGACTTCCGCGTGGCGCCCACGGCGGAGGCGCTGCGTGACGCGCTGTGCCGGATGGCCGCGCTGACGTCAAACGCGCGGGAAGCCCGGTTCGCGCCTCTCTTTGACGGGGCCGAGGCGCGGTTTGACTGGAGCCGCATCGCCGTACGGCTCGCCCCAAGTCCCTCTTTTTGATATGCTAAAGACAACATACAGGAAGGTAACCAAAAAGAGGCAACCAGACTATGCGAAAGACCCTTTTCCTGTCACTCCTCGGCTCCGCCCTTCTCTTCGGCGGCTGCATCCGTCAGTCCGCCGTGACGGCGGACGCTTCGTGGCGCACGCAGGCCCGCGTCGCCTTCGACGCCGGCCAGTACAGCAGGGCCCGTTCGCTGCTGAAGCGCGCCGACGGCTGCGATATCCCTTGGACCGAACTCAGCCGCCGCACGCTTGAGCTCCGCATCGCCTTGGCCGAAGGCACGCAGAACGGCGAATTCCGCCGTCTGCAGCAGGCTTGGACCCGTCCTTCCGACCGCTGGACGGAGGCCGAGGTGGCCGACGCCGAACTCACCATCGCCGAGGCCCTGCAGCCCGAATTCGCGCTGGACGTTCTCTACGATCTCGATCCCCACGGCTGGCCGGCCGATCTGCGTTCCCGCTACAATCTCCTCTTTGCCAGGCATCTTCGCGGCGCTCCGCGTCTCTATGACGTGACACTGACCAAGTGGACGCTCGGCATCCGGGCGCTTTATGACGCCGGCAACCGCGAGGCGGCCGCCAACGAGGCACTCCGCTGCGCCCAGGCCATGCGCCACGCCGGTACGGCCTTCACGGCCGCCAAAATCTTCAACGAACTCTACCGCGCCGCACAGAAAGAAGCTGCCGTCGCCCTTGCGCTCTCCTACGCCAACAACAGCGAGGAAGCCGTCAGCGAGGCCACCCTCATCCGCTCTTCGCGTCTCGGCACAAAGAGCGCTCTCTGACCGTCAGTACGCCAAAACGAGGTAACATCCATGGCTAGCGATAACGAAGAAATCGCGGCGCTCCGCGCCGAAAATGACGCCCTTAAGGCCGAACTGAAGAAAACCAAGGACCGTTGGGAACGCGAACTGCTGATTGCCAAGGCCACCCTGATGACCGTGCAGGAGGAGCTCGACGCCACCCGCGAACATCTCCGCAAGGCCATGTTGCGGACCCTTGCCGCCGACGACGAGGTCTTCGACGTCCGCCAGGACGCCGTGGCCGCCCTCGGCGCGCGCCGCGCCGCCGGAGAGACCGCCCATGAGTGAGCCTGATCCCAGGCGCTGGTCCCTGCGGGACCCCGGAGCCGACACCAGCACAAACGGCATTCCGACGGCGCTCCTGGTCCAGTGGGCCGCCTCCGGCGTCATCCGCCCCGGTTTTCTGATCTCCGCCGACGGCGAGCATTGGGTCCCGGCCGAAGCCCTTCCCGAGCTCGGCATGACATGGTACATCCTCTCGCCAGCCTGCCCGCCCTACGGGCCCGTCACCCGCAGTGCCGCGGAGCGCTTCATCGCCGCGGGGAATTTCCCGCGCGAAGCGGTTCTCTCCCAAGACCCCGGCACGGCCCCCGTCTCCGTGGACCTTCCCCTTCCGCAGGAGACGCAGCCCGGCGTCTCGCAGGAGGCCTATGACGAACTGCGGACGCAGGCCGCCATGCTGGAGAAGGAACTCCGCCAGCGCGACCGCAAAATCGAAGAGCTGAACGAGGAACTCGCCACCCTCCGCCAGGACGAGCTCAATGTTGAGGGCCGTCCCGACCCCGAGTCCCTTGCCGCCGAGGCCGAACGCCTGCGCGACGAGCTCCGGCGCGCCTCCGACGAGGCCATGGCCGCGGCAGACGCGGCCGCCAAGCGCGAAAGCGAACTCCGCCAGCGCATCGAGACCCTTGAGACGGCGCTGGCCGCCAAGGAGTCCGCGCCCGCCGAAGCCTCCGCCGAGAGTCCCGACGCCATCACCTTTGCCATTCTCTCCAAGGAGGCCGACTGCCTCCGCAAGGGCCAGGACGAGGAGCAGCTGCTGCTTGACCGCCTGCGCGAAATAACCCGCGCCCGTATGCTGCACTTCTCCGAACGCCTCCTCGAAATCCGTAAACTGATGGGCGACTCCCCCGAGCATATGCGCGAGATGGCCCTGCGTGACGGACGCATCGCCTCCCTGTCGCTGCGCAATATGCCCAACGAGCGCGCCCATGAACTCGAGAAGAGCCTCTCCAACGCCCTTTCCCGAGAATCCGAACTCCAGAAGCGCTTGGTGGCCCTCGAGTCCCGCGAGCAGGACCTGCGCGGTCAGATGGAGGCCGCCGAACAGCGTACGCTGGATTCTGCCAGACTCGGCGAGAAACTCCGCGAGACCGCCGCCGCCTTCGACCGCGAGCGCCGCGCCCGCGACGCCGACCATCAGGAATTCATGCATATCCAGGAGCAGCTCCTGCGGCGCATCGAGGAACTCGAGCGCTCCGCCGGCACCTTCGCCGCGGACGCCGCCGACTTCGGGGAGCCGCCGTCCGCCAAGCCCACCGGCAGAGGATCGGCCTTCGGATGGCTCAGGCAGAAATGATCCCCCTTTTCCTGGCGCCCATGGCCGAGTTCACGACCCCGGCCATGCGCGTCCTGTGCGAGGCCTGCGGCGCGGCGCGCACCTACACCGAGATGGTCAATGCCGAGGGCATCTGCCGGGGTTCCTCAAAGACGCTCTTTCTGCTGGAGACCTTCCCCGAGGAGCGCCACGTCTGGGCCCATCTCTATGGTCACGATCCCGAGCGCCTCGCGGAGGCGGCCCGCCGCGTTGAGGCCATGGGGCGCTTTGAAGGCATTGACATCAATGCCGGGTGCCCCGTGCCCCGCATTACGGCCCAGGGCGCCGGGTCGGCGCTCCTGCGGGACCTGCCGCGCTTCGGTGCACTGATGAAAGCCGTCGCCAAGGCTGTCGCCCTGCCCGTCAGCGTCAAGACCCGCCTCGGTCCCAACCCCCACGTGCCCACTTGGCGTGAAACGCTCCGCATGGCCGAAGACGCCGGCGTCGTCTCCGTTGCCTTCCATGCCCGCTACACCTCACAGGGCCACACCGGCCCGACAGATTTGGACACCCTGCGCAAGGCCGTCGCCGCCACTGCGCTGCCTATCTGCGGCAATGGTTCCGTCACCGACCGCGCCTCCGCTGAGGCCATGGCCGCCACCGGCGTCCACGCCCTGCTGATTGCGCGCGCGGCGCTGGAGAATCCCGCCGTCTTTTCCTACGGCCACGCTGACCCCTTCGAATTGACCGAACGTCACCTAGAGCTTGAACTGCGTTACCGCTCCCTCGCGGCGGCCTTTTCCCACATCACCCCGGAAGAGTCCACTGTCCTGACCTTCCGCCGTCATCTCTTCCGCTATTTCAAGGGCCTCCCCGGCGCCAACCGCCTCCGCGGCAGCCTGATGAACCTGAAGACGCTCGACGACATCCGTGCCGCGCTGAACACGCTGAAGGCCGCCGCGGCCGCTCCGACCTCCGCCGAAAGTGCTATGCTAACGCCATGAAATCCCATCCGGTCAAAACACGCGTCGCCTTCGTCTACGACTTTGACGGCACCCTGGCGAAGGGCAACATCCAGGAAAACTCCTTCCTGCCGCGTCTCGGCATCGCCCGTCGCCGCTTCTGGGACGAGGTGGAGGCGCTCGCCCGCAGCCAAGAGACCGACGCCATCCTGGCCTATATGTATCTGCTGATTACCAAAGCGAAGGAGCGCGGCATTCCCTTCCGCCGCGAGGACCTGGCCGCCCATGGCCGCAACGTCCGTTACTTCAGCGGCGTGGAGACCTACTTCGACCGCATCAACGCCTTCGCCCAAGAGCTCGGATTGCAGCTCGATCACTATGTCATCTCTTCCGGCACCAAAGAGATGATTGAGGGGTCCGCCATCGCCGGACACTTCCGCTATATCTATGCCTCGTCCTTCATTTACGACGCCAATGACGTCCCCGTCTGGCCGGCCATCGCCATCAATTACACGACGAAGACGCAATACCTCTTCCGTATCAACAAGGGCATCGAGAACGCTTGGGACAACGCATGCATCAACAACTATATGCCGATGGAGGACCGACCCGTCCCCTTTGCCAACATGGTCTACCTCGGAGACGGTCACACCGACGTGCCGGCCATGAAGATGATCAATTCGCAGGGCGGCACCTCCATCGGCGTCTACGCTCCGCGGAGCAAGGCCCGGAAAGCCGTCGAGGCCCTGCTGCGGCAGCAGCGCGTCACCTACGTCGCGCCTGCCGACTACACCGAAAACAGCGTCCTTGACCGTCTGCTCAAAAACATTCTGCGGGGAATGGCTTCACGCATCGAGGCGGTGCGTCTGGCATGTCCCAGGTCCTGATTCCGACACAACGATGGGAGAGACGCTATGCGCATCCTCATGGACTTCCTCACGGCCCACCAGCACACCGTCATTCTGTCGCTGGACCTCTTCGGCACGGCTGTCTTTGCCATTACCGGTGCCCTGCGCGGCTTCCGCGCGCGGCTCGACTTTCTGGGCATCCTGGTTCTGGCCTGCGCCGTCGGCGTCGGCGGTGGCATGACCCGTGACGCCCTGATCGGCGCCACGCCGGTCGCGGCCTTCATGGACTCCCGATACATCATTCTCTGCGCGCTCTGCGGGGCGGCCATGTTCTTCCTCGCGCCCCGTCTGGACGATCGCTGGAACATTATTCCCGTTCTGGACGCCCTCGGCCTTGGCGTCTTCACTGCCATCGGCGCCGAGAAAGCCCTTCAGCATGGCTGCGGCGGGGTTGCCATCACGCTCTGCGGCGTCATCACCGCGGTCGGCGGC
Source organism: uncultured Kiritimatiellota bacterium (assembly GCA_944391065.1). Taxonomy (GTDB): domain Bacteria; phylum Verrucomicrobiota; class Kiritimatiellia; order RFP12; family DVOR01; genus Spyradenecus. Next base: position 25,275 of record CALXSH010000004.1, on the reverse strand, counting down.
GGGGTCCTGCGCGACCTCTTCGTCATGCGAATCCCGGCGGTCCTGCGCAGCGATTTCTACGCCACGGCGTCCCTCATCGGCGGTCTGATCTTCGTCGGTCTGATTACCTGGTTCCCCGATGTCTCCTACATCAGCCGCTTCCTGATTGTAGCCCTCGTCACCCTGCTTCTGCGCATGATCGCCATGCGCTTCCGCTTCCGTCTGCCCGAAGCCAAAACGGTCCCCCACCGTGACCGCTGGCGTTTCCGCTATCCCAGACTCCACCTGCCCAAAGAGTGATTGTCGGCGGAGACCTCTCAAACGTCACGCTTATGGGGGGCTCCCGGCAGATCGGCCACCACGCGCGGACAGGCCAGCCCCCCCAGATGCTCCAACAGATAATCCCGGATCTCCGCCGCCTTTTCGGGCGGCGTCCTGAAATGCGCGATGCCCGCGATTGGGTCGCATCGGAAAATGTAATAAGGCCTGACCCGGGCCCGCTGCAGTTTCGCGCAGAGCTCGGCCATGACCTCCGGCCGATCATTGACGCCGTGCAGCAGGACACTCTGATTTGAAACCGGAATCCCCCGGCAGACCAACCGCGCGCAGGCCGTAACCGCGTCCGGCGTCAGTTCGCGGGGATGGTTGAACTGCGTCTGCACCCAGACCCGTCCTGACTTAGCCAATCCGTCGGCCAACGCCTCGGTGATACGCATCGGCAGCACCGCCGGCATACGCGTGCAGAGCCGGATGGCATCCAACTGCTCCACCCCCGCCAACCGATCCACCCACGCCAGCACCGCCGCGTCGCTGTTCATCAAAGGGTCCCCGCCCGAAATCAGCACCTCACGGACCTTGGGCCGTTCGGCAACACACCGCACCAGAGTCTCCAAGTCTGCCGTATGGCACTCCCTCAGCAGCCCTTTGCGCGTGCAGTGGCGGCAATAGGTAGAGCAGGCAAGACTCATCATCGCCAAGATTCGGTCGGCGAAGCGCTGCCGGATCCCCGGCGCCAAAGATGCCGCCCCCTGCTCGCCGAATGGATCAGGACCGTAACCGTCGTCGATCAGTTCGCGCGGATCGGCCATGAACTGCAGCCGGATGGGATCCTCCGGATCGGAGAGATCGGCCAGTGAGGCATAGTACGGCGTTACCCGCATCGGGAAGGTCGGATGGTCCTTCACGCCGAAATCCGCGGCCGTCCGCGCGTGCGCCAGCTGCCAGCGCCAGTCCTGCCACTGCGGGGGCAGGGGTTCAGCGTGCAGGGCCATTCAGAAAAGCTCCGAAATCATGCAGCCGACAACTCTTCGCGCCCAGTCTCCGGGCCTCGCCGGCAAATCCCATATCGTCGGTGACCAGCACCATCGCCACCGACTCGCGCGAACCGTAATAGCGGATCTGATCGAGGATGAAGCGATCGGCGCGGTGTTCGCCCTCGCCGCCGGAATAGTGCCCCTCGACATTCTCAGAAATGCTGTAGCTGCTCATCGTCGGCCCATCCCAGACCAAGTGGGCATAGACCATCGGAAAGGGTGCCACCAGCACGCGGATGTCGCGTTCCAGCATCTTCCGCGCGTCCTCATGCGTCTTGGCGTCGCCGCGACGGAGCTTGTAGCGACCAAGCCCGTTGAGCATATTGTGGCCATCCAGGAAAAGGAAGAGTGCCGACTCGCCGCGCAGCGCGGAGACCAATTCGGGATTGCGGCGGAGGATGGCCGCGGAGGCCGTGTCGGGATCGGCACTCTTGTCGGTCTCGAACGGCGCCTCGTCCCACACAGACATCCGCCGCACCCTCAGGCGGCGCAGGGCCTTGGCCTCATCGGCCGTCACGAGGGCAAGCCTCTCCAAGAGGGCAATGGCCTCACCCAACGCCTCATACTCCTCCTCCCGGAGCGCCGCATGGATGCGCGTCTCCAGGAGTGTCGCCGCGGGCGACTGCTCCTTCTTCCCCAAGGCCGTCTCCAAGCGTCGGATTTCGGCTTCCAGTTCGGACCGGGCCAGCTTCAGCGAGCGCTGTGGTACCAGAGCCGTCCGCAGGGTCTCATCCACGCGGATCGCCAACGCGGTCAGTCCCTCCAGGCGTTCCCGCAGCCGGGCGGAACCCGACGCGGCCCGGTCTGCCTTCAGCTGCGCGTCCAAGGCCGCCTCGACCCGTTCGCGCAAATCCGCCGGCCCGGGCTCAGCCAGCGCCGCCTCGGCGCGGATGGCCGGCTCGAGCCAACCCCGGAAGAGCCGCACCTGAGCCGCGGCCGCCGCTAAGCGGGCCTTCGCCTCGCGCGTCTCCTCCTCCTTGGCCAGACGGCTCTCGAGCTGAACGATGGTCCGGTTGCGTTCGTCGACATTGTACTTGGCCGTAGCCAGCTCGGCTTTCAGATCAGCGGCCTCTTTACGCGCGGCGGCGCTTTGCTCGCGGCGGGCCGTCTTAAGCTCGCTCTTCAGCGACTGAACCTCTTCGGTCAGCTGCCCGATCTTCTCGCGGTCACGGGAGGAGGCAACGGCCTCGCCGCTCTTGAAAGCCGGCCCGAAGAGGCGGCTCAGGGCCGCCTGCGCCGTCTCGCTGTCGGGCAGCTCGGCACCCGAAGAGGCGGCCCAGGCCATCGCCTCTGTCCGCACATCCTCACGCGCGTCGCAGAGGAGCGCCAAAATGAAACACGCCTTCCCGAAAAGTCCCATCCACTGACATCGGCGGTCGGCGAGCACCTCGCGCGACAGCATCGTCAGCATCCGCACGGCCGACACGTGTTCGCGCAGGAAGGCCGCCAACGATGCGTCGTAGGTCATCAGACCGCCGCGCAGCGCGTTGCCCACCAAAGCCCGCAACAGGGCCGGATTGCCGCCGGAACGATACCCGCCCTGGCACAGCAGGTTCCGCTTTTCGGCGAACCCCTCCAGCGTCTTCGGCGGGATCCCGCCGAGCATCGTGTCAAAGGCATGGCTGAGTTCGCTCAGCCCGATTGCGGTCTCCGTCATACAGGCCTTCTGACCAGAATCAGCGTTAATGCCGCGGAAAGCGCCGTCAGCGCGCCGCCGCCCACCGCCCACGGCAAACTCTGCCCGCGGTAGCGCGTGTAAACCTCCCGCTCGACGCGGGTTGTCTCGAGTTCGCCGATGCGTCGCAGCGTCTCTTCAAGCTGCTCCTGCGAGCGAACATTGGCATAGCGCCCGCCCGTCTCCTTCGCGATGGCCTTCAGCGTCTCCTCGTCAAGCGTCATGAAGACATCGGCCAGGACGCTCCGTCCGGCGAAATCGCGGGCACGGACTTTCGTCCGTCCCGTCTTGCCGACGCCGATTGTATAGACGCGTACGCCGGCGGCCTTAGCGGCGGATGCCGCCTCCGTCGGCGTCACGGCACCCGCGTTGCTTTCACCGTCGGAGAGAAGAATGACAATCTTCGTCTTCGGCTCGGCGTCCTGAAGACGCAGGAGGGCGAGCGCCAAACCGTCGCCGATGGCTGTCAGCAGTTCGTCGTCGGAAACGGGCAGGCCGCGGTCATCCAGCCCGTCCTCGGTGGGTAGGTTGACGCCCGAGAGCGTATGCAGCAGCGCCCGATGGTCAGCCGTCAGCGGCGAACGGACACTGGCGTACCCGCCGAACGTGACCAACCCTATCAAATCCTCCGGCCGACGGTCGACAAAGTCACGGAAACACGCCTTCACCGCGTCCAGCCGGGTCACCTCGCGGGAGCCCTCACTCAGATCCAGAGCCCGCATCGACCCAGACACGTCCGCCGCCATCATCACAGCCAAGGCCTCGGAGGCACGCACCTCGCGCGCCAGCTCGGAACGCGGCCCCGCCGCCGCCACGATCAGCGCCAGACAGCCGAGCAGGAAGCCGTAGGGAAGCACCCGCAGCGCCCGATGGCGCCACGTCACGACGTTGCCGAACCGTGCCGTCGCATCGGCGAAGAGCACGCCGCGCGACCGTTTCCGGCGCAGCATACGCCAGACCGCCACAGCCAGCGGAATCAGCAACAGAAAGGCCCAGGGAAAAGCGAAAGACACGAAAAATCCTTTCTCCGGCACCAAACCGCCGGATGAAGGCAAAGAATAACAAAGAAAATCCTTGCGTTCAAGGAAAGGCTTTTGATACTATTCCGCTCGTTCGCTGGCGAAAGTAGCTCAGTTGGTAGAGCCCCAGATTGTGGATCTGGTTGTCGCGGGATCGTGCCCCGTCTTTCGCCCCAACTTCAAGGCCTGTCCGCAAGGACAGGCCTTCTTTGTTATCCGGCGGTCCGTCCCACGCACGATGCGCCCACCGTGTCATCGAAAAAGCCCGCGCCGTTTTCCGGCGCGGGCTTTTTTGTTTCAGGGACCGACGGTTTGGACTCAGGCCTTGAGCATGGCGGCCCAAGCGGCCGTACGGTTCTTGGCGTCGGCCAACGCACGGACCACGAGGGAGGGCCCGTTGGCGGCATCGCCGACGACCAGGACGCGGTCGGTGTCGGGCAGTCCCAGGGAGGCGAGCGTGGCGGCGCGGTCCTGACGGATGAAGCCCATGGCGATCAACACGACATCGGCGCGGATGAGTTCCTCGGTGTCCGGTATCGGCTCAAAGGAGAGCGGCTTGCCCCAAGGGTTGAAGGACCACTTCACCTGGCGGACGCGGACGCCGGTCACACGGTCCCCCTTAACCTCGAAGCGGTCGGAGGCGAGCGCCCAGCGGCGGGCCATGCCTTCCTTCTGGGAGGAGGAGGTCCGCAGGAGGTAGGGCCACTTCGGCCAGAGCGTCGATTCGCTGCGCTTCTCGGGCGGCTCAGGCATGATTTCGATCTGCATCACGGAGGTGGCGCCGTTGCGGATGGCCGTACCGGCGCAGTCGCTGCCGGTATCGCCGCCGCCGATGATCAGGACGCGACGGCCCTTGACGTCGACGGGATTCACGACGGCCTCACCGGAGCAGACGCGGTTCTGCCCCTGCAGAAACTCGAGGGCGAAGTGCACGCCGCAGGACTCGCGGCCGGGAATGCGCAGGTCGCGGGCCACGGGCGTGCCGCAGGCCACGACGACACCGGCATAGCGGGCCGCCAGATAGGCGCCGCTGATGGCCTCACCGATCTTTGCGTCGCAGACAAAGCGCACGCCGGCCTGTTTCAGCAGAGCCAGACGGCGGTCAATGACACGCTTGTCGAGTTTGAAATGGGGAATGCCGTAGCGGAGGAGACCGCCGGGTTCGTGGCCGGCTTCGTAGACCGTCACGTGGAAACCGACCGCTGTCAGCGTGTGGGCGGCCGCCAGACCGGCAGGACCGCTGCCGATGACGGCCACGTGCGGAGCCTCTTCGGGTACGGGCGGCAGGGGCTTGACCCAACCGTTCGCGTAGGCCGTCTCGACAATCAGCTTCTCGATCTGACGGATGGTGACGGAATCGAACTCCGCGCCGCCCAGCGTGCAGCTGCCTTCGCAGAGCGCGGGACAGACGCGCGAGGTGAATTCGGGGAAGGCGCTGGTCTCGCTGAGGATTTCCCAGGCTTCCTGCATACGTCCCGTGGCGACGGCCGTATTGAAGTCGGGGATGCGGTTGTGCAGCGGGCACCCGGTGCCGTGGCAGAAGGGGACACCGCAGTTGAGACAGCGGCGCGCCTGCGGCACGAGCTGCTCACGGGTCATCGGTGCCTCAACCTCATCATAGTCGTTGCGGCGGACCTTGACGGGACGGTACGGCGCCTCGGCGCGCGAAATTTCGGCAAAGAGCTTAGCCATCAGTGCTGTCCTCCTTTCGCGGCAGCAAGAAATTTACGGTACTCGACAGGGACGACGCGGACGAAGGCCGCGCGCTCGGCATCCCAGTGCTCCAACAGGTAGGTGGCGAAATGAGACCCTGTGGCTTCGATATGCTCGCGCATCAGGCCCGTCAGTTCGGCCTCGGCCTCGCTGCCGGCCGCGACCGGCTCGAGGTCGACGGTATCGAGGTTGCAGCGCAGGTCGAAGGAGCCGTCGGCGTCATAGACGTAGGCAAGACCGCCCGTCATGCCGGCGGCGAAGTTGATGCCCGCCGGGCCGAGGATGACGACGCGGCCACCGGTCATGTATTCGCAGCCATGGTCACCCACCCCTTCGACGACTGCCGTGATGCCGGAATTGCGGATGCAGAAGCGCTCGCCTGCGCGGCCGTTGATGAAGAGCTTGCCGGAGGTGCCGCCGTAACCGACGACGTTGCCGACGATGTCGAGACGGTTGGCCTCATCGGCCAGCGCCGGTTCGGGACGGACGATGACCGTGCCGCCGCTCAGGCCCTTGCCGACGGTATCGTTAGCCTCGCCGACGAGCGTCAGGCGGACGCCACGCGCCAGGAATGCGCCGAAACTCTGCCCGGCCACGCCATGGAAGGTCAGGTCGAAGGTTCCGTCCGGCAGACCGGCTTCGCCCCAATGGCGGGCGATCTCACCGGAGAGGCCGGTACCGACCACGCGGTCGGTGCTGACAATCGGCAGCTCCATCTTGGCCGGCGTACCGGCAGCGACGGCGTCGGCCAGCTTCGGCAGCAGATGGGTCTCGTCATAGGGCTCCGGCAGAATCCGGGGCGTTCCCTCGCGGTTGCAGGCGCGGACCAGCACCGGATCGTAATGGAGAATCTTCGAGAAGTCGGCGTGATAATGACGCGCGCGCGGCGAGGATTCAAGCAGATCGGCGCGCCCGACGGCCTCGTCAAGGCTCTTCAGGCCGAGCTCGGCCAGATACCCGCGCACCTCCTCGGCGACGAAGCGAAGGAAGTTGACGATGTACTCCGGGCGGCCGCGGAAGTGCTTGCGGCACTCGGGATCCTGCGTGGCCACGCCGAAGGGGCAATTGTTCTCGTTGCACTTGCGCAGCATACCGCAGCCCAGCGCTACCAGAATCGTCGTGGCGAAGCCGAACTCCTGCGCACCGAGCAGCGCGCCGATCATGACGTCGCGGCCGGTCTTGAGCTGACCGTCGACCTGCAGGCGGACGCGGTTGCGCAGACGGTTGACCAGCAACGCCTGATGGGCCTCAGCTAAGCCGAGTTCCCACGGCAGACCGGCGTGCTTGATTGAGCTCTGCGGCGAAGCGCCCGTACCGCCGTCATACCCCGAAACGAGGATGACGTCGCTGTGGGCCTTGGCCACGCCGGCCGCGATGGTGCCAATGCCGGCCTCGCTGACAAGCTTCGTCGAGATACGCGCATGCGGATTGGTGCAGCGCAGATCGAAGATGAGCTGGGCAAAGTCCTCAATGGAGTAAATGTCGTGGTGCGGCGGCGGGCTAATCAGCGAGATGCCGGGCACCGCGTGTCGGACCTTGGCGACGAACTCGTCGACCTTGAAGCCGGGCAGCTGACCGCCCTCACCGGGCTTCGCGCCCTGGGCCATTTTGATCTGAATCTCACGGCCGCCGGCCAAATAGGAAATCGTCACGCCGAAACGGCCCGAGGCCACCTGACGGATGGCGGAAGAACGGTTTTCACCGTTCGGACCGGGCGTCGCGCGGTCGGGGTCCTCACCGCCCTCACCGGAGTTGGACATGCCGCCGATGGCGTTCATCGCGATGGCGATGGCTTCGTGGGCCTCGGGCGAAAGGGAGCCGAGCGACATGGCGCCGGAGACGAAGTGCTTCAGAATGCTCTCGACCGGCTCGACCTTGCTCAGCGGCAAGGGTTTCTTGGCCTTTTTGAACTTCAGCAGAGAGCGGAGCGTGCAGGGACCGTCGCTCTGCTCGTTGATCAGGCGGGCGTACTGCGCGTAAGCCGCCGCATCGTTCTGCCAGGAAGCCTGCCGAAAGAGCGCAATTGTATCGGGCGTCCACAGGTGCTTCTCACCGTCATGACGCCAACGGTAGGCGCCGCCGGGCGGCAGCGTCGTGCGCCTGTCGTTGGCGCCCTCCTCGGCCATGCGGGCCACGTTGGCGGCGATCTCCCTGAGGCCGATGCCGCCGACGCGCGAAGGCGTTCCGGGGAACCACTCCTCGACGAAGGACTCGTTCAGACCGAGTGCCTCGAAGATCTGGGCACCGCGGTAGGAGCGCAGCGTGGAAATGCCCATCTTGGACATGATCTTCAGCAGGCCCTTGTCGATGGCATTGATGAAATTGTCGGAGGCTTTGGCCGGATCCAACGCCACGAGACCGGAGCGGCAGAGATCAGAGACTGTCTCGAAGGCCAGATAGGGTGACACCGCCGTGGCGCCGTAGCCGAGCAACAGGGCCACATGCATCGTCTCGCGGACTTCGCCAGACTGCACAATCAGACCGGCCGAAGGACGCAGCCCCGCCTCGGTCAGCGCGCGGTTGACCGCCGAAAGCGCCAGCAGCGCCGGAATCGGCAGCTCGCCCACCCCAAGATCGCGGTCGCTCAGGACCAGGATGGTCTGGCCGACGCGGACATGGGACACCGCCTCGGAGGAGATGCGGCGCAGCGCCTTCCTCAGCCCGGCCTCGCCGCCGGTAAAGCCCGTACGGATGGTCGCGCCGCTGAGACGGCAGACGTCCTCGGCCGTCAGCACAGGGCTCGGCAACTTGATGATGGCCGCGTGCTCGGGACCTTCCTCCAGGATGTTGCCGCGGTTGCCGATGAAGGTCATCAGGCTCATCACCAGAGCCTCACGGATCGAGTCGATCGGCGGGTTAGTCACCTGGGCGAACCGCTGCTTGAAGTAGGCAAAGAGTGACTGGGGCTTGGCGGAGAGGAAGGCCAGCGCCGCGTCATTGCCCATCGCGCCCGTCGCCTCACCGCCGGTGGAAGCCATCGGCGCGATCAGCGTCTCTACGTCTTCCTTGGTATAACCGAAGAGGCGCTGACGGCGGTGCAGGTCATCCGGCACGGCCGCCGCAGCGACAGAATCGAAGAAGCCCTGGACGCTGATACGCTTTTCATTGACCCAGCGGCGGTACGGCGCCTGACGGGCCAGCGTCGACTTAACCTCGTTGTCAAAGAGCAGGCGGTGGTTCTCCAGATCGCAGAAAATGACGCTGCCGGGCGCCAGACGGCCCGAAAGCTTCGTGTCCTCGGCGGGAATCGGCAGCACGCCCGTCTCGGAAGCGAGCACGAAGAGATTGTCCTTCGTCAGCTTGTAGCGGGCCGGACGCAGACCGTTGCGGTCCAGGATGGCACCGATGTTCACGCCGTCGGAGAAGGCCACGGCGGCGGGACCGTCCCACGGCGGCATCAGGGCGCTGTGGTAATCGAGGAAACCGCGCACGTCCTGACCGAGGTGATACTTCTGCCCCCACGCCTGCGGAATCATCATCACCATGCTGTGCGTCATCGTGCGCCCCGACGCACAGAGAAGCTCGAAGACATTGTCCAGGCACGCCGAGTCGGACTGGTCCGGACGGGTCACCGGCAGAATCTTCTGAAGGTCGTCACCCAGCAGCACACTCTTCAGCGAAGGCTCCGCCGCGCGGATGTGGTTCAGATTGCCGCGCAGCGTGTTGATTTCGCCGTTATGCGCCAACATACGGAAAGGCTGCGCCAGATGCCACGCCGGCAGCGTGTTGGTCGAATAGCGCTGATGCACCAGCGCCAGCGGAGAAACATAGCGCTCATCCTGCAGATCCAGATAGAAAGCACCGATCTGCGACGCCAGCAGCAGGCCCTTGTAGACGATGCTGCGGGAAGAACACGAGCAGGGATAGCACGCATCCACGTTCTTCTCGATCTGACGGCGGATCACATAAAGCTTGCGTTCGAACGCGTCCTGCTCCATCGTCTCCGGGGCCGCGATGAAGAGCTGGTGGATCGACGGGCACGACTTCTTGGCCGTCACGCCCAGCGTCGAATCGTCCGTCGGCACCGCGCGCCACAGAATCGGCGTGCAGCCCTCCGCCTTCACCAGACGGTCAATAAGCCTTTCCTTGCCCTTCGCGCCGAAGAGCATCGCCACGCCGTAACGGCCGCGCGCCGGGAGCTCCGTCCCGACGACCGCGCGGAAAAAGGCGTCCGGCAGGGACGTCAGAATGCCCGCGCCGTCACCGGTCTTCACGTCATTGCCGGCGCTGCCGCGGTGCGTCAGCTTCTCCAATACAGTCAGGGCCCGCGTCACGATGCTGTGATCGGCTTTGTTGTTCAGATCCGCAACAAAACCGATGCCGCACGCGTCATGTTCGTTACCAAAGCTGTACAGCCCAACGTCTGGCTGCGAAAAGAAAGGTTTCGGGGAGGATTCCCGCTGTCGATGGTCCATACTCAGCTCCTTTGCTCGTCTCACTCGTGCTGAAATTCGCTTTACTATAACAAACCCCCCATCCCCTCTGCGTGATTCTTCCTCCGCTCGCGCCCGCCTATCGATTACACTTCCTGTCATCTCCATTACACATCCGTAAAGAATCCCCCTACTTCCTCACCTCATGCCCGCTATTCGCCGCCCTACCCATTACATTTCCGTAATTAAAGATTTTCTCGCACCGCCCCTACAACATTCGGCCGCCACCCTTCGGTGACGGCCAATCGCGGTCAGCGTGCAGAAAATGCGTCGGGATGAAAGAGCGGCGAGGCGGGGGACGCCGGCAGACAGCCGAAGCGTCAGGCTCCGGCCGTGGCCGCGGGTTGGGTGGCGTTGCCGCGGTCACCGCCCTTGCGGCGGCGCGGACGGCGGCGGCGGGCGTGGGGTTTGCGGGGCCTCTCCCCGTCGGAAGCCTTGCCCATACGGTTGCCGAGGGATTCGGAGTAGGCGCGCCAGGCGTCGAGTTTCCACGGGCGATCGGGCGTGACACGGATGAGGGCGCGGGCGAACATCCAGGCCTCGGGCCAGACGGAGTGCATCACGAAGCGCGCGTCGCGCGAGCTGGCGGGGTTGGGCTGCTCCCAGAACCGGGAGTGGAGCTCAAGGAGGTCGACGGCGGTCATCCAGACGGCACGGGGGAGCTTGTACTTTGCGACAATGGGGGCGAAGGCCTCCTGCGCGGCGCAACGACGGGCGAAACGGTCGTTGCGGCGGCGGCCGGAAGGGGCCGCGGCGACGGCCTCAGAGACCATCGGCCAGAGCATCGCGGCGAAGGCGACGGCCGCGGTTGATTCGAAACCCTCTGCCTCGGTCGCTTCGTCGAGAGCGCGGAGAGACGCGAAGACGGCTTCGGCATTGGCTTTGGAGTGGTCCATCCAGTCGGTGACGCTCGGCAGGAGCTGCCGCAGCAGGCCGTACTCGTAGGAGAGCCGGATGGAACGCTCCGAAGCGCCCTTGACGAAGAGCCGCATAATCTCCTCGCAGAGGCGGGAGACGGAGGCATTGGCCAGCGCGGGGGCATGCTTTCGGATGGCGCGCACATCGGAGGCGCAGACGGTGAAACCGAGCTTGGCCGCGAAGCGGACGGCTCGCATCATGCGCACGGGGTCTTCTTCGAAACGGACGTCGGGATCGCCAATGCAGCGGATAACCTTGGCCTGAAGGTCCTTGAGACCGTTGACCCAGTCGATGATGGCAAAGGTCTTGATGTCGTAGAAGAGACCATTGACCGTGAAGTCGCGTCGGAGGGCGTCCTCCTCGGGAGTGCCGTAGGTATTGTCCTCATATTGGTAGAGGCCGTGCTCGTCAGCCACGCTGTTGGCGTCAGGGGCCTTGCGGAAGGTCGCCGTCTCGATGACCTTTTTGCCGAAGACGATGTGGGCCAGACGGAAACGCTTGCCAATCAGGAAGCAGTTGCGGAAGACCCTGCGGATTTCGTTCGGCCGGGCATCGGTACCGACGTCGAAGTCCTTGGGTTTGCGGCCGAGGAGCAGGTCACGGACACTGCCGCCGACCAGATAGGCCTCGTAGTTGAGGGAGGCGAGGCGGTAAAGCACCTTCAGTGCGTCCGGATCGATGTCCTTGCGGGAGAGTCGGTGTTGTTCACGGGGAATGATGGTGACTTTGTTCTTGCGCTTGAAGAAAAACATTGCGTTCCGAAAACTTTTCGCCGGTCTGAGAGGTTACCAGGCGTTTTCCTGCGCCTTCCGGCGCTCACGTTCTTCCTTGACTGTCCGGGTCCGGTCAATTTCGGCGCCGAGGCGCACGCGGTCGTATTTGTCGTTCAGACGCTGGACTTCTGCGAGGAAAGGCGAATTGCCGAGGCGCTTCTGATATTTGAGCTCTTCGGCGACGACTTTGGCATAAGCATTTTTGTCTGCAATCCACTGCAGACGGTTCTTCTGGTAATCCTCACTGAATTCGTCGGGGATATTGGTGTAAGTGCCGACAAAAATTCCGTTGAGGACAAAAAGCGCCCATTCGTTGGTCACTTTCTTTGGATTGCGCGGGCCAACGGCGTTGGAGCGGAGCAGGCGGGAGAGATCCTGGTCGGCTTTGATCGGCTCGTCACCGGTACAGCCGGCCGCCGTGTCGACAAAGCCCCTACGGAAAGCATCGCGGAGTTTTTCGGTCTGCCGCGCATTGCCCTTGCGGAGTTTGGCCAGGCGGAAGACGACATCGGTGTTGGCTACGTTGAGCAGGAATGCGGACCGCAATAAAGCCTCCTTCTGCTCGTTGCTGGCATCGGGGTAAAAATCGTAAATTATGAGTGCCATACGGGTATCCTCCCAAGACGAGAGGCCGCGGTTCATAGCCTCACAGAGGCCAATATGCCAACGGATATTGTCACGCTCATAATTGGTACTGTTCGCCCCGTTCAGCTCACCGAAATCGTTGAGTTTGGTCTTCTGGTCGAAAGTGGGGCCCCAGACCGGCGTGAGCCACCACTGCACGGTGGATACGTCGATGGTATTGACGGAATGGTGCATGGCCGCAGAGTAACGGCCATTGCCGTATTCATAGGTCATGAAGGCCCGGTGTCCGGGCTGCCCCATCCCTTGGGCCGGCGTACCGATGGAACGCTGGGCAAATTCGGCCATGGTGGAGAGACGGCCGCAGACACCGCCGTCGGTGAGAATGCGCGGAGCGGCATCGGGATGCCACACGCCGTCGTTGTAGCGAATTTCGGGTTTCGTATAGTCGAATGAATAGGTCGCATACCCCGGCACACCGCCGGTTCGCATGTACATATTCCAGAAAAAAGTGGATTCATCGACCGGATCATTCTGAGTCAGCAAAAGCAACAGCGGCCACGGCGCCTTGGAAAGCGGGAAAAGTTTGGAGCGCTCTGCTCCCTTCTGTTCATACCGCTGAATGCGCAGACAGAGGGTCTCGGCAACCGTCGCAAAGGTTCGGGGCGGATAACGGCCGGCAACATGGGCGATTTTGTCCCAAGGGAGACTCTTGGGCTCGCGTTTCTCGCGCAGTTTGATGCCGGTCTTCTGATAGAAACGGTCCCAGTCCAAGCTCATGATCTCATAAATCTTGGTGCTTCGGTTGGCCTTAAGCCAATTGGCAACGGCTTTGGCGTCGGCGTCGCCTCCGAGATCAAAATTGGCGTGAAGGCGCTGGAGACGGGTCCGGCGCTCGGCTTCGTCGGGGAAGATAACGCCGTTCATGTCGGAGGCGAAGGCCGACTCGGCGGGAACCGCAACGTCATGATTGATATACCAGCCGTTTTGCTGGACGACGCCTTTTTCAAGTTCGGCCTTGAAACCGGGATCATAAGTCAGATTGCGCCCAATCAGCGAACCGTAACGCCCCTCTCCCCGGACAGACTCAAGAAGCCGTCGGTCACGATTGGCCACGGCAAAAGCAATCAGCAGCTGCTGATATTTCTCCGCATAAACCGGTCCAACGAGTTTGGCAAGCTTGACAAAGTTATGAATAATGTTGGGATTAGGCGGGTAAGAGAAAGCAAAAGCGGCATTGAACACCGCCGGATGATCAAGCAGCCACTCCCAAGTCTCCTCGCTGAAATGCAAATCCGGGGCGACCTGTTCAAGGCAAAGATCAAAGTAGGCCTGACGGACTTTGTCGGTGAACAGAAAACCGGAGTCATACAGGGCCTCGTCCAGCCAGCGAAGCTCCGGCCGCCCTGTCTCCGGGACGGGCTGCCGAAAAGCGCCGCGATCCGTTTGGGCCGGGAGCGCGCCAGAGATTGCAATCACCAGTAAAACCAACAATGTCCTCATGCCCGCAAGCATACCAAAAATCTCCCCTCAATGTATGCCGCGAAGCCGACATTGCCTCAGTGTGCCATTCTTCATAACAAAGTGCACCGAAACCGGAAGAGAAAATTTCTGGGAAAGGGGCTTTTCCTCATTTACTGGACACCCTACACTGTAGTGCATGGATAACATTATGTCGCGACAACCGAGAACAGAGTGCATCGCCCAGAAGCGCACAAAGTACGCCTATGCAAAGTCACGCAGAGTGAAGGGCCGTCTCATGGTCGGGCGCTTCCCGCTCCATGACCACCTCGTAAGATTCGCCAAGGATCATCCGAAGATTACGTTTGCAAGGTCACGCACAGGTTGTTGCAACGACAATGCACACGGCGAGCGGAAGAAGTCAAGCCTGGCACGCACTCGCTTCGGATATCGTCGTTTCGACAACCCAGACTTGCTGAATGCCATTAACCGTCTGTGTGTCCGATGGTCAGACTACAGCAACCTATGTGTAGCCACATGTATGACCATCAGCAACGTCAAATGCGAGACCAAGAAGAGCTTCACGCATCACTACGACAAACCGGCCGCGCGGCCCCGGGAGCGTTGCGCACGGCGGCACGCCCTCCCTTCTCCGGCACCTTCAAATAAGTGCCTGTAAGGGCATGGCCGTAAAACTACGCCCACTTTTGAGTCGGTTTACGCCCACTTTTGCCTCAATTGTCGCCCACTTTTGAATTGGTTTACGCCCACTTTTGAATCGGTCTGCGCTCTCATCCGCTCCGCGCTTCACCGCAGCCTCCAAAAGGGAGGGGTAAAAGGGTGGGCAAGGCTCTTGGGGGAGAACCGATAGCCGGCGTACCAACGCTTCAGCTCCGCGCGACGGGAACCGCATCCGTTCGGCGTGTTTGTGCACGTACCCGCCAAAGTCCGCCATCCGCCCCTTCCCCGGTGTCCGGCAAATGAGGCATAACGCGTGCCCCCGATTTAGGCTTCGGTGCACGTTCTGTTTGACGCATAGCTCAGCGTGTCAAATGCTGCACAGGCATATCGGCCATCCCGGAGAAGCGTTTCGAAAGAGATATCCGAATCGCGGCGAGCGTCGCGGCGGAGGCACAGCAAAGCGCGGTAATCCCCATCAGATAACCCGGCATGCGCAGGAGGAAAAGAAACAGCAGGGTCGCCGTAAGAACGGCGAAGAAGACCGCTTGCCCCATCAGCACGGCTTTGGGACGGCGACGATAGGCCGCCAACCCCTCGGCGTGTCCGCGCATGGCCTGCAGCACAGGAAAGAGCATCGCTACCCACAGGGCATTGCGAGCAAGCGGCTCCTGACTCGGAAGCAGGTTCTGGATGTGGCAGAAATACCAGCCGCTGAGCGCCGGAATCAGCATAATCAGCAACGGGAGCGACAGCGCCAAACCGCTGCAGACCGCAAAACGGAAAGTACGGCTATCACCGTCATACGCCGGCGGAAAGCCGATTGCGACGGCCTGATTGCGCAGGGCGCCGTAGGAGAGCGGATTGATCAGACCGATGGCGACGAGATGGATAGCCAGCATGCTGACGCCGTTTTCCGTACGGTTAATGATGGCATTGAGCGCGAAGACGGCAAGCATCAGCATGAAGCCGCCGAGGGAGAGCGGGATGCTGAAGAGAAAGACCTTCATCGCGGTGACCTTGCCGACGCCGGCCAGTTTGCGCGGTAGGCCGCGGACATAGGAGCGCGCGAAGAGCCACATGACGGCCGACTCCAGCAGCACGGGCACCGTGAAGCAGACCGTACCCCATTGCCACCCGACCAAGCCTGCCCACCGGAAGAGGGGCGCGACGACCGCGGTGACGACGATACGCATGATGGTGGCGGCGTTGGCGATCGAGGTCTCGTGTTCATTGTAAAGGATGACCTGCGGGATGTTGCGCATGAAGAAGCCCATCTGGGCCGGCAGCGACCAAAACATGGACCAGCGGGCGACCTCAAGCTGATACCCGTCCAGACCGAGCAGGTGGCCGAAGACAAGCGTCGATATGCCGGGAAGAGCCAGCAGGATCTGAAGCGCGGCTTCTCCGAGCATGATGGCGATGGTGACGCGCGAGAATCGGATATAGCCGACGCGGTCCTTGGCGAAGACCATGCCGGTCGTGACGAGGCCATAACCGACGCAGCCCAGCAGAAACATAATCATCAGCCCCTGGGCAAAGGCTGAGTACTCCGCGGCCTCTCCGGGACCGTGCGCGACGATGGTGCCGACCAGCGGATAGGTCAGCCCCTGGCTCATGGCCTGAATGCAAAGCGGCACAAAGAAACGGGTGGCGTTCCAGGAGGAAAATTCGAATTTTGAGCTTGTTGCCGACGGTGCCATGGGTGTTCTTACTGATTCAGCTCAATGATTCGGATGACGTCGGGTTCGGCCGTGTACGTCAACCGCTTTCCCTCGATTTCAACCGTAAAAGACGCACCCTCGGGAAGCGTGAGGGTCGCGTAATCGTTCATATCCTGACGCGGTCCGGGGGTCACGTAAGTCTGCCCGGCGACCGTGAAGGGGACCGCCACGCGCTCCCCCCCGCGTTCGGCAGCGATATGGACGCGGACGCCATCGGCCTCTTTGCGGCGGGCCGTATAGCGGGCGGTGACGTTGTCGGCAGGGACATTCCAGCCGTAGAAGAGAGTGCCGCCGGGCGAAGGCGTGCCGCGCGCGGCGTAAATGGCATAGCGCGGATCGTCCGCGATGGCCGCTGCCGCGTCATCCAGGAACCAGAGCTTATCCGGCGGCGAATCCTCGATGGCCCCGAGCGGATACCAGTCACCGTCCCAAATCTCGACCCAGGTATGGTTACCCGGTTTGGAGACCCACATGCAGCCGACCACGCGGGCAGGAATGCCGATGCTGCGGCAGGCATCGACCAGCATGATCGAGAGGCCGGAACAGGAAGCCATGCCGATGCGGATGGAGTGCAGCGGATCCTGGTTGGGATAGTCACGCTTGGTCGAATAGATTACGCCGGTCTCTCTGAAAATGCCGCGGTTGAGGGCCATCGCCGCTTCCAGCGGAGTCCTCGCGTCGGCCGCGAGGCGCTCGGCAATCGGCTTCAGCACCGGCTCCCAGTCGGTCTCGGGTTCGCCGATTGAGGTCCTGGGCGCAATGTAATCGGCACGCAGCGCCTCAATGTCGGCACGTCCGGACCAAGGCCACTCACGGGCTTCCAGAAACGTGCAGACCGTCAGCGACAGAATGGCAAGAAGCTGTTTCATCACGCCTCCTGACTCGGCCCGGACGCGGAGGGTTCGCCCGTCACAGACTTGGAAGCGGCCGCGCGGCAGAGGGAGTCAATCAGGTCCTCCCACTGTTGCCAGATGCGTTCCGGACGGTAATTGACACGGGCGGTCCGCGCGGCGTAGGTCCCCAGACGGTCACGGAGCGCTTCGTCGGCAATCAGGCGGTCCAGCTGAGCCGCCATCGCTTCGGGCGTGGAATCTGCCAGCAGGCCGTTGGCCCCGTCCACAATCAGTTCGTTCACACCGGGCGCGTTCCTGAAGCCAACGCAAGGCAGACCGCACCACATGGCCTCGGCCAACGCCATCCCGAAGCCCTCCGTCTTCGACGGATAGGCACAGATGGAGGCGTGAAGCAACGGCTGACGGACCGACAGCAAACCGCAGAAGCGAACCCGCTTTTCCAAACCGAGCCGCGCGACCTGTTCCTTCAGGCGGGCTTCCCACTCCTTGGTCCCGGTCCCGTACAGATGCAGCACCCAATCCTTGCCGTTCTTCAGAGACGCGAAGGCATCAATGAGATCGGCATGGTTCTTGTCCTTTGAGAAATAGGCCACATAAATGATGACTTTATCGCGGGAACTGACGGGCGGAAGGGGTTCGTCGGGCGGATAGGCGATGGCGTTGCCGATGGCCTCGATTGGGGCCCGCGTGTATTCCCGTACAAGGGCCCGATGCGACGGCAGAAGGACCTGAACCGCATCAACCATGGGCAGCGCACGTTTCAGACGCGTGACGCGCTGATATTTGTTTTTGGCAAAGCAGACGGGCGGGTAGACCTGAAACATCTGCGCAATCGGCGCGCAGGGATACCCTACGTAAGTGAGCTCCACGCACTCATTGGTTCCGGCGGCAATGACAACCTCCGGCGCAATTTCCTTCAGGCAGGTGTGCAACCGAAGCGATGTCTCGCGCATCAGATCCAGCCACGGCAGGAAACGGCGCAGGAGACGTTCACCGAACACTGTGCGCAGAAAAAGTTTATTGATGAAGCCAGCCAGAGAACGGATGCGGCTGCGGCGGATATGATGGCAGACGACCTCCGGCAGAAAAGTCACCGACAGAGGATCCGTCGGACGCTGCTGCGTGATGACATGGATCTCATGACCATGCCCGACCAACGCGTTGGCCAGCGCGGCCACGGAACGGTCCGCCCCACGTCCGCTCCGGAGATAATCTTTGTAGATGGCGATGATGCGTTCGCTCATGTGTCGTTCTTTCCCCGATTCCTGCGCGCCGGGCCGTCTGAGGGCCCACGGGCCGAATGGTACCGTTGCTGTCAGAGTACGCCATCACCCCCATCCGACGCAACCCCAATCCCCGCGCGATGCGCCCCTGCATCCGCCAAACTGCATGCAGGACACATCAGCGTCACATGGATACGTGAGATTACCGCGCCATCATTATCTGTGTTATCATTGACTCGACTTGGAAAGGTAAAGCGATGACATCCGACCCCATTATCTTCGCCTTCTGTATTTCGGACTCATATGCCCAGCACGCCGCGGTTGTGATTGCGTCCGCTCTGGCGAGCAATCCGGACGAACAGTTTTGCTTCCACATTCTGTCCGGAAATCTCTCGACGGAGACCCGTACCAAACTGGCCTCCATGCGACAGGACGGTCGCGTCGACATCGTCTTCCACGATATCGATCGGCGCCGTTTCGACGCCTTTCCGACGCCACTGGAATACATTTCGCAGGAAACATACTACCGATTCATCATCCCGACACTGATACCAGGACGTGTCATCTATTCGGACGTCGACGTCGTAATCCGTGGGCCCTTGCGTGAGCTCTGGGAAACGCCGCTGACGGACGAAAAACCAGTTGCCGCCGTCCGCGAAATCAGTGATACATCAGGCCAAGAGGGATGGAGCAACTACAAGAAGGCTATCGGCCTGGCACCTGACACGCCATACTTTTATGCCGGTCTTCTGGTCATGGACTGCGACCGGCTGAACAAGGAACACATTCCTGAAGCCTTCTTTTCCGACACGGAGCACTGCGTAAAGACCTTGGACATGAACACGTTCTCGGCGACCGATCAGGTCGTCATCAACAGGGTTCTGCGCAACCGGATGGCAGAGCTTTCGTCTGACTATTGCGTGACGGAAACTCATCTGCGCCTTCGGAAGTGCAACACGATTATCCGCCATTACGCCGGATACTACGAGAAGCCGTGGTGCAACATTGCGTGGAACTGGTCGTGGGGGCCCTACTGGCTCGCCCTGTTGAAGACCCCCTACAGAAGCCGCGCCTTGGGATTTCTGCTCCGCCATCTCTTGGGCATTGTCTGGTCTACCCACACCAAGAAAGGCTGGCGCAGAAGTTTCCTTTTTGGCATCCGGATACGGAAGCGCAAGAGCTAACCCCTCGGGACCGCGTCCCTGTGCCGGTCGGTCCGCTCCGTCGCGTCCGGACGGATGTGCTAGAATGGAAGCACCATGATTCCTCATGCCGACAGTATTGTATTTACCGGCATCAGCGGCAGCTTCGGCGGTGCCGCCACGCCGCGTGCGCTCTGGAAGGCCATTCTGCATAAGCAGTCCTTCTTCGCGCCGTTCGGCGAAAGCGAGGGCGCCCACATCTCCGAGGATCTCTTCCCCGCCCATACCATGCCGGAGGTCTGCGCGGCGCTCGGCGACAACTTCGCCTGCCGCTCCGACATGATGCCCGACATTCCGGAAGTCAGCCTCGGCGACAATCCCGATTTCTGGTTCGTGGCTCAACTCATCTTCGACGCGCTGAATGATGCCGGCATGCCGCCCGGCTCCGACAGGACCGACCGCGTGGCCCTCTACGTCGGCTACGATCCCTTTTTCAATCCCGCCGCCATCAATTGGTTCCAGCACGCCACAGGCATTGAACAGCTGATGACCGCCATTCAGCGCTTTGTGCCGGCCATGACCGGCAGTCAGGCGGCTCAGTTGCGCACCGAGCTGGCCGCGACACTGCCCCGGCTCCGTCCGTCGCAGCTCGACGCCGCGCGCGGCGATGACGTGGTCCGCAGATTGGCCCAGACGGTCACCGCCTGCGACACGGCCTGCCTCTGCTCCGCCGGCGAGGCTTCGGTCTTCACCGGACTTGAGGCCGCGGCCAACGCCCTGCGCACGAATCAGTGCGACGCGGCCGTTGTTGTGGCCGTGCAGCCGCCCATCCTGATGCCGGGATTGCTTGGCGAAGCGGTGCTCACCCCCTTCACCACGGCCCACGAACTGTCACCCTTCACGGATGGGACATGCGGCACGCTGCCCGGTGAGGGTGGCGCGGCCTTCGTGCTCAGAAGGGGCTCCGACGCCCGCGACGACGGTTCGCGCTGCTATGCCCGTCTGCACGGTTGCGGCATGGTCTCCGGCCTGCCGTCAACGGAGGATGGACTGCGCGAAAGCCTGCGCCGCGCCCTACACCGCGCCCTGCGCCGCATGCCCAACGGTTTCCGCGACATCGACTATTGGGAAATGAATGCCTCCGGCATCCCCGAGGAGGACGCCGCCGAGGAGGCCCTGCTCAACGCCGCCACCGCCAATCGCGGCGCCCACATTCCGCTGCTGGCCGTCGGTTCGGCCAAAACGGCCTTCGGCAACACCTTTACCGCCGCCGGTGCCCTCGGCCTGCTGAAGGGGTTGCTCGCACTGAACCACTGTATCCTGCCGCCCTCCGTTACTCCTGTCGACGACACCTTCCGTCTGAAGCTGCCCGAGCGCGCCTATTACTGGGTGCAGGAGGCCCGCCCATGGATCGCCTCGTCCGCGCGTCCGCGGCGTCTGGCGGTCAGCACGGTCTCCCGCAAAGGACGGGCAGGTGCCGCGATTTTGGAGGCCATGCCCGATGACTAACGAACGTACCGAAGGCGTGCTCTGCCTGGTCGGCGCCGATACGCCGGAAGCGCTCAAGGAAGAGCTCACCAAGATCTCCCATTTCATCGCCTGCAGCGTCGGGCTGCGACTGATTGACGTCGTCTACACCGCGACCAAAGCCGCGCACGGCAAGCGCTGCGTGACCGGTATGTGGGTCGCCTCACTGGACGAGATGCAGCACCGCATCCGCTTCGCCATCCACGCGCTGGAGAGCGGACGTTCGCGCCTGCGCGACAAGTCGGGCGTCTTCTTCACAACCTCGCCGCTGGCCCTCTCCGGCGGGAAACTGGCCTTCGTCTTTCCAGGCACCGGCAGCTTCCACCTCGAAATGATGCGCGACCTGGCCCTGACCTTCGACGGTGTCCGCCAGCGTTTTGACGACATGGAGGAAGCCTTCTCGGGGTTCTGCGACGTCGCCTCGCCATCCGAGTGGCTCTTCTCCACCTCTCCGGAACACACCCTTCCCCTCGACCCATTCAAGAGCTTTCTGCCGCTTCTGGCCACAGCCTCGACCTATCTGGCCAGCAAGGTCTTTGCCGACCTGCTGGATTCCGTCGGCGTCGTGCCCGATGCCGTCGGCGGCGTGGGTCTGGGCAGCTTCACGGCCTTCCACGCGACCCATCACGACCCGAAGCGCCGTCTGGTCAAGATTCTCCGCGACGCCGGTCGCATCCTGATGCGTCTCGGCCAGGAAGGCGCCCGCACGCCGATGGTCCAGCTGACCGCCTCCGGCATCCCGACGGCCAGCCTGCAGCAATTGGCCAAACGCGATCCGCAGCATATTGTCATCTCCCAGATTCTCTCTGACGAAGACACCGTTTTGGCCGTCGCGCCGGAGAAGCAAGCCGAAGTCGAGACCGCCATCCGCAATGGCGGCGGCCTCTCCGTCGCCGAACCGCTGTTGGCCCCCTTCAATACCGGGCTGGCCCCGGCCGCCATCAGGCGTATCTTCGAGGATTTCTTCGCCGGGAAGGTCACCTCGGCCAGCCACGTCCCCTTCTACTCCTGTTGCGCCGGAGAAACGGAGCTGATCGGTCCCGAAATCCCGGACATCGTCCGCGGGCTGACCGATCAGATGATCCGCCCGCTAGACTTTCGGGCCATGATCGGCAGAATGTACGACGACGGGTGCCGCATCTTCGTTGAGGTCGGCGCCCGCGGGCTGCTGACACCGCTGATTGAGAAGATTCTGAAGGACCGTCCGGAACCCGTCGCGGTCATTCCGATGCACATCCTGCACCGTTCCGGCGGCATGCAGGTCGGCCAGGCCCTCGGACGTCTGGCCGCGCAGGGCGTCAGCCTCGACTACTCCGGCCTGCGTTTCTTTGACCACGCCAAGCGCCTCAACTTCGACTGCCCCGTCGCCGACTCCCAGATCTCCCTGCTCACGCTGAAGCTGCCGCGCGAGCTACCCGTGCTGAAGCCGGACCAGATCGACCCCACCCCCTACTCCGTGGAGGTGCCGGTCACGGCACAGCCGGCTGACCACCAGTGCGCCATCCGCCGCGACGCCCCCAATACCGGCACCCCCTTCCCGCTGTTGGCCCGCGGCTGCGAGGAACATTTCCGTTCCGACAGCGAACTCCACCTGCGGTGCGTCATGCGCATCGAGGATGTCCCCTATTTCAACGATTACGCCATCGGCACGACGCTGGTCTCTCTCACCAATCCCCAGCTGCGCGGTCTGACGCTCTTCTCCGTCTCCTCTGCCCTCGAGCTGATGGCGGAGGCCGCCAAGCGCCTCGTGCCAGGGCTTCTGCTGATCCGTATCGATCATTTCAGGGCCCAACACTGGCTCTCCTTTGAATTCGGCGCCCTTCCTCTGCGGGTCATCGTTCAGGCCGGCCCGCCGGAGGCCGATGGCTCCCGTCGTATCCGGGCCCGTCTGACCAACGATTCGGACGAGCAGGCGCAGACCGCCATGGAAGCTCAGTTTGTCTTCGGCACAGGGCTTCCCCGGGCACCGGAGCCGGAAGATGTCCCGCTGGCTGCCCCCAAACCGGTCGGTTGGCGTGCCAAGGACATCTATCCCTCACGCCTCTTCCAGGGTCCCCTGCTCCGCAATGTCCGCTTGGTCCAGACCTGGGGCTACAATGGCATCGACTACGAAATCCGTATGCCGGCCCGCAGTGCGACGGTCCGCTATGTACGCGACCCGCGTTTCGAGGCCATGCCCCTGCTTCTGGATGCAGCCCTCTCGGGCTTCCAGCTCTGGCGTTCGCACGAACGTTTTCATGGCGCAATTTCGTTGCCCTTCCGTTGTACGGCCATACACTACTACGCGGCATGGATCCGTGAAGGCACCCGTCTGAAAGCGACTCTTCGCCTGGTCAACGTGACGACGCGCTCCCACCAGGTCGACATCATCGTCTCCGACCAAGCCGGTAACACCATCCTTGAGATTCGTGGCTGGGAAGAGGTCAGCGGACGCGCCGGCAGGGAACTGCACAACTTCATCATGAATCCGGCCCGCTACTTCATCACCCAACCGCTGCCGGCCGCGATTCTTCCCTCGCCCGACGCCGAAATCATCGGCTCGATTTACGTCAACGACACGCCCGACTTCTTCGTCGGCAACCAGGAGCTCTGGCTCCGCGCACTGGCCGAAGCGGTTCTCACGCCCAACGAGCGCGAAGACTTCGCCCAGATGGGTGGCGCCCCGCTCCGCCGTCTCGAATGGCTCCTCGGCCGCACCGCGGCCAAGGAGGCCGTCCGCAGAGCCCTCCTGGCCAATTACGACCTCTGCACAGCCTCGGCGGACATCGCCATCTGGAAGGATAATCTCGGCAAGCCCCATCCGTTGGGCGACTGGCAGAACCGTATCTCGGCTCCGCTGGATTTGACCATCGCCCATACCGAGGGCCTGATTCTCGGCGCTGTCACAGCCAAGGGCAGACTTGGCCTTGATGTCGAGAGCGTCGGCCGCGACCTGACGGAGGACTTCCTCCGCGGAGTCTTCACGCTGGAGGAGCAGGAACTCGCCACCCGCGCCGGTGACGGTCCGACCGCCATCCTGCGCTTCTGGTGCTCCAAGGAAGCCATCTCCAAGGCTCTCGGCACAGGCATCCGTTTTGCGCCGACCGATCTGCGCATCCGCAGTTCGGACCCGGCCACCGGCATGCTGGAGATGGAGCTTCTCGGCGCCTGGGCCGACAACTTCCCGGCGCTCCGCGACAGGCGGATCCCGATCAAGACCACCGTCCTCTACGACCACGTCATCGCGGCCTGCCTGCTGCCGCACCTCTGACCGCCATGAGTTCATCCTCCGTGCCCCCCGTCGGACGCTTGGCGCCATCCCCGACCGGTGCCCTCCATCTCGGCAATGTCCGCACCTTCATGATCGCCTGGCTCAGCGTCCGCAGCCGCGGCGGCACGCTGAGGATGCGCATTGAGGACATCGACCACCCCAAGCACAAGGCCGGCTCGGACGCCGAAATCCCCGACATTCTCGCTTGGCTTGGCTTTGACTGGGACGGACCGATTGTCCGCCAGTCCGAACGGACCGGCCTCTACAGCGGCATCCTGAACCGCCTGAAGCCCCGGCTCTATCCCTGCTACTGTTCGCGTGCCGATATTGTGAACGCGGCCTCAGCCCCCCACCCCGGCGAGATTCTGCGCTATCCCGGCACCTGCCGCGATCCGGCCACGGCCACACCGCCGCATGCGACCGACGCTGTGCCGGCCTGGCGCTACGCGCTGAATCCCGACGAGACCGGACGCTTCACCGACCGCTTCTGCGGCCCTTGGACAAAGAGCGCCGACAGTGTCACCGGGGACTTTGTCGTGGCCCGCGGCACCTTTCCGGCCTACGTCCTGGCCGTCGTCGCCGACGACATCGCCATGGGCATGACCGAGGTCATCCGCGGAGACGACATCCTGCCCGCCACGACCTCCCAGGCCGTTCTCTACCGCGCCCTCGGTGCGACGATGCCGGAATTCTGCCACATCCCGCTCGTCGTCGGACCTGACGGACGCCGCCTGGCCAAGCGCCACGGCGACACCCGAATCGCCGCCTACCGAGAGGCCGGCATCACGCCGGGTCGGATTCTCTCGGCTCTGGCACGCTCCTGCGGTTGGCTCAAAGCGGACGAATCCGTCTGTTCCCTCGCCGAACTCCTTCCCCGCTACACGCTCGGCACCGTTCCGCGGGAGCCCTTTGTCTGGGATGACAGCCTGCTCTGAAATCAGGTAGGAGGCGGGTTACCCCGCCGTCCTCCCACACCACCCAGCGTACGGACCCGTACTGGGCGGTTGTCCA